>DKES01000014.1 GCA_002452615.1 Patescibacteria group bacterium UBA6816
GGGGTCAGACCCTGAATTATATGTTTTTATGTTCTATGTTTTTATGTTCTATGTTTATATGTTTTATGTTTTTTGTTCTCGGCGTTGTTTGCCGTGGAAAGCTTGATAAACTTCTTTTAAGTGTTGGTCACTAATATGAGTATAAATTTGAGTAGTGGTGATATTTTTATGGCCAAGTAATTCTTGAACCGCTCTTAAGTCAGCCCCACTAGAAAGAAGGTCAGTCGCATAGGAGTGACGCATACTATGCGGTGTAATTTTTTTAGTAATGCCAGCAATTTTAGAATATTTTTTAATTAATCTTTGGATTGAGCGTGGAGTTAATCCTAAGCTATCTTTTTTAGAAGATTGTTTTTTAGCGGCGCGGTCATAGCGAATAAATAAATTAGGTTCAGTGTCTGGGCGGACTGATAAATATTTTTTTAACCAATAACGGGCTTGGTTAGAAAGAAAAACAATTCGCCAACGACTACCTTTACCCTGAACACTAAATTCGTTTTTTTCTAAATTTATATCTTCTTTTTTTAAATTAGCTAGTTCTGAGACCCGTAAACCCGTGGAAAAAAATAATTCTAAAATAGCTTTGTCCCTGAATTTTAAAATATCTTTTTGCTTTATTTCTAAGGGAGCTTGTAAAAGTTTTTCTAAATCATTTCCCTCTAAAAAAGAAATTTGGCGCTCTTGGGTTTTAGCTAAATCAATTTTTTCCGGGGCTAAAGTTTTAATATCTCTTTTGGCTAAATATTTAAGAAAAACCCGTAAAGCAATTAAGTGGTAATTTTGAGTTGCCGGGGATAAGTTTCCTTGGCGCGGGCTTTTTAAGCGGGAAAGCCAAAGTCGCCATTGTCTTACTTTTTCCAAAGTAATTTCTGAGGGAGAATTAACTTGTGATTGCTGAAGAAATCTTTTTAAATAAAAACGATAGTTGCGAATAGTTAATTTACTCGCTCCTTTTTCAATTTCCAAGTGTTCTAAAAAATCTTGAACTAATTGTTCTACATTTTCCGACATATATTTTTATAATATTCTTTTTAAAAATAATTGTCAAGATTTTGCGACGCTCGAAATTAAAATTTTAATATTTGATTTAGTATTTTAATTTAAAAATTTTTTAAATTTATATTTGGATTCTAAAATTAAAGGCCAAAATAAATAACCTAGAAAAACTCCGGCAAAATCAAAACAAAGGTCAGCGAGACCAGGACTGCGTCCCGGAGTAAAACTTTGGTGCCATTCATCAGAAACAGCATAAAGTAAGCTAAGAATTAAAGCCCATTTTAATGATTTTTTTAAGGGTCGCGCTAAAAGCAGGAAAAGAACAGCAAAAACAAAGATATGGCCTATTTTTCTTAAAATAACATCCCAAAATTTTTCTAAACCACTGGATAAGTAAGGGACTGCGGAAAGATAGAAAATAAAACTAGCCCAAATTAAAACCGGGAGCCATAATTTAACAAATTTAGAAAAAAAATTAGACATGTTAAATTATCATAACAGAAAAATTATTTTTTTCAATAAGCAGAAAATGATTGGTTTAAAGAGTTTAAATATTTGCCTTTTTTTTACTTTTTTGTTAAAATAAGAAAGCAAAATTCAAAGGCGAAATTTAAAGCCAAAATTAAGAATATTTATAATTTTATGAATAAAACAAAAAAACAAGAAAAAAAAGAAGTCATTGATGAGTTTAAAATTAATGAAAAAGACACGGGTTCTTCAGAAGCTCAAATTGGGATTTTGAGCAAAGAAATAAAAGAATTAACTGAACACTTAAGAACCCATATTCATGACTATTCTTCTCGGCGGGGCTTATTAAAAAAGGTCAGTCAGCGCCGTAAATTTTTAAAATATTTAAAAGCCCGCAAACCCAAGGCTTACGAGAAGATGATTAAAAAAATTAAAAAATAAACAAAATGTTTAAATATAAAAATCAACGAGTAGGGGTTTTTGTAGATGTTGCTAATATGTATCATTCTGCTAAAAATCTTTACAAAACTAATGTTAATTTTGCCAAGGTTTTAGAAGTTGCTATTGCTAAACGTCAAATTATTCGTGCCATTGCTTACGTGGTAAAATCTGACACTAAAGAAGAAAAGCATTTTTTTGATGTGATTGCCAAACAGGGATTTGAAATCAATAGTAAGGATTTACAAATTTTCTCCGGAGGAATGAAAAAAGCAGATTGGGATGTGGGCTTAACCGTAGACGCGATTAAAATGGCGGACAAATTAGATGTGGTAGTTTTAGTTTCCGGAGACGGAGACTATATTCCCTTGGTTTCTTATTTAAAAAATAACAAGGGATGTTTAGTGGAGGTAATGGCTTTTGGTGAAACAACTTCTTCAAAATTAATTGAAGAAGCAGACGAGTTCACTAATTTAAGTAAAAATAAGAAGAAATTCTTAATTAATAAATAAAATCATCAGTACTTAAAATAAAACTGATTAATTATGAGGTAAATATTTATGGAATTTAAAACCGAAATTGCCGGAAAAAACTTAATTGTTAAAACTGATCAAATGGCTGGTCAGGCTAATGGAAGCTGTGTTATTCAATATGGTGAAACCACTGTTTTGGCCACCGCAGTCTTAGGAGCCCAAGAGGGAGAATTAGATTATTTTCCCCTTTCAGTTGAATATGAAGAACGTTTTTATGCGGCCGGGAAAATTAAAGGTTCTCGTTTTATTAAAAGAGAAACCCGACCCCCAGAAGAAGCAATTTTAACGGCTCGTTTAATTGACCGCTCAATTCGACCGTTATTTAATCAAGATAGTCGACGAGCGGTTCAAATTGTTTTAACCGTACTTTCTATTGATGGAGAAAATGATCCGGATATGGTTGCCTTTTGGGGAGCAGTAGTAGCTTTGTCTATTTCTGATATTGAATGGGACGGACCAATTGCCGGAGTTAGAACAAGTTTAGTTGCCGGAGAAAAAGAGACTAGTTCTCCAGAAAGAGGAGGAGAATGGGCTTTGAATCCGACCAATGAGACTCGCCAAAAAAGTTCTTTAGAATTAGTAATTTGCGGGCGTAATAATCGGGTAACCATGATTGAAGCAGAGGCCAAAGAAATTGAAAATAAAACAATTGTGGAAGCAACTGAATTTAGTTTAAAGCACATTAATAAACTTAATGATTTTTTCCAACAAATCCAAGACAAAATAGGAAAAGAAAAAACTCCTTTAGTCAGAGTTTTAACTAAAGAAGAAGAGGAAGAAAAAAAAGAGTGGACTAAAATTACAGAAGAAATTATTAATCAAGAGTCAGAAAAGTATTTATTTAAAAAACCTTTGAAAACTAAAGCAGAAAGAATTCAAGCTTGTGATAAAATAAGAGAAAAGCTAGAAGAATTATTAATAGAAAAACAAATTGGCAAAGAAAAGCGGAAAAAGGCTGTTGATTATGCTAATAAATTAATTTATCAACAGGTGAGTCAAAGAATTTTAGACCATCAAGAAAGAATTGATAGAAGAGCCCTTGATGAAATCCGAACCTTAAGTTGTCAGGTGGGAGTTTTGCCTCGGGTGCATGGTTCTGGACTTTTTTCTCGAGGAGAAACACAAATTCTTTCTATTGTTACTTTAGCTGAACCAGGCGCGGAAAAATATTTAGATACCATGGAAGAAAGTGGCAGAAAAAGATTTATGCATCATTACAATTTTCCCCCTTATTCAGTCGGAGAAGTGGGAAGAATTGGAACAGGACGACGGGAAATTGGTCACGGCGCTTTAGTGGAAAAAGGATTTTTGCCTGTTTTAGCTGATAAAGAAGAATTTCCCTATACCATTAGAATTGTTTCTGAATCATTGTCTTCTAATGGCTCTACTTCCATGGCTTCAGCTTGTGCTTCAACTTTAGCAGCAATGGATGCAGGAATTCCTATTAAAAGGCCGGTGGCAGGAATTGCAATTGGTTTGGCTTCAGAAGAAGATAAAAAAGGATTTAAACGTTATCAAATAATTACTGATTTGCAAGACGTGGAAGATGGGCCCGGAGGCATGGATTTTAAAGTCATTGGAACTACTAAAGGCATGACCGCAATTCAAATGGATACTAAAACAAAAGGAATTAATTTAGAAATAATTAAGCAAGCTTTAGAAGCTTCAACTAAAGGAATCAAACAAATTTTAGGAGAAATTGCTAAAGTTTTACCTGCTCCTCGGCCAGAACTTTCTTCTTATGCTCCGCGGGTTAAGATTTTTAAAATCAACCCAGATAAAATTAGAGACGTTATTGGTCCGGGTGGAAAAATTATTAATGAAATTATTAATCAAACCGGAGTGGCAATTGATATTGAAGATGACGGAACAGTTTCTATTACCTCAGAAAGTAAAGAATCTTTAGAAAAAGCAATGCAATGGATTAAAGATATTACCCGAGAATTTAAAATAGGGGAAGTTTTTCAAGGGCGAGTAACAAGATTAATGGATTTTGGCGCTTTTGTAGAGATTGTCCCGGGACAAGAAGGCTTGGTTCATGTTTCAGATATGGCCCATCACTATGTTAAAACTCCGAGTTCTTTGGTTAAAACCGGAGATATTATTCCAGTAAGGATTATTGAAATTGACCGTCAGGGAAGAATTAATCTTTCCATGAAAGCCTTAAAAGATAAACCAGCGGATTTTAAGGAAAAAAATTCAGAAAGAAAATAAGAAAATTTTTTTCATTAGTTAATTAAAAATAATTTTTTAACATAAATTTATGTTTTTTTCTAAAAGAAAAAAGTTTTATCCTGGTAAAACAAAAAACATTTTAATTACCGGAGGGGCTGGTTTTTTAGGGTCTCATTTAATCGACCGGTTAATTGATGACGCTAATATTATTTGCGTTGATAGTCTTGTTGGAGATGGAAAGGTGAATAACATTAAACATCTTTTACAAAAACCTAATTTTCGTTTTTTAAAACAAAACATTAATCAACCTTTAGATTTAAGCCAGTTTCCTGAATTAAATGATTTTCGACTTGATATTCATGGTTTACAAGAAATTTATCATTTAGCTTGTCCGACTTCAGCCCAAAATTTTAATCAGTTAAGAATGGAAATCCTTTATGCTAATTCAATTGGGACAATTAATATTTTGGAATTAGCTCGTCAATATCAGGCAAAATTTCTTTTTGCTTCTTCAGCAGTGGTTTATGGTCCTAAAATGAAAGTTCAAGCCCCTTTTAAAGAAACTGATTTCGGGGAGGTAAATTTTACTGATGCTCGAGCTTGTTATGATGAAGGAAAAAGATTTTCTGAAACCGCGATTATTAATTATCGCGATATTTATAGATTAGATACTAAAATTGCACGAATTTTTAGGACTTATGGTCCTCGGGAACCTCTTTTTGATGGACAAATGGTTCCTGATTTTATTTTACAAGCCTTGAACAACAAGCCTTTAATTATTTATGGCGACCAAAATTTTGCCACTTCTCTTTGTTTTATTGATGATATGATAAATGGAATAATTAAATTAATGGAGTCAGAAGAAAAAGAACCTATTAATTTAGGGCACCCACAACAAAATAAGTTAGTTGATTTAGCAGAAAAAATTATTAAAATGACCGGGTCAAAATCTTCAGTAGAATTTAGAGGAGCCCTGCCCTTTATGAGAACTTTGGGGTTGCCAGATATTTCTTTAGCCCGAGAAAAATTAGGTTGGTTTCCTATTATTAGATTAGAAGAAGGATTGGAAAAATTAATTGAATATATTAAGGCTAATCGCATGCTTTTACAGCCTCTAGTTCAGAAATATGACCAAGAATAAAAGTCATTAGAATATTAAAACATGGGAACATTAAAATATAAAAAAACCATGGCGGTAATTCCCGCTTACAATGAAGAAAAAAATATTAAAAAAGTTTTAGAGGAGGTAAAGAATTATGTGGATGAAATAATTTTAGTAGATGATGGTTCAGTTGATAATACTTTTTCTTTAGCTCAAGAATCAGGAGTAATTGTGGTTAAACATTTAATTAATCGTGGGCAAGGAGCTTCTTTGCAAACAGGAAATGAAAAAGCTTTATCTCGAGGAGCGGAAATTATTGTTCACTTTGATGCTGATGGACAATTTTTAGCCAAAGAAATTCCTGAATTAGTTGCTTTGATTAAAAATAATCAAGCCGAAGTAGTTTTTGGGTCTCGTTTTTTAGGTAAAAAATCTAATATGCCTTGGTTTAAAGAAAAAGTTATTATTCCTTTAGCTCATTTAGTAAATAAAGTATTCTGGCAAGTTTCTTTAACTGACCCGCAAAGTGGTTTTCGGGTTTTAACTGCCAGCGTCGCCAGAAAAATAGAGATTATTAATGATCGCATGGCCCATAATAGTGAAATTATAGCTAAAGTTTTTAAAAATAATTTTAAAGTCAAAGAGGCACCGATTACTGTAATTTATCATCATTTTGGCCAAAACATTAGTCACGGCTTTAAGATTGTTAAAGATTTATTTTTAAACAAGTTAATTGATTAAATTATTATCATGTTACAAAAGATATTAGCCCTTTTTGTCATTGCCTTGTTTTTGGGACGGCTTTTTTGGCAGAAACAAAAAAAACAAATTGGGGTTAATGAATTTATTTTTTGGTTGGTTTTTTGGTTTGGGGCTGGGTTTTTGATTTTAGCTCTAAAACAGATTGACCAATTAGCTCTTCGTCTGGGATTTTCCAGTTCAGGGATAGAAATTCTTCTTTATTTAGGAATCGTGATATTATTTTATTTTATTTTCCGATTACGTTTAAAAATAGAAAAAATAGAAAAGGATATTACTAAAATCGTAAGAAAAATTGCTTTAAAAGAAAAATAAAAGATGGGAAAATTTAAGAATTTAAAAGTTAAACTAAGAAATCGGAAAAAAAATATTTCTCCCTTTTTATCTTTAATTTTAGAGTTAGTTAAATTAGTGGTTTTAGCTTTTATTATTGTTTTGCCTATTCATCGTTTTGTTTTTCAACCCTTTTATGTAGTTGGCCCGTCCATGGAACCAAATTTTTATGATAATGAATATCTAATTATTGAAAAAATAAATTATTATTTTAATGAACCAGTCAGAGGAGAGATAATTATTTTTACTCCATCTCATAATCCTCAAAATTATTTAATTAAAAGGGTGATTGGTTTACCCGGAGAAAAAATAGTTATTCAGCGCGGCAAAGTTATGATTTATAATGAAAAATTTCCTCAGGGAATTACTTTAGACGAAAGAGATTATTTAACCCCCGGCACAAGAACACCAGGGGAAATTGAAGTAGAATTAGACAGTGAACAATATTATGTTTTAGGTGACAATAGGAATTTAAGTTTGGATTCTCGTAGTTTTGGTCCGATTAGTAAAGATGATATTGTGGGACGAGCCTGGCTAAGGGGCTGGCCGTTTAAAGTGGCTGGTTTAATTGAGTTGCCAGATTTTGTTTATTAATTTTAAAACTAAAAAATATGCCTAAAAAGAAAAAAGTTTCACCTAAAAAAAGTAAAAAAAAGGTTTCACCTTCAAAAACAAAAAAAATAACTCAAGTTAAGCCTAAAAAGAAAAAAGTTTCACCTAAAAAAAGTAAAAAAAAGGTTTCATCTTCAAAAACAAAAAAATCAAAAACTAGGCGGCTTTTAAAGTCTCGGCGCGGAAGACCTCGTTTAACACAAAAGAAAACTCAGGACCAGCCAGAGAAAAAAAATAAAAAGAAATATCAGCCAGAAATTCTTAGAGGAATGAAAGATGTTTTACCAGAAGAAACTAAGATTTGGAATTATGTTCTTAGAAGAGCCAGGGATTTAGCCAAGGAATATAGTTTTGAAGAAATTTTTTCTCCTATTCTTGAAGAACAAGCCCTTTTTGAAAAGGCAACTGGATTGACTTCAGACATTGTGGAAAAACAAATGTATCAGTTTACTGACCGAGGAGGGAATAAAATAGTGCTTCGGCCAGAATTAACTCCCTCTATTGTCAGAGCTTATATTGAACAGGGAATGTTTAATCTTTCTCAACCAGTAAAAATATTTTATTTTGGGCCAGCTTTTCGTTATGAAAGACCACAAGCCGGAAGAATGAGACAATTTTATCAGTTTGGGTTGGAAACAGTGGGGTCGGCTAACCCTTCGGTTGATGCTCAATTAATTTTATTTGCTCAAGTTTTGTTTAATTTATTAAATTTAAAAGTTAATATTCAAGTTAATAGTTTAGGGTGTCCGGTTTGTCGTCAGCCATATCGGAATAAATTAGTACGTTATTTAAAATCTCATCAAAAATCACTTTGTCCTGATTGTCAAAAGAGATTAAAAAGAAATCCTTTAAGGATTTTAGATTGTAAAAATGAAAAATGCCAAGAAATTATTCAGCAAGCCCCTCAATTAGTTGATGATATTTGTCCGGATTGTCGACAACATTTTGTAAAAGTTTTAGAGTATCTTGATGAAACTAATGTGGTTTATAAAGTTAATCCTTATTTGGTGCGAGGACTAGATTATTATACGCGGACAGTTTTTGAATTTTTACCTAATCGAGAAGGAATTAAAAAAGAAATTATAACCTCGCCTCAAGTTGAGGAAGAAAAAAAAGAGCCGGTTAAAAAGGAAGAAAGGGAAATAAAAGAAGAAAAATTAGGGGCTCAATCCGCTTTAGGGGGAGGGGGAAGATATGATAATTTAGTAGAAAACCTGGGAGGACGACCTACTCCAGCGGCTGGTTTTGCTTGTGGTTTTGAGAGAATTATTGAAGAATTAAAAATTCAAAGAGTAAGTGTTCCTCATTCTCGGCCACCACAAGTATTTTTAGCCCAAATTGGAGAAATTGCTTCTCGTCAAGCTTTAAGATTATTTGAAGAATTACGACAACAAGGAATTAGAGTCAAGGAAAATGTAAATAAAACCAGCTTAAAAGCACAAATGGAAATGGCTAATAAGTTGGGAGTAAAAATGACTTTGATTCTTGGTCATCAAGAAGTTTTAGACCAAACCATTATTATTCGTAATATGCACACTGGTAATCAAGAAATTGTAGACCAGGAAAAAATAATTAAAGAATTAAAGAAAAGATTATAAGATGAAGGTTTATTTTTGTACTTTTGGTTGTAAGTTA
Organism: Patescibacteria group bacterium UBA6816; assembly: GCA_002452615.1. GTDB lineage: Bacteria > Patescibacteriota > Patescibacteriia > UBA2591 > UBA6264 > UBA6264. Next base: position 9,052 of record DKES01000014.1, read on the forward strand.
AATCAAGCGGAAACTCAGATTTTAGAAAAAAAGTTTTCTCAGCAAGGTTGGGAAAAAACAAAAAATTTTTCCGAGGCAAAAATTTGTTTAATTAATTCTTGCGTGGTGACCCAAAAGGCAGCCAAAGAAGTCCGGCAAAAAATTCATCAAATTTTTGAGAAAAATCCCTCTTGTTTTTTAATCGTGGCCGGTTGTTTTACTCCAGAAATGAAAGAAAAGGAGAAAGAAAAAGTTAATCTATGGGTAAAAAATAAAGAGAAAGATAATTTAGACCAAAAATTAGCCCTTATTTTTAAAATCGCTCCAAAAAATAATTTGCCCCCAGAACATTTTCCTACCCGGGCTTTAATAAAAATTCAATCAGGGTGTTTAAACTATTGTAGTTATTGTATTGTTCCTTGGATGAGAAATGAATTAATTAGCCGCCCGCAAAAAGACATTTTAGAAGAGATTATAGAAAAAGAAAAACAAGGATTTAAAGAAGTTGTTTTAGTGGGAACAAATATCGGTTTTTATTCTTGTCCCCAAAACAAAGTTGATTTAACCGGTCTTTTAAAAAATATTTTAGAGCAAACAGATAATTTAAGAATTCGTTTATCTTCTCTTTGGCCGACCCAGATTAAAAAGGATTTAATTTCTTTAATAAAAAAAGATCCGCGACTGTGTCACCATTTGCACCTTTCTATTCAGTCAGCCAGTAGTAAGGTTTTAAAAAAAATGAATAGAAATTATCAGGCCCCAGATTTAAAAAAAATAATTAAATCATTAAAAAAAATAAAGGACCTTAATCTAACTGCTGATTTTATTGTTGGTTTTCCCGGAGAAACAAAAAAAGACTTTAAAAAAACAAAAGATTTTGTTAAAAAAGGAGAGTTTTTAAAAATACATGTTTTTCGTTTTTCAGCCCGTCCCCAAACCAAAGCGGCTTTAATGAAAGAAATAGTGGCGGAGAAAGAAAAACACAAAAGAAGTCAAGAATTAATTCTTTTAGGAGAAGAAGTGAGTCGAAAAAGAAAAGAATTTTTTCTAAATAAAAAAGAATTAGTTTTATTAGAACAAAAAAAGGGAGAGTATTGGCAAGGATTTACCTCTAATTATTTAAAAATTTTTATTCCGGAAAAAGATTTATTCAAAGTTGAATCTCAAAATGATTTAAGAAATAAAATCAAAAAAGTTAAATTAACAGAAATTTTTTCAGGCGGGATTAAAGGAGAATTAATAAAGTAAAAACATAAATTATTAACCTAAAATTAAAATAAATTTTATGAATAAAGGAACGGCCAAAAATCCATTATCTAAAGACGGAAGCCAATATCATATTGGTTGCCGTCAAGGGGATTTAGCTCCTTATGTTTTAATGCCCGGTGACCCTGGTCGCATTGAAAAAATTTCTCAAGACTGGAAAAAGAAAAAGCAAATTGCTTTTCAGCGAGAGTATAAATCTTTAACCGGATTTTTTAAAAAAGTTAAAATTTCTTGCCTTTCTTCGGGAATTGGAGCCCCTTCTTTAGCTATTGCCGTGGAAGAAGCCGCCCGATTAAAAGTAAAAACCTTTATCCGAGTAGGGAGTACTGGAGCCTTACAAAAAGGAGTTAATCCCGGAGATTTAATTATTAATACTGCCGGGGTTCGTTTAGAGGGAACATCAGAAAAATATGTGGCTAAAGAATATCCGGCCACGGCTAATTATGAAGTGGTCTTAGCTTTAATAGAAGCTTGTGAAAAATTAAAATACAAATATCATTTAGGAATTACTGCTTCCACTGATTCTTTTTATGTCGGAGAGGGAAGAAAAGGTTATCAAGGGTATGCTCCTTCTAATTTTGAAAATGTTTTACCAGATTTAAAAAAAGCTCAAGTTTTAAATTTAGAAATGGAAAGTTCAGCCTTGTTTGTTTTAGGAAATATTTATGGGTTAAGAACCGGAGCTATTTGCGCGGTTTTTGATAATTTTACAACCAATCAATGGAAGGTTAAAGGAGAAGAAAAAGTTGGTCGCGCGGCCTCAGAAGCAGTTGTTATTTTAAATAAATGGGATAAAATAAAAAAGAGGAAGAATAAAAAATATATTTATCCTTCTTTAATCAATTAAAAAAATAATTATTAAATTTATGAAAAATTTTAAAAGATTTTTAAAGGTTGGAGCCTTAAGTACTTTTTTCGGTTCTATCTTAGGGGTTTTATTCGCTAAAAAATCAGGAAAAGAAACCAGAAAAGAATGGAGTAAAAAAGCGGACCAAGTTAAGGATAAGGCCGTAGATTTAGGGAAAAAAATTGGGACTGAAAGTCAGGAAATAAAAGAAGAAGCACAAAAAACCTTAGAGGAGATTAAAGAGGCCTTTAAAGAAGAAAAGAAAAAATAAAAATATGTTTAAGGTTAAATTAGACAAAGAAAAATGTATTGGTTGTGGAAGTTGTGCCGCTGTTTGCCCGGGAAACTTTACCATGGATTCAGACAATAAAGCTAAAGTAATTAAAGAGGAAGTGGAGAGTTTGGGTTGTAATAAAATGGCCGAAGAAGTTTGTCCAGTTTCCGCGATTGAAGTTCAACCAGTTAAAGAGGCAAAAATTTAATTATTAAAAGAAAGGGGTTGGTGACCTTAAAAAACTTTTAAGATTTAGAAAATTATGATTGTAGAAGTCAATAAACTAGTTGAAGCCCGGGTTAGTAAAAAATTTATTTGTTCTCTTTTACAAAAAGCTCATCGCCAAATAAAACCCCAGAAAAAGATTAAAGAAATATCCGTAGCTTTAGTTGGTTCTAAGGAGATAAAATTATTAAATCGTCAATATCGAAAAGTCAACCAAGTGACTGATGTTTTGTCTTTTACTGACCCCGCTCAAATTGTTATTTGTTGGCCTCAAGTAGTGATTCAGTCTAAAAATCAAGGTCATAGTCAAAAAAAAGAATTAAGTTTTCTTTTGGTGCATGGATTTTTACATATTTTAGGGTATGAACATAAAACCAAAAAAGGAGAAAAAATAATGAATAAAAAAATAGAAAAAATTATTTCTTAACTAATTAATTAATTTTTTATGTCTCGACAATCAATCATTACCGGGATTGACCTCGGTTCGTCCACAATTAGAATTGCAGTGGGGCAAATTCGACCAGAAGGAGATTTGCATATTATTGGTTTAGGAGAAGGTTCTTCTGATGGAATAAACAAAGGGGTTATTACGAGTATTGAAGATACGGTTTCTAGTATTTCTGCTTGTACGGAAAAAGTGGAAAGAATGATTGGTCAGAATATTGAAGATGTTTGTATTGGCATTTCTGGAACTCATATTATTTCTCAGGAAAGTCGAGGAGTAGTGGCTGTTTCTGGAGCAGACGGAGACATTAAAAGAGAGGATGTAGAAAGGGTTTTAGAGGCGGCGGAAAAAGTAGCCACCCCACCTAATTATGAAATTATTCATGTTTTGCCCCGCAGTTTTTCCGTAGACAAACAAGTGGGAATTCTTGACCCCGTAGGCATGACCGGAGTGAGATTAGAAGTAGAGGCTCAAATTATTTTAGGATTATCTAATCAGATTAAAAATTTAAATAAATGTTTTCATCGCGTCGGAATTGATGTTAATAAAACAGTTTTTACTGTTTTAGCCACTGCCGAAGCGGTTTTAGATAAGCAACAAAAAGAATTAGGAGCGGTGATAGTTAATATTGGCAGCGCTACCACTAGTTTTGCTGTTTTTGAAGAAGGAGACGTTTTAACGGCCAAAGTGTTACCTATTGGCGCTCGGCATATTACCAATGATTTAGCCATTGGATTAAGAGTCCCGGTAGAGTTGGCAGAATTAATTAAAATTAATTATGGTACTTCTTTGCCAGAAAAAGCCGGGCGGAATAAAATTATTAATTTTAAAGATTTAAGTGAAAAAGAAGAAGGAACTGTTTCTCAGAAAAAAGTCGCTCAAATTATTGAAGCCAGGTGTGAAGAGATTTTTAAAATGGTAGATAAAGAGTTAGCCGAAATTGGGAGAAAGAGTAAATTACCGGCTGGAGTTATTTTAACCGGGGCCGGAGCAAAATTAGACGGATTAGTAGAAACAGCTAAAAAGGTTTTTAAAACCCCGGCTTCATTAGGTTCTCCTCAAGGATTTATGAGTGGAATTAACAAGGCCTTTGACCCTAGTTTTTCTACAGCGGTGGGATTAGTTTTATGGGGAAAATCCGAGAACAAGCAAGAATTTTCTCGTCTTTCTTTTTCTTCAAGAAAAACAAAAGATTTTATTAAAAAAATTTTTAGAAAAATTTCTTCCACTTAATTTTAAATTTATTGAAAGATATGGCTGAAAAAAAAACAAAAAAAACAACTTCTAGTAAAACAGGAACAGCAAAGATAAAAGTAGTGGGAGTGGGAGGAGCCGGAGGTTCGGCAATTCAAAGAATGGTGGCCGCTAAAATTTTAGGGGTAGAATATATTGCTATTAACACAGATAATCAAGCCCTGAGTAATTTAAGTAGAAATATAAAAAAAATTCGCATTGGCCAAATAACTAAAGGACAAGGAACAGGGTCTGATGTTAATTTAGGACAACAAGCAGTAGAAAAAAATGCGAGTGAAATTAAACGGGCTTTACAAGGAGCTGACGTTATTTTTTTAACCGCTGGTTTTGGAGGAGGAACTGGTACTGGAGGAACCATGGCCATCGCTGATTTATTAGAAAAAACCAAGGCCTTAACCGTAGCCATTGTGACAAAACCTTTTTCATTTGAGGGTTCACAAAAGAAGTCAATCGCGGAAAAGGGGATTAAAAAAATATCTAATCGGGTTGATTCTTTTATTCCTATTTTCAATGACAAGCTTTTACAAGTAATTGACCAATCCACGCCTCTTTTAGAGGCTTTTGATATTGCCGACGAAGTTTTAAAACAAGGGGTTCAAGGAATTTCTGATATTTTAAATATTCCAGGATTAATTAACATTGATTTTGCTGATGTTAAACCAATTCTTCAAGGAGCAGGAAAAACCTTATTAGGGATTGGTTATGGACAAGGAGAAGAAAGGGTTAAACAAGCTGTTCAAGGCGCGCTTAAAAATTCCTTAATGAGTCTTTCCATTAAAGGAGCCACCGGAGTAGTTTTTGTAATCACTGGTTCACCTGATTTAAAAATGATGGAAGTTAATGAGATTGCTGAAATGATTACAGAACAAGTTGACCCGCGAGCCAAAGTAGTTTTTGGGGCAGTGATTGATAAAAAATTAAAAGATAAACTTAAAATAACTTTAATTGCCACTGGATTTGACCGGGCTCATTACCATGGTTTTGAAGCCCAGGATTTAGAAGAAGAGGAAGAAGATGATTTTACTTCTCCAAGGATAATTTCTCAAGAAAAAGAAATTCATGTTTATAAAAATGATGACTCATTAAACCAAGAAGACGAGAAAATAAAAACAGATTTAAAAACAGGCATAGAAGATGAATTAGAAATTCCAGCTTTTTTAAGAAAAAAATCTCGAAAAAATAAATAAAAAAATCCTTTTTTATTTGTGGATAAATTTTATTTTATACACCGGTTGAACCGGTGTATTTTTTAATAATTAAGTAAAATTGACAAAAAAAGATTTTTGTGCTAATCTAATAAAAGATTAATTAATTTCTAATCAATAATAATAATCTTATGACGGAAAAAAATTATTTAAAAGAAAACCTTATTTCTGCTTTAGGAATAGAATCTCTATCTGACGAAAAAAAAGCAAGTTTAATTGAAAAAATGGCTGAATTAACAGAAAAAAGAATTATTTTACGTTTAATGGAAGAATTACCTGAATCAGCCCACCAAGAGTTTGAAAAAATTGCTGGAGAAGGAGACCAAATAAAAATTCAATTTTTACAAGAACGAGTTCCTAATTTAAGGGAAATTATTCAAGAAGAAGTGGGAAAAGTAAAAAAAGAAATTTTAGAACAAGGAGAAAAAATAGACCAAGAATTAAAAGAGGCTTAAAACTATACTTATTATAATTATATATTTAATTTATTTTAATTTTTAAATATGACGGAAAAAGATTTTTTTAAAAATTTGTCAGACCAAGAATCAGATAAGGGGAAAGAAGAAGAAATAGAGGTTCCAGATTTAACAAAAGAAGAAATAGAAGAAGTAGAAAAGTTAGACAAAGAAAAAATAGAAGATTTAGAAAAAGAAATAAATAAAGACCTAGAAAAAGAAAAGGTAGAAAAGGAAACAAAAAAAGAACCAGCAAAAGAAAAAGAAAGTGATAAAAAGGAAAAGACAGAAGAGAAAAAAGAAAGTAAAAAAGAGAAAACTTTTCAAGAACTTCAACAAGCCAGGGATAATTTAATTAAAGCTGAGATTAATTTTAAAAAATATCAAGGAATTAAAGGATTTTTTAAATCAATTGGAGATGGTAAAGACAAGGTTGAACAAGAATATGAAAAAGCAAAAAAGGAATATGAAGGGAAAAAGGCAGAAATTTTTGGAGAAAACCTCAATTCATTTTTAAATGAAAGATTAGTTTTAACAGATTTGCGGGCCCAAGAATATAATCAGGAAAAAGGATTTGGTCAAAAATTTTATGATAGCTATAAAAAATTAGGGGAATGGAATATTGCCCGACTTTTAGGTAAAGAAACTATTGAAAAATTAGAAAGTCAAGAAGATGACCCCCGAGTTAAGAAAATTCTTAAAGGAACCGGAAGATTTTTAACCAAAACTCTTTCTGTTAGATTGGGAATTAGTTTTGGTTTATTAGGAGCGGGGTTTGCTTTTGGTGGGGGAATTGGTTTAGCTGGCGCATTAGCGGCTCGAAAAGGTTTAATTGGAGTAGGAACTGGTTTTGGTACTTATGATTTAATAAAAATGTTTGGTGAAAAAAAAGAATTAAAAAGGGGGATGAAAAAAGAATTAACCCCAGCAGAATTAGCAAAAATGAACAACGATGAAATTTTAGAAAGAATGACTTTTCTTGAACAAGAGGCCGAAAATACCGGAGAAGAATTAGGTCAGAAAAATAAATTATACAACTCTTTAAAAGAGCAATTTTTAAGAAATAATAAAGAAGTTGACCCTTCTGATAAATTTGATATTTTAATAAAAGGGATGGATGAGAAATTAGAAGAAGCAAGAAAAAGGGCTCAAGAAAAAGATTTGAAAAGAAAGGGGATTGCCATAGGAGTGGGAACATTTATGGGTAGTGGTTTGTTTGGTCAGGCCCTGGGAGAGGGAAAGGACTTTATTTCAGATTTATTTAAAGGAGAAGCCGTTACAGCTGCAGCAACAGAAGAATTTGTTTCTAATACCGCGACCGAAGGAGTAGATTTAGCATCAGAGGTTCCAGTTGAAGAAGTGCCAGTATCAGAGGCTCCTATTGAAGAATTAAGTGAAGAGCCTTTAACAGAATCAGAAATAGAAAAAGAAATAAAAGATTTAAAAGCGGAAAAAGAAGGAATTGCAGCTGGTTTAACTGCGGCCGCAGAAGAAAGTGAGGAAGTTTTTGTTCCAGAATCATTAGAATATCAAGGTGGAACAAGTATTTGGAAAGAAGTAGAAAATCAATTAAAAGAGAGAAGTGTTTTTAAACAAGTTTTTGAAGGAGCAGACCAAGCTGAACAGACTCATGCCATTGATTATTTTAAAGATAAAATTGCGGCTGACCCGCAAGAATATGGATTAGCTGAAGGAGTAGACGTAGATGAATTAACCGCGGACCAAATGGAAAAAATTGATTGGAATAAATTAATGGAATTAGAAGACCCAGGAGAGGTTGATAAGGCTTTTCCTGAATTAAGTGATTCTGCCAAACAAAATATTATAGAGAATGATAAAATTTTACAAGAATATGGGCAAAAAACCGGGGAAGCACTAGACACTGATACGGTAGACCAAGTTTTAAATGATGTCAAAGAAGCGGGTGGAGTAGAAAATTATTTAAGGTCAGAACAGGTTAGTCAAGCCACTAGTTTAAGTGAATTAAATGAACTGGGGGTGGAAAATATGACTGAAGAACAAGAACGATTATGGGCAATCTATAATGAATACTTAGGAACTAATATTGATGATTATACTCCGGTTTCAGAAGGAGCTCAAAAAGGGGCCGAAGAATATTTAAATAGTTTAGACCCGGAACAATATGATCAATATTCAGATATTAAAGCGGCTGTTCAAGAAATTCGGGCGAATCACCTTAATGAAGAATTACAAAAAGGGCAAGGATTTTTACATTTTGGCCAGCCAGACCCGGAAAAATTAATAGAACATGTTCAGGCCCTAACAGAAACCTATAATTTAGGAGAAAAAGAACAAGCATTTTTTTCCCAATGGTTAGCCGGGGAAGACGGAGTTTTAAAAGCAGATGATTTTAAAGATTTTCTTAGCGGAGAAAAATTAGATAATTTTAATTTAGAGAAATTTGATGAATCCATTGAAATCTGGCAAGAAAAGGCTCAAAGTATTGAATTGCCCCAAGAAAATATTTGGGAGCCAAAATATATTATAAATGAACAAGGTGAAAAACAACTAGTTAATATTAGAGCCGCAGAAGATGGTTATCAAATAGATAGTGTGGGAAACGGAGAAGCTGACGGCAATATTTTTATTGGACACAGTAGCGGTTTTTATAAGGCAGATGAAATAAGACAAATTTTACCAGGAGCCCAAATAGAGGGCTAACCAGTCCAAGCAAGTAGTGTACCAGAATCAGTAGTAGCAGAAGAAGCTACAGAGACTGAACCAGCAGTTGAAGAAGAGGCTTCAGAATGGATTTTTAAAATAAATAGAACATAAAAAAAGAAAGGCGGACAATTTTTGTCCGCCTTTTGGTATTACCGGCGTTTTTTAGTGGAGCAATAAGCCTTTTCTAAACAAACCACCTTTTTTTCTAAATCAGCTACTTTTTTAACTTGGCTGATTTGTTCCGGGGTTAATTTAGCCAGGACTTTGTCCCACAATTCTTGGTTGCCACAGACCACGTATTGGTCAAAGACTTTTTTTCCCTCAGAGTTCCATTTAGCACCATAAGCGGCTTTAAAAATTAATTCCACCAGGTCATTGGTTTTTCGGCCGTGGGCGTGGAGAACTCTCTGAGTTTGTTCCAAATCTTTTTTTAATTCGACCAAAGCCTTATCCTGGGATTTTTGTTTTTCTTCCACAGAAGTAACTCGTTGTTCCAGGGGCTTTACTCTTAAGTCAGTATAACTGATTGAGGCGGCATAAACAGAATCAATTTTTTTATCAAGAACTTCCCACTGATTCTGCATTTTTTGGTCTAAAGATTTGGTTCTTTGGTCCAAGGTTCCAATACTTTTGGTGGTTTTTTTAGCCAGGTCAATGATTTCATTATCAAAATCATTTTTTACTGCCTTGAGCATGGGTCTGCTGACATAAAAAAACATAATGAAGATAATAGCAATACCTAAAATCCCCATTATCAGGAAATCTTTCTGTTTCATTTCTAAAACCTCCTTTTTGTTATTTTAAGTATAGCAAATTTTCAGATTTTGTCAATCTTAAAACCCCTTTTCTAATAACCCGTGAAAAAACCTCTCACAGGAAACTTCTCACTTCCTCACAGGTGCGACCTGTGAGGAAGTGGGAATAGAGGAAAATTGATTAAATTAGGATTATTTTAGGCTTGTTTTATTTGTTTATTTTTGGTATAATAGATTAGGGATTGGGTGCTTGGGGATTGGGCAATAAATAGAAACATGAAAACATTAAAACATGAAAATATAAAAAATTAGTCAATTAATGATAATATGTCAAAGAAAAAAGAATCTCAAAAAATACAAAAAAACCTCAAAATAAAAGAAGAAAAAATTAAAAAACAAAAAAGTGATTATGGAGCCGGACAAATTACAGTCTTGGAAGGATTAGTTCCGGTACGTAAGCGCCCGGCTATGTATATTGGTTCAACTGGAACCCGAGGTTTACATCATATGATTTGGGAGGTTGTGGATAATGGCATTGATGAAGCAATTGGTGGTTATGCTAATAAAATAGAGGTAGAACTTTTACCCCATAATCAAGTAAGAATTAGTGATAATGGTCGAGGAGTTCCAGTTGATAAACATAAATCCACGGGAAAATCTGCTTTAGAAGTAGTAATGACTAAATTACACGCCGGAGCTAAATTTGATAAAAACGCTTATAAAGTTTCTGGTGGTTTGCATGGAGTGGGGGTTTCAGTGGTTAATGCCTTATCTTCTTATCTAAAAGCAGAAGTAAAAAGAGAAGGAAAATTATGGTGCCAAGAATATAAAAGGGGGAAACCTTTAGGAAAAGTTAAAGCCGTTGGTTCTGCCAAGGGAACGGGAACTATTATTACTTTTAAACCCGACCCAGAAATATTTGAAGAAGTTTCTTTTGATTGGAAAACTATTCTTTCTCATCTTCGTCAACAAGCTTATTTAACTCAAAAGGTTCAAATTATTATTACTGATAAGCGCGAAAAAGATTATGAAAAAAATCATGTTTTTTATTTTGAAGGAGGAATTGCTTCTTTTGTTCACTATTTAAATAGGACTAATAAAATTAATCAGGATAATATTTTTTATGTTCAAAAAGAAATAGATAATGTGGCCGTAGAAATAGGGATGCAGTATACAGATGGATATAAGGAAAATTTATTGTCCTTTGCTAATAACATTTATACTCCAGAAGGAGGGACCCATGTGAGTGGTTTTCGAACCGCCTTAACCAGAACTTTAAATAATTATGCTCGAGAAAAAAAGTTTTTAAAAGAAAAAGATAAAAATCTATCAGGAGATGACGTCAGAGAGGGTTTAACCGCGGTGATTAGTGTGCGTTTAGTAGACCCTCAATTTGAAGGACAAACTAAAGCGCGTTTAGGAAATAATGAGGCTCGGACAGCGGTTGATTCAGTTTTTAGTGAAGCTTGTCAAATATTTTTAGAAGAAAATCCTAAAGATGCCGAGGCTATTGTGGGAAAATGTTTTTTAGCAGCTCGGGCTCGTCAAGCCGCACGCGCGGCGCGGGAAAATGTTTTAAGAAAAGGAGTTTTAGACAGTTTAGCTTTGCCGGGAAAATTATCTGATTGTTCTTCTAAAGTTCCAGAAGAATGTGAGTTATACGTAGTTGAGGGGGATAGTGCTGGTGGTTCTTGTCGCATGGGCCGGGATAGAAAATTTCAAGCCATTCTTCCTTTAAGAGGAAAAGTTTTAAATGTAGAAAGAGCCAGGTTAAATAAAATTTTAGCTAATCCAGAGTTAAAATCATTAGTGATTGCTTTGGGGACTGGTATTGGAGAACAGTTTGATATTAAAAAACTACGTTATCATAAGATTATTATAATGTGTGATGCGGATTCAGATGGGCTTCATATCCGCACTCTTCTTTTAACCTTTTTTTATCGCTATTTTCCAGAGTTAATAGAAAAAGGCCATCTTTATATTGCTCGACCTCCTTTGTATCGAATTAAATCAGGAAAAAATAATCATTATGTTTATTCAGAAGAAGAAAAAAACAAAATTTTAAATAAGATTATTGTGGAAAAAGGGGAAAAGAAAAAAAAATCTCCGGTAACTAAAACCACCAAAGGTTTTAAAGTTAAGGAAATTGGTTCAAAAAAACAAGAAGACCAAGTTGAAGAGATTGAAGAGAAAAAAATTACTGGTTTAAGTATTCAGCGCTATAAAGGATTAGGAGAAATGAATCCTGACGAACTTTTTAAAACTACCATGGACCCTGAAAATAGAATTTTAAAGCAAATAGAAATTGTGGACGCAGCTAAAACCGACGAGATATTTGAAGTTTTAATGGGGAAAGAAGTTTCTCCGAGAAAAAGGTTTATTCAAACCCGAGCCCAAGGTGTGGAAAATTTAGATATTTAATCTTGCCAAAAATAATTAAATCTGTTATCTTTTATGGGCTAGACCGCCTGCGGTCTTTTTAAGAATCTGCTTGAGAACACTTTATCATTTTATTAAAAAAAATTAATTTAGATAATATGTTTGAAAAATTAAATAATTATATTAAAAATTCCATTAAGGAGTTAAAAAGAGTTAGCTGGCCCACCAAAGACCAAGCGATTAAAAATACTTTTTTAGTGGTAGGAATTAGTTTAGGGGTGGCCGCCTTTTTGGGAATAGTTGATTTTTTTCTTACCAGAGTTTTACAATTAATAATTTAAAATTAAGATTAAATTAGTTTAATAATCATTTTATAAATATGTCTAAACAAACACGAGAACAGGGTCGTCATTGGTATGCGATTCATGTTTATTCAGGATATGAGGAGACCGTGGCTGAAAATTTAAAACAAAGAGTTGAATCCATGGATATGTCAGATAAAATTTTTAATATTTTAGTTCCGACTGAAAAAAGAATTAAAATTAAAAATGGCCGCCGAAAAACTATTAGGGAAAAAATTTTCCCCGGTTATGTTTTAGTAGAAATGATTGTTACTGATGATTCTTGGTATGTGGTAAGAAATACCCCTAATGTAACTGGTTTTATTGGTTCAGGGACTACCCCAATTTCTTTAAATGAAGAAGAAATTAAGTCAATTCAAAAAAGAATGGGAGTGGAAGAGCCTAAATATAAGATAGACATTGACCCAGGAATGCCTGTTAGAATTATTGACGGACCTTTTAAGGGGTTTGAGGGCAAGGTTTCTAATGTAGACGAAGAAAGGGGACGGGTAAAAGTTTTAATTTCTGTTTTTGGGAGAGAAACACCTGCGGAATTAGACTTTCTTCAGATTAAAAAACTTTAATTAGAATAAAAGATAAATAATGGCTAAAAAAATAAAGACAATCTTAAAATTACAAATTCCCGCTGGACAAGCTAATCCCGCTCCACCAGTTGGTCCGGCTTTGGGTCAACATGGTTTAAATATTGGTGAATTTTGTAAAAAATTTAATGACCAAACTAAAGACCAAATGGGAAGTGTAATCCCAGTGGAAATAACTGTTTATGAAGACCGAACTTATGATTTTATTTTAAAAACTCCTTTAGCCGCGGAATTAATTAAAAAAGCAGCCGGAATTGAAAAAGGTTCTGGCCAACCTTTACAAAAAAAAGTGGCTCGTATTAGCCGGAGCAAAATAAAAGAAATTGCCAAAGTAAAATTACCAGATTTAAACACTGAAGACATTGACCAAGCAGCTAAAATTATTGAAGGAACGGCCCGACAAATGGGAGTAGAAGTTATTGATTAAATATTTAGGCACTTAGGTAATTGGGCCACCAGTTAATTAGGATTTTATATTATTTAATCCCTAATTCCCAATCCCTAATCCTTAATTAACCAAATATTATGCGTAGTAAAAAATATCAAGAAATTAAAAAAAAGATTGCCCCTAAAGATTATTCTTTAGAGGAAGCGATTGATTTTATTAAAGAAAATAAAGCGGCTAATTTTGAAGAGGCCGTAGAAATTCATTTTCGTTTAGGAATTAATCCTAAAAAAACAGAACAACAAGTTAAAGGGAGTTTAATTCTTCCTGGTGGAGAAGTGAAAAAGAAAAAAATTGCTGCTTTTGTTAGTCCGGAAAATGAAAAAGAGGCTCAAGAAGCAGGGGCTGATTTAGTCGGAGGAGGAGAATTAATTGAAAAAATTAAAAACGAAAAAAAGTGTGATTTTGATGTAGCTATTGCTGAACCCAAAATAATGAAAGATTTGTCTCAAATTGCCAAGATATTAGGTCCCCGAGGTTTAATGCCTAATCCTAAAACAAATACGGTTACCACAGACATAAAAAAAACAATGGCGGAGTTAAAACAAGGAAAAATTAATTTTAGAAATGATGCGGGAGGAAATATCCATCAAGCGATTGCTAAAGTTTCTTGGCCCAAAGAAAAAATTAAAGATAATATTGAGGCTTTTATTTTGGCAGTTAGAAAAGAAAAACCAGCCGGAGTAAAAGGAAATTTTATTAAAGGAATTACCTTGTCTTCTACTATGGGCCCAGGATTAAAAATAATATTTTAAAAAGTTTAGTCCGCCTTGTCTACCGGTAGGTAAGGTAGCTGGCGAACCAAGTTTTTTCAAAGATAATATGAAAAAATTTAAAAAAGGGAAACTAATTATTCTAGAGGGAACAGATGGGTCAGGAAAAACAGTTCAATTTGAACGTTTATTAAAACGTTTAAGAAAAATGAAAATTAAAGTTAAGAGTTTGGATTTTCCTCGTTATGATAAAGATTCTTCATATTTTGTAAAACAATATTTAAATGGTAATTATGGAGATTGGAAAGAAGTGAGTGCTTATCGGGCTTCTCTTTTTTATGCTTTAGATAGGTTTGCAGCTCTTAATCAATTAAATAAATGGTTAAAAGACGGAGAAGTAGTTATTGCTAATCGTTATGTGGCTTCTAATTTAGTTCATCAGGGTTTAAAAATTAAAAATAGTGCCGGACGAAAAAAATTTTATCAATGGTTGTATAATTTAGAATATAATATTTTAGGTTTACCTTGTCCAGATTTAAATATTTTTTTACACGTTCCCGCGGAAATAGCCTTTAGATTAATTGACTATAAGAAAAAAAGAGAGTATTTGGGCAATAAAAAAAGAGATATCCATGAGCGGGATATCCTTCATTTAAAAAAGGCGGAAAAGATTTTTTGTGAAGTAGTTGATTTATATCCGCGAGATTTTAAAACCATTGAATGTACTCGTCAAGGGAAAATGTTATCTAAAGACGAGATTGAAAAAAAGACCTGGAAATTAATTCAACGTATTTTAAAAAAGTAGGTGGCGTTAATTAAACTGATTTATCTTTTAATTTGGTTTATTTAAGGCCCTTTTTCTTTATATTAAAGCCATTTTTTGTTTTTAAAGACGTGAAAAAGAAAAGCTAAAACAAGAATCATTAATCCAGTAATAAACCAAAAAGCAAAAGGATTATTAGAAAGGGGCATAAATTGTAAGTTCATACTAAAAATGCTGGCAATTAGAGTAATCGGAAGAATAATTGCAGAAATAGTGGTTAAAATTTTAATTACGTCATTTAATTGAAAAGAAATCAAAGAATTGTTAGTATTTTCAATAGCCTCAATGCTTTGTTTTAAATTTTCCACATTAGACCAAATATCTTCAGTACTTTCTAAAATTTCTTTAAGATATTCTTTATATTTAAGAGAAGGAAAAAATAATTCACCTTTGTTTGTTAGTTTCAAAATTACTGAACTATGAGCTTGCATTATTTTTCTAAAATTAACAATATTTGTTTTAGCAATTAAAATTTCTCGAACCATTTTTTTTTCGTAGCCTTTAAAAATATTTTCTTCAATACTGTTGATATTTGAATTAAGTGCATCAAGAATAGGAACACAATAATCAAAAAGATTCCGAAGAATTTCATAAAGAAGGACAGATGATTTTCCAGTTAAATACTTTTCCCGTTCCACAGAATTTATTTTACAGGAATTGAAAAAATTCATAAGTGGATTTAATTCAGAACGATGAATCGTAATTAAATAATCAGGGCCAATAAAAAAATCTACCTCTGAGGGTTTAATTTTCCTTGTTTTTCTATTATAAACAGGGAAAAGAAGGACCATAAAAATGTAATTTTTTTCCAAGTCTAATTTAGGTCTTTGAATTTTAGAGAGACAATCATTAATGTGAGCCGAGCGCAAATCAAAATTTTGTTTTAAATGATGCATTTCCTCATAGTTGCACTGGGAAACATCTATCCAGGTAAAATTTTTATTTTTTATTTTTTGAATAGTAGGAGCATCCATATAATTAAATTATTTTAGTTAATTATTATCCTTCTTTATTTTAACACTTTTTAATAGTTTGCCAAGATTAAAGAAAAAATGTTAAAATATTGCTGGAACATTCGTTTAGAATTTATTTTATGATTTCTTCTCAATTTTTATCCTTCAAGATATATTTAATTGGCTTTTTAATTTTATTTTTATTATTTTTTGTTTGTTGGTTTCCTTGGGCGGAAGTAAAATTAATAGTTAATCCTGAACCCTTGATTATGGATTTGGAAATTCAATTAGATACTCGGGCCCAAAAAATTTGTTTTAATCCGAGTATTTTACCGGCGCAAATAAGAGAAGAAAATCAAGAAGAATTTCCAGAATATTATTTTATCGAAAGTTTAAGAGAGGAGGGAAGTAATCGTATTTTTGTTTTTAAAAAAGAAGATTTAAAAGAATTGATTTCTTTGCAAACAGAAAAATTATTAAATAAAGAAAAGATGGAAAAACCATTTAAAGACGGAAAAAGGGTTTTTTCTTTTCATCCAGAGCAATGGGAAATTAAATGTTTAAAAAAAGATTTTGTTTTAGAAAAAGCAACCATTAAAGTAATTTTTTCAGAAGAAGTAGTCCCACGATATAATGAAGAACAACTTAAAAAGAAAATTCAATTTAAAAATATTTCTTGGGTTAGGGAAGAGTTAAAAAAATTTCCAGAAATAAAAGAAGTAGAAATTAATTCTTTTCCTAAGTTTTGGCCTCAAACCCCACTTTTTTCAAACCGGATTAATTTTTCCATTCAGTTATCAGATAATCAAGATAATTAAGAGTGGGGTTGACAGTATTTTTGAACCATGTAAAATAAATTGTACTTAAATAATAATTAATTAAACTAATTTTGAAAATTCTGACAGAACAACAACTGTCAAGGTTTTACCACCTGGTATGCCAGAAGGTCAAAAAACATCAAAAGATTTTTTAACTGCCGAAGGAATTGTAGAGGAATTATTGCCTGCTGCCACCTTTCGCGTTAAATTAGAAAATGGGAAAGAGATTTTAGCGCATCTTTCCGGAAAGATGCGCCTGCATCATATTAGAATATCTCCTGGGGACCGGGTAAAATTAGAAATTAGTCCTTACGACTTAACTAAAGGTAGAATTGTTTACCGTAATTAAACGGCAATTATGAAAGTAAGAGCTTCGGTTAAAAAGATTTGTCGCTCGTGTAAAATAGTGCGACGTGGTAAAAGGCTTTACGTTGTTTGTAAAAATCCTAAACACAAACAAAGGCAAGGATAACCGTTATTAACGGAGCTTATTTTATTTGTTTAAATTATTTTTATGGCCAGAATTGTTGGTGTTAATTTACCTCCCCAAAAAAGAATAGAAATAGGTCTAACCTATATTTTTGGTATTGGCCGTAGTCGGTCAAATAAAATTTTAGAAAAAGTTAAAATAAATAAAGATAAAAAAGTCAAAGACTTAAGTGTTGAAGAAATAGAAGAATTAAGAAAAGTGGTGGATAGTTATCGAACCGAAGGGGTTTTAAAAAGAGATGTGAGAAATGACATTAAAAGGTTAAAAGATATTGGTTCTTATCGTGGTTCTCGACATAGCAAAAGATTGCCAGTTCGGGGACAGCGAACTAAAACTAATAGCCGAACCATTCGGGGAAATATTAGAAAAACAGCGGGCAGTGGAAGACGTCCGGCCGCCAAAAAAACATAATTTTAATAAAGGTTTTATAATTTTAAATAAAGGTTTTATAATTTTAAATAAAGAATGGCAAAGAAAAAGAAAATAATTAAAAATATTTTACGGGGCCAAGTTTATATAAAGGCCACTTATAATAATACCATTGTGACAATTGCTGATTCTTCTGGCAATGTTTTAGCTTGGTCTAATGCCGGGAAAATGGGATTTAAGGGTCCTAAAAAAGCAACTCCTTATGCTGCCAGTGTGATTGTTAGAGACGTTGTTGAAAAAGTTAAAGAAACCGGATTAAAAGATGTTCAGGTTTTTGTTAAAGGAGTAGGAATGGGAAGAGAGTCTGCCGTGCGCTCGCTTTATGCCAGTGGTTTGAATATAATTTCTATTAAAGATATTACCCCCTTACCTCATAATGGCTGTCGACCAAGAAAACCAAGAAGGGTATAGCTATTGTTTTGCCACGGAAATAAAAAATAACAAATAATACCAAGTAACCAAAATTAAAAATTTAAAATGTTATGTTAATTAATTCAAAGTGTAAAATTTGTCGCCGGGAAGGAAAAAAGCTCTTTTTAAAAGGAGAGCGTTGTTATAGTTCAAAGTGTGCTTTAATTAAAAGAAAATATCCCCCGGGAGCCCACGGACAAAAGGGTTACCCGCGTTTATCAGATTACGGTCGCCAATTAAGAGAAAAACAAAGTTTAAGGCGTTCTTATTATCTTTCAGAAAAACAATTTAAAGCTTATTTTGAAAAGGCAAAAAAAAGAGCTGGTAACACGGAAGAGAATTTTTTAAAGTTATTAGAACAAAGATTAGATAATGTTGTTTACCGGTCTGGTTTAGTAGATTCTCGCCGAGCGGCTCGACAAATAGTTTCTCATGGCAACATTTTGGTAAATGGCCGTAAAGTTAATATCCCTTCTTATCAAGTTAAAGTGGGGGATGAGATAAAAATTAAAGAAAAAAAGAACATTGTTAATCAAGTGAAAGAAAGAATGGGGAGTCATAAAAAAGAAAGCATTTTACCTCCGTGGTTAAGTTTAGATAGCAAAAAATATGAGATAAAAATTATTCAAGAACCAGACATTGAAAGTTTATTAAAAGAATATGAAATGGAATTAATTGTTGGTTATTATAGTCGATAAATTATTTTATAGTCGATAAATTATTTTATAGTCGATAAATTATTTTATATATAGTTGATAAATTATTTAATACATAAAAATATGAGAAAAAGTTTTTTTGCTAATAAAGTGGAATACCGCTTAGACAAAGAAAATAAAAATAAAGGAGAAATAATTATTGAACCTTGTTGGCCGGGTTATGGTTTAACTTGGGGAAATTCTTTAAGAAGAGTTTTAATTACTTCTTTGCCCGGAGCAGCCGTGACCGCAGTGAGAATTAAAGGGGTGAAATATGAATTTACAGCCGTAGATGGAATTAAAGAAGATATTTTGGACGTTATTTTAAATTTGAAATCTCTTCGTTTAAAAATTTTATCTGAGCAAAAAGAACCAATTAAATTAACCCTTAAAGCTAAAGGAGAAAAAAAGGTTATGGCTGGAGATATTGAAAAAAACGCAGAAGTAAAGATTTTTAATCCTGATTTACTTTTGGCCACCTTAACTAATAGTAAGGCTAGTTTAGAAATGGATATTTGGGTAAAGCCTGGTTATGGTTGGGTTCCCTCTGAGGAAAAATCTCGGGAAGGATTTGAATTAGATACTATTGTTACTGATTCTATTTTTAGTCCGGTAGTAAATGTTTCTGTTTCTGTAGAGAATATGCGGGTAGGAAAAAAGACTGATTTTGACCGTCTTACTTTAGGAATAGAAACTGACGGCACTATTAATCCTTTAGAGGCTTTTTTACAGGCCAGTACTTTACTCTCAGAACAATTTCAAATTTTGTCTGATTTAGGAAAAAATATTATTAAACCAGAAAAAAAAGAAAAGATTAAAAAATCAACTGGCAAAAAACAAAAAAAGACAAATAAAAAATTAACCACGACTAAAAAATCCAAAACAATTAAAAAAGCGTCTAAGAAAAAAGCCCCTAAGAAAAAGGCGACAACAAAAAAGAAAAAGAAATAAAAAAATATGCGTCATCGAAAAAAAGGAAAAATTCTCGGAAGGAAAATTGGCCCTCGGCGAGCTTTATTAAAGAGCTTAGCAGTAAATTTTTTATTAAAAGAAAAAATAAAAACTACTGAAGCTAAGGCTAAGGCCATAAAACCAATCGTGGAAAAATTAATTACTCGCGCTAAAAAAAATAATTTAGCTAATTATCGCGAAATTAATTCTTTTTTACAGAATCGCACCGCGACCAAGAAATTATTAGAAGAAATTGCCCCGCGCTATAAAGAAAGGTCAGGGGGTTATTGTCGCTTAATTAAATTAGGTCCTCGAAAAGGAGATGCTGCAGAAATGGTTATTTTAGAATTAGTTTAATAATAAATATGGAAAAATCTTCTAAAAAAATACAAAAAATTGATGCAACGGATAAGGTAGTAGGCCGCTTAGCAACAAAAATTGCCCAAATTTTAATGGGAAAAGATAAACCAGATTATCAACCCAACCTTGATAAGGGAGATTTGGTGATGGTGGAGAATGTTGATAAAATGAAATTCACTGGTAAAAAATTAGAACAAAAGTTATATTATCACCACAGCGGTTACCCCGGAGGATTAAAAGAAGAAAAAATGGGAGTGGTTTTTAAAAAAAATCCCGCTGAAGTTTTAAAAAAGGCAGTTTGGAATATGTTACCTAAAAATAAATTAAGAAAGCCGCGGATTAAAAAATTAAAAATTCAATAAGTTTTTTAAATATAAACAAGGAGGGAAAAATGAAAGCATTATTTATTACTCGGAGAGAAGAATTGATGCCTCTTTTTATACCAGTCTTAGTTCATTTATCCGGATTAAATGCCTTGAAAGTTCTTTGTTGTAAACCTCAAGAGGCTTTAGATAGTATTTTTAAAGAATCAGTTGATTATTTGTTTATTGATTATCAAATTCAAAAGAAAATAATCAAAGCCCTGATTTATGCCGGAGAACAGAAAAATCTTAAAGTAATTGTAGTTGAATTTAATTTTCGAAAAGTGAGCAAGGAGGAAATTCTTTTTCCAGAAATTCCTTCTCCAGAAAAAAAATGTTTTAATTAATTTTTTTAAAACAAAAGAAGGGCTAACCGTCCTTCTTTTATTTTTTAGTTGTTTTTTTTGTAAAAATGGTTAAAATAAGGATATGGAAAAACAAAAAATCAAATTTTATGGTGACCCGGTTTTAAGGAAAAAATGCCAAAAAGTGGAAAAAATTGACCAATCAGTCAGGGAATTTGCTCGAGAGATGTTAAAAACCATGTATCAAGAAGAAGGAGTGGGTTTAGCGGCTCCTCAAATAGGGGATACTAGACGAATTATTGTGGTGGATATAGGACAAGGTCCGCTTAGTTTAGTTAATCCTGAAATTATTAGTAAATCATTATCAAAAGAAAAAGAATATGAAGGTTGCTTAAGCTTACCTAGTCTTAATTTAAAAATAAAAAGGTCAAAAGAGGTAATTTTAGAGGGTTATTTATTAGAAAAAGAGCAAAAAGTTCAAATAAAAGCCAAGGGATTATTAGCCCGTGATTTTCAGCATGAAATAGACCACTTAAGCGGGGTTTTAATGATTGACCATGTTTCTCCTCTTAAAAAAATAAGAGCGATTAAAAAACTTAAAAAATTTTTAAAAAAATACCAAGTTTAAATATCAAACATTTAAAAGAAAATAGTGGTATGGGCGAGTGTAATATAACGGCTATTATATCTCCTTCCCAAGGAGAAGACGGCGGTTCGACTCCGCTCACTCGCTTTTTAAAACTTTACAGCAAAGATAAAACCAGAATTAATGTTTAAAATACTATTGAGCCCACGTAGCTCAATCGGTAGAGCAATTGCTTCGTAAGCAAGAGGTTACTGGTTCGATTCCAGTCGTGGGCTTGTTTAAAAATTGAAAACTATCTAAAAATTTTTATGATTAAATTTGTTAATGTTACTAAATTTTATCCTCCTCAAACTTATGCTTTAAAAAAAGTTAGTTTTCATATTAAACCCCAGGAATTTGTTTCTATTATTGGTCAATCCGGAGCCGGAAAAAGCACCATTATTAAATTATTAACCGCTGAGGAAAAAGTAACCAAAGGTAAGATTGTGGTGGGGGGTTGGGATATTACCAATGTTAAATCTAAAGAGATTCCGACTTTAAGAAGACAAATGGGAGTGGTTTTCCAAGATTTTAAATTATTAGAAAAAAAGACTGTTTTTGAAAATATTTCTTTTGCCCTGGAAGTAATTAATGTTTCCAGAAAAAAAATAGAAAGTACAGTGGAACAAGTTTTAAAAATTGTTGGCTTAAAAGAAAAGGCGGATTATTTTCCTTTACAGCTTTCTGCTGGAGAAGCTCAGCGAGTAGTAGTTGCCCGGGCTTTGGTTTATCGCCCTAAAATTTTAATTGCTGATGAGCCCACAGGAAATTTAGACCCGATTACCACTCGAGATATTGTGGAGCTTTTAGTTAAAATTAATGATTATGGGACCACGGTTCTCTTAGTTACTCATAATCGAGAGATTGTTAATTTTTTTAAAAAAAGAGTTATTACCCTAGACCAAGGAAATATTATTGGTGACCAGTTTAGTCGAGGGAGATATGTTATTTAAGTTTTTTATGATATAATAAAAATAGGAGGAAATTAAAAAATAAGTCTTAAATTTTAACTTATGGCTAAAGAAAAACAAATTGGAAAAATTACTCATTATTTTAACAAAATTAATGTCGGGGTGATTGAATTATCCGAAGAGTTAAAAACCGGAGATAAAATTCATATTTTAGGAGGAGAAGAAAGGGATTTTGAACAAGAAGTTGAATCCATTCAAATTGAACATGAAAATGTAGAAAAAGCAGGGAAGGGAGAGGCGGTAGGCTTTAAGGTAGAGGAAGCAGTTAAGCCCGGCGATAAAGTTTTTAAAGTTTTAGAATAAATTAATTTTAATAGTTTTTTGAATTATGCCTGAAAAATCTTCAGACAAGATTTCTATTTCTAAACAAAAATTAGTCATTATTGGCTTATTAATTGTTATTTTAAACCCGTTGCCGGCCGGATTAATATATGGGCTGGCTCTTTTAAAAGACCCAAAAACAAAAAAAGATGCAAAATTAATGATTATTTTTTCTTTGTTTTGGGGGGCAATTTCTTTGTCTTTGGCCCAGCAATATCTTAATTATTAATTTATGCAAATAAAAATTTCTGGTTCAGGGATTAATCCAGAACAATTAATTAAAAGATGTGGATATGCAGAGATTAGAACTCGTTTAGGAAAAAAAAGCTTTGTTCGGCGAATCAGAGGAGACCAATATCCTCGATTTCATGTTTATATTAAAGAAAGGCCTTCTTCTAATTATCAATCCGGAGTAATTATTAATCTTCATTTAGACCAAAAAAGACCCCTTTATCAAGGAGTAACCGCTCATAGCGGAGAATATGATAGTGAGGTAGTTAAAAAAGAAGGAGCAAGAATAAAAGAATTAATTGCAAAATATTCTTCGCCACTAAAAAAATAAATTAAAATTCTTTTTAGTAGTTTTTATGAAATATCCTCGTTATCTTAATTTAAGCACTCAAGAAATAAAAAAAAGAATAGCCCAAGCCAATGAGTTATTAAAATTTTGTCGAGTTTGTCCTCGCCGTTGCGGGGCTAATCGCGCTCAAAATGAAAAGGGCTATTGTTATTTAGGCAAAAATCCAGTTATTTTTAAATCTCATTCAGATTTTGAAATGGAAAATTTTTTCACCGGAGAAAACGGTTCCGGGGCAATTGATTTTAATTATTGTAATCTTTCTTGTGTTTTTTGTCGCAGTTTTGAAATTAGCCAGTTGGAAAGAGGCAGAAAGGTGCCTCAAAAAGAAATGAACAGTAAAGAGTTAGCAAAAATAATGATTGATTTACAAAAAAGAGGTTGTCATAATATTGACTTAGTTAATCCTACTTCTCAGGTCCCGCAAATTTTACAAGCCCTGCCCTTAGCAATTGACCAAGGATTAAAAATTCCTTTGATTTATAATACTAATGCTTATGATTCAGTAGAAACGCTAAAATTATTAGAGGGAATAATTGATATTTATTTACCTGATTTAAAATATTCAGATGATAAAATTGCGGAAAAATATTCTCACGTGCCACAATATTTTTATTTTGCCCAAAAAGCAATTATAGAAATGTACCGACAAGTAGGAAATTTAAAATTTAATGAAAATGGTTTAGTTAAATCAGGTCTTTTGGTGCGTCATTTAATTTTACCTAATAATATTTCTGGAGCAGAAAAGGTTTTTAAATTTTTAAAAAAAGAAGTCTCCCCCCAGGTCAGAATTAATATTATGAATCGTTATAATCCTTGTTGGCAAGCTAAAGATTATCATAAAATTAATCGACCGATTACTACTTCTGAGTATGAGAAAGTAGTTAAATTAGCTGAAAAATATAAATTAAATTGGTTTACAGAATAATTTAGGGCCTAATTCCAAATTTTTTTATAAATGAAACAAGATAATTTTAAAAAACAACCATTAATTAGAAAACCTGCTGTGGCTGGTTTTTTTTATCCAGCTAATTCAGAAGTGCTTGCTGGTCAAATAGAAGAATTATTAAATCAAGCTGAAAATAAAGGATTAAATAAAGAAATAAAAATGATGATTTTGCCCCACGCCGGATATGCGGCTTCAGGTTTGGTGGCCGCGACAGGATTTAAAAGTATTCAGGGAAAAAATTTTAAAAATATTTTTATTATTAATCCCTCTCATCAAGATTGGTTTTCCGGAGTGGCGCTTGATAATCATGATTTTTGGCAAACTCCTTTGGGAAAAGTAAGGGTTAATCAAGATTTAAGGGAAAAATTAAATAAAGAGGCTCAAAATATTTTTATTCGAGAAAAAGCTCATTCTCAAGAACATGCTGCTGAAATTATGCTTCCTTTTTTACAAAAAATTTTAAATGATTTTAAAATTATTCCCCTTACTGTTGGGCAAATAAGTAAAAAGGAAATTTTTACTTTAGCCCAAGGTTTAAAAAAATATTTAACGGAAAAAGATTTAATAATTATTAGTTCTGATTTATCTCATTACCCGGATTATGAAACAGCTAATCAAGTGGACCAGCAGACTATTCAAACAATTTTAAGCGGACAAGAGGAAAAATTTGAAAAAACAATTAAAAATTTACAAAGCCAAAATTTACCAGGTTTAGACACTTGTGCTTGCGGAGAAAACGCTATTAAAATAGGCTTAATTTTAGCTGATTTAATGAAATGGAAAAATATTGAATTATTAAAATATGCTAATTCTGGAGATATTTTAGAAGATAAAAGCAGGGTGGTAGGATATGCGAGTATAGCTTTTTCAATTGGAGATAAAGAGCCAAAGCTTTCTTTAAGGGCAAAGAAAAAATTAATAGAAATTGCCCGCGAAAGCATTAAGGCTTGTTTTCGGGGAAAAGATTTTGAATTTAATAATATTTTTCAGGAAATAAAAACTCCTCAAGGAGCTTTTGTGACTTTAAAAAAGAATGGTCAGTTAAGAGGATGTTTAGGAAGGGTGATTGAAGAAAAACAACCTCTTTATAAGGTTGTGGCTGAAATGGCCCGGGCGGCGGCTTTTGAAGATAATCGTTTTACCTCCCTTCAAGAAGAAGAAATAGAAGAATTAGACATTGAAATTTCTGTTTTATCCCCGCTTAAAAAAATAAAAGACCCGAAAAAAGAAATTAAAATAGGCCAACATGGAGTTGTGGTTTCTCAAGGAGCTCAAGGCGGAGTTTTTCTTCCTCAAGTGGCCACAGAAAACAACTGGGATTTAGAAGAGTTTATGAATAATCTTTGTCTGCATAAAGCAGGTTTAAATCCTGAGGCATGGAAAAGAGGAGAAGTTGATATTTATGTTTATACGGCTGAAATTTTTACTGAAAAAGATTTAGAATAAAAACGGATTTTTTAAAAAAGAAAAAGGCAAGAATTAATTCTCGCCTTTTATTTTCCCCCTGAGAGGTGTTGGCAGGAATTGAACCTGCGTACATGGCTTTGCAAGCCATGGCGTAACCTAGCTCCGCCACAACACCGTCTTTATTGTTTATAATAAAGAGAAAAATATTTTTGTCAATCTTTAATCAATTTTTAGAAATAAGGATAAAGTTCTAATTAGAGGGTTTTTTAAAAAATTTAAAACCTAATAATAAGATAATAAAAGCAGGGAGGATAAAAAAATAAGGGGAAATAGTTTTTTTAAGGGGGGTTGGCTCTGATAATGATATTTTTTCCAAAGGAGAAATACATTTTTGTGAGGCACACCTAATAACTGTTTGTCTAATATGGGTTTTAGTTGTGTTATTAAAGTTAGTAAAGGCTTGATTTTCAATAAAAATAACCGGGACTGAAATATCAGCGTTTAATTGATAGGCCTTTCTTAAAGAAAAATATAATTGTTGAGAGGAAGAATTGCGAAAAGGCTGAAAAGATTTAATTTCTAGTTGAGGAAATTCAGCCTTTAATTGGCCTAAAAATTTTTGGGCCGCAAAGCAAACTGGACATTCAGGGTCATAAAAAAGATAGACCTCTAAATTATTTGTTTGGGCCCAGGAAATAATCGGGGTAAAAATTAAAAATAAAAAAAGAATTAAACCTATTTTTTTCATAATTATATTTTAACATTTTTTAAGTTTTTATAAAGAGAAAGTTATTAGATTCTTGACATTTTTTTATATTTCATTAGAATTTTATTCTAGGGGGGAGATGATTTATTCATCTTTTTACAAAAAGGTCGTTTTTACTATTAAAAATCAAAATAAATGAGAAAAAATATGAGCAAACTTAAATTAAAGCCATTAGGCAGTCGTTTAATTATTAAACCTATTGTTGAAAATGAGGTTACTAAAGCTGGTATTATTTTGCCAGATACAGCGGATAAAGGAAGACCAGTCCGCGGTGAAGTTTTGGCAATTGGTCCAGGGAAAACCCTGGAGAATGGTCAAAGAGAAAAGATTGATTTAAAGGTCGGAGATAAAATTTTATTTGAAAAATACGGCGCTGACGAATACAAGGTTGATAACGAAGAATTTTTAGTGATTGACTATGAAAAAGTAGTCGCCGTAATTAAATAATTTAAATCGGAAATTAGTAATTAAACTAATTTCCATTAATTAACTAGTTGATATATGGCTAAACAAATTATATTTAAAGAAGAAGCGCGGGCGGCCTTAAAAAGAGGAATTGATAAATTAGCCGCCGCAGTTAAAGTGACTCTTGGCCCAGTAGGACGCAATGTTGTTCTTGATAAAGGATATGGTTCTCCAACCATTACTAATGATGGAGTAACCGTGGCCAAGGAAATTGAATTAGAAGATAAATATGAAAACGTGGGAGCTCAACTTATACAAGAAGTGGCCTCTAAAACTAATGATGTTGCCGGTGATGGAACCACGACCGCGGCTATTTTAGCCCAAGCCATCACTGCTCAAGGATTAAAGCATGTGGTCGCAGGAGCTAACCCTTTATTAATTAAACAAGGAATTGACAAAGGAGTAAAAGCAATTATTAAAGAATTACAAGAAAAAATTTCCCACAAAGTTTCCACTCCAGAAGAAATTAAACAAGTCGCTTCAGTTTCTGCTAATAGCGAAGAAATTGGGAAAATTATTTCTCAAGCTATGCAAAAGGCAGGAAAAGACGGAGTTATTAGCGTGGAAGAATCACAGTCTTTTGGTATGGAATTAGAAACCACCGAAGGAATGCAATTTGACCAAGGTTATGCCTCTCCTTATATGATTACAGATACAGAAAAAATGGCGGCAGAATATAAAGATGCTTATATTTTAATCACCGACCAAAAAGTTTCTTCTCAAGAAGATGTTGTTCCTTTAATGGAAAAAATGGCTCAAGCCGGAAAAAAAGATTTAGTAGTTATTGCTGATGAGATTGAAGATATTGCTTTGGCCACTTTTGTGGTTAATAAATTAAGAGGAGCTTTTAATGTTTTAGCAGTTAAAGCGCCAGGATTTGGAGATAGAAAAAAAGAAATGTTGCAAGATTTAGCAGTTTTAACTGGAGCCCGGGTTGTTTCTGAAGAAGTAGGATTAAAATTAGAAAATGTTAAATTAGAATATTTAGGCCAAGCCCGAAGAGTAGTGGCCACTAAAGAAAATACTACCGTGATTGATGGAAAAGGAAAAAAACAGGAGATTGAAGAACGGATTGCCCGAATTAGGAAAGAATTAGAGCAAAGTGATTCTGATTTTGATAAAGAAAAATTACAAGAAAGATTAGCTAAATTGGCCGGAGGGGTAGCAGTTATTAAAGTCGGCGCCGCCACAGAAACAGAAATGAAAGAGAAAAAATTTAAAGTAGAGGATGCAGTTAACGCTACTAAAGCCGCCGTAGAAGAGGGAATTGTGGTTGGTGGCGGAGTGGCTTTAATTAGAGCTTGCCCAGCTTTAGATGAATTAAGAGTTTCAGGAGATGAGAAATTAGGAATATTAATTTTAAAAGGAGCTTTAGAAGAGCCCTTAAAACAGATTGCTAATAATACTGGTAAAAGAGATGGTTCAGTAGTGGTTCAGAAAGTAAAAGAGAAAAAGGGTAATTTCGGTTATAACGCCGCCACAGACCAATACGAAGATTTAGTTGCCGCAGGAATTGTTGACCCGGCCAAAGTAACCCGTTCCGCCTTGCAAAATGCCGCTTCTATTGCCACTTTGTTTTTAACTACCGAAGCAGTGATTACTGATAAACCAGAAAAAGAAGGTAAAGAAGATTCTAGTGGAGGAGGAATGCCTGGTGGTATGCCTGGTGGGATGCCTGGTGGTATGATGGGAATGTAATAATCTTAAAATAAAAAAGACCCCGTGTTTAGGGGTCTTTTTGATTATTGGGTTTGTTAGGGATAGATAGGGTTCCCCCGAGAGTGCCTAAAATAAGGCCGGCGATAACCCCTGTTCTAAAAAGATAATAAAAATACAGATTTGGTTCAGGGTGGTCTAGAATTACTTTTGGTACTATAAAAATACCAATTAAAGGCCCGATAATAATCAGTCCAGCAAGGAAAAGAAAACAAAAATAGGTATTAAATAAAAAAAGAATTTCCCATTTTTTTTCTTTTTTATAATAATAAGTCACTCCCCACCAAATCAACGAGGTGATTATTGCCCAAAAAAATGCTCCCACGGTTTTAGTCATTAAACCAATAAAGATTATTAGCAAAGGAAAAATAATAACTAAAAGTGGGGGATAGAATTTTTCTCTATTTTTAATCCAATAATAAAGAAAAATTATAACTAGCAATGATAGTAAATATTTCACAATATCCTCCTTTTTTTATGAACTGTCTAAATAATAGCAAATTTAAGGCCCTTTGTCAACCTTTGCGGGTTTGACGTGTAGAAAGGGGCTCTCCGAGTTCTAGATGTTTTGGCCCGTAAGGGGTGAATTTTTTCCATGACAAAACATAAAATAAATGTTATTATTATTAGTAATAATAAACTTTAATTTATTTTTATGGAAAAAGATAATGTTGTTCATAAAATTGAATCAGTAGTCGCGGCCACTAAAAATAAAAGAATTATTGTTCGTTTATTAGGAGCAATTGCTTATTTAGGAGTTTTTTGTTTAATCCCCTTGATTATAAAATCGAAAAATGATTTTATTCGTTTTCACGCTCGCCAAGGATTAATTCTTTTTTTAGCGGAAATTATTTTCACTTTAATTTTAATTATTCCTTTTTTTGGTTGGTTAATTAGCCTTTTAGGTTGGTTTGTTTGTGGGCTAGTGTCTATCACCGCAATAATTAAAACCTTGCAAGGAAAATCTTGGAAAATTCCAGTTTTAAATAAATTTTCTTATAAAATAAATTTTTAAATAAAAAAATATGAAAATGATTAGATGGTTTAAAGAAATATCAATTAAAAATGTTCCTCAAGTTGGAGGTAAAAATGCCTCTTTAGGGGAAATGTATCAACGTTTAACCAGAAGGGGAGTAAAAATTCCCAATGGTTTTGCCACCACTGCAGAGGCTTATTGGTATTTTTTAAAAGAGGCGGGATTAAAAGAAAAAATTACTCAAATTTTAAAGGAATTAGATGTAAAAAATGTGGCTAAATTAAAAAAGGCCGGAGTAGAGATAAGAAAAATGATTTTAAGCGCTTCTTTACCAGAAGATTTTAAAAAACAAATTGTTCAAGCTTATCAAAAACTTTCTCAAGAATCAGGAGTGAAAAATTTAGATGTGGCGGTGCGGAGTTCTGCTACGGCCGAGGACATGCCCACGGCTAGTTTTGCCGGACAAATGGAAACTTATCTAAATATTAAAGGAGAAAAAGAACTGTTAAAAGTAGTACAAAAATGTATTGCTTCTTTATTTACTAACCGAGCTATTGTTTATCGCGAAGAAAAAGGATTTGACCATATGAAAGTGGCTCTTTCTGTTTGTGTCCAAAAAATGATTCGTTCTGATTTAGCTTGTTCCGGAGTTATTTTCTCTTGTCACACTGACTCTGGTTTTGCTGATGCAAGTGTGATTACTTCTTCTTGGGGTTTAGGAGAGAACATTGTTCAGGGAAAAGTAAGTCCTGATGAATTTATTGTTTATGAGCCCCTTTTAGAGAATTATCGGCCAATTGTCAGTAAAAATTTAGGAGCTAAAGAATGGACCATGATTTATAATCCTCGAGGAAAAAAACCAGTTAAAAATATTAGGACTCCTAAAAACAAGAGAAATAAATTTACTTTAACTGATGATGAGATTTTAGAACTGGGAAAATATTCAGTGATTATTGAAAAATATTATAGTCGGTCCATGGACATGGAATGGGCTAAAGACGGTCAAGACCAACAACTTTATATTCTTCAGGCCCGTCCAGAGACAGTTCATTCCCAGCGTTCTTTAGACGTTTTAGAAGAGTATGTTTTTTTACCTCAAGCAAAAAAAGAAACAGGAAATTCAGTTAAAGACAAACTTATTATTTCCGGGGTAGCGGTGGGTTCTAAAATTTCCCAAGGCCAGGCAAATATAATTGAAAACGTTAAAGATATTTCTCAATTTAAACCGGGACAAATTTTAGTAACAGAAATGACTGACCCAGATTGGTTGCCTATTATGAAAAGAGCTAAAGGAATTGTTACTAATGCCGGAGGCCGCACGTGTTTTACTGGTGAAACTAAAATATTAACCAATAAAGGATTTTTATCAATAAAGGAAATTGTTGGTAAATATAAAAAAGAGGATTACAAGGTTCTTTCGCTTAATAAAGAAAGTTTAAAAATGGAATGGAAAAAGGTAATTGATGGCATGGAAAGAAAATCTAAACCTATTTCTGTAGATATTTCTCAAACCGGAAAAATGAAGGGTAATATTTTAAAAGTTACACCAGACCATAAATTTTTAACTTTTAAAAATAGAAAATTAATTTCAAAAGAATTAAATGATTTATTAAGAGATAATGAGTCAATTTTAAGCTCTACTAAAATACCAGTTGAAAAACAAAAAAACATCAAGACTGAACTCGGCTATTTTTTAGGAGGAATAATGACTGATGGAAGTATTTATCTTAGTAAAAGTCATGGAGAAATACAGTTTATCCAAAAAAACACCTCTAAAAAGGCAGATTTCATAAAAAAAATGAATAAATGTTTAAAAAGTGTTTTTAATTATTCATTTCATGTTTCAATAAAAAAATATTCTAATGGTTTTATTCGTAATAAATTTGTCTGTGGGCAAGCTAATGCTTATCGATGTCACAGTAAATCTATAGCAGAAGAAATGTTAAAACAAGAGAAAAATATTGTTTCGTCTCTATTATATTCTTCTAAAGAATTTGTCTATAATTTTTTGGCGGGAGTAATTGATGGTGATGGTTCTTATAGAAATAATAGTAATAGAATAAATATTTATATTTCTAAAGATAACTTACTTCAGGCCGTAACCACTGCCTGCCTAAGATTGGGCATTGATTTTCAGGTTTCTTCTAATCGCAGTATTCATAATTTTCAAATAGTTAGCGGGATAGAAGATTTATTTAAATATACGACCAGGGTTAAGGGAAATTATAGAAAACGAATTAAATTTGGGACAAGATTTTTGGCTGCTAAGCAAGTGTTAGAAGACATCAAAGAAAAGATAAATTATAAAGGAAGAATAATTCCTTATCTTAATAAAAATCTTTTAATAGATGTTCAAAAAATAAAAAATTATCTTATTCCAATGATTGCCGGTCAGAAAGAAAATCATGAATTAACCAAGATTATTAGTTCGGATTTGAAAATGTTAAGAGTTAAAAAGGTTGATTCTTTAAATCACCAAAATGTTTATAATATTACCGTAGAAGATAATCATAATTATGTTGTTTTTACAGAAAGATATACTCCAGTTGTTGTAAATAATTGTCATGCGGCGATTGTTTCTCGAGAATTAGGAATTCCTTGTGTAGTTGGAACAGGAAGGGCTACGGCTTTAGTCAAAAAAAATCAAAAAGTGACTATTTCTTGTGCTGAAGGGGAAGTGGGTCATGTTTATAAAGGTTTATTGCCTTTTGAAATAAAAAAAACCAGGATTAAAAATTTTAAACACCCGCGGACAAAAATAATGATGAATGTGGGCGAACCAGAACAAGCGTTCACTTTTTCTTTTATCCCTAATCAAGGAGTGGGTTTAGCGCGAGAAGAATTTATTATTAATAATTATATTAAAATTCATCCTTTAGCCTTGATTAATTATGCCCGATTAAAAGACCAGAAAACAAAAAAACAAATTGATCAAATTACCGCTGGTTATGATAATAAAAAACAATTTTATATTGATAAGTTAGCAGAAGGAATTGCGCGAATTGCTGCAGCTTTTTACCCCAAAGAAGTAATTGTTCGTTTTTCTGATTTTAAAACCAATGAATACGCTAATTTAATTGGGGGAAAATTATTTGAACCCCAAGAAGAAAATCCTATGATTGGTTGGCGGGGAGCTAGTCGTTATTATGCTCCTGATTTTGCCCAAGCTTTTATTTTAGAATGCCGAGCCATTAAAAAAGTAAGAGAAGAAATGGGACTAGATAACGTTGTGGTGATGGTCCCTTTTTGTCGAACAATTGAAGAAGGAAAAAAAGTTTTAAAAATTATTGACCAGCAAGGATTAAGAGATAAAAGAAAAAAGATTAAACCTTTATTAGTTTATGTTATGTGTGAAATTCCAGCCAATGTTTTATTAGGAAAAGAGTTTGCTAAAATTTTTGACGGATTTTCTATTGGGAGCAATGATTTAACTCAATTAACTTTGGGTTTAGACCGAGATTCTAGTTTAGTGGCTCATATTTTTAATGAAAGAAATGAGGCGGTTAAAAAAATGATTAGGCAAATTATTAAAATTGCCCACCAACATAAGAAAAAAGTTGGTATTTGCGGCCAAGCCCCTAGTGATTTTCCTGATTTTGCCCAATTTTTAGTTAGAGAGGGAATTGATTCTATTTCTTTAACTCCAGATACTGTCATTAAAACCAGTTTAGAGATTTTAAAAACAGAAAAGAAAATGAATAAGAAATAAGGGTTGACCCCGCACCTTTTAGCTTTAAAATATAACTAACGTCTTTTCGATCCCTTTTCGGTTAGGTTTTTTATGAGTTAACCAGTGTGGCTACGGTTAGATTATATATGAGTTGATGCGCGGGGTTGACAAAAGAATATTTTTTGCTATAATTTATTTAAAATAAAGGAGGTTTTAATGAAATTGGTTTTCTTTTTAACGTCTTTTTCCAAAAGAAAAATCCAAGGACAACCGGCAAATAAATGGCTGGCTTCCTTGAATGAAATTCAGATTCAGCCGCGTGAAGACGGGGTCTTGGTCAAGAACATTTGTTGCCCTGACCTTCAGGTAGCAGAAAAAGAAAAAAAGAAGTATGTTCCTTTAGCGGGAAGTGTTTTATTGATTCCGGA
The DNA here is from genome assembly GCA_002452615.1 of Patescibacteria group bacterium UBA6816. Classification (GTDB taxonomy): domain Bacteria; phylum Patescibacteriota; class Patescibacteriia; order UBA2591; family UBA6264; genus UBA6264. The sequence continues at coordinate 42,390 of DKES01000014.1, forward strand.
AAAAAATTCGGTAGTTTTTATTCACGGCCATACTTTTAAGGTGGTCGGAAAAAATCAATAAAAAACAGAGGGTCTCTTTGAGGCCCTTTTTCTTTTATTTTAATTTGTTATAATCTTTATATGGAGAGGTGGCTGAGTCCTGCCTGTCGGCAGGCAGGGGTCGAAGTAATGTTTTTTAAACAAGGAGAGGTCGGATAATGGTTATTCCACCAGTTTGGAGAACTGGCGTCCTTTTTGGACTTGAGGGTTCGAATCCCTTCCTCTCCGCCATTAAACTTC
>DKES01000025.1 GCA_002452615.1 Patescibacteria group bacterium UBA6816
GTAGTGAACGCAAAGCGTTCTACTACTGGGGTTTTAATGTTTTTTTTATATCATTTTTAAAAATTCTTGCTCGTTAATAATTTTTATTCCTAGTTTTTTAGCCTGGTCTTTTTTAGAACCAGGATTATTTCCTTGAACCAAATAATCAATTTTCTGATTAACTTGACCAAAAGTTCTTCCTCCTTTGGCCCTAACTTTTGCTTCGGCTTGCTCGCGAGTCAAAGAATTTAAAGTTCCAGTAAAAACAATTTTCTTATTACTTAATCTGGTTTTTTTCTTAGGAGAAGAAATCTTTTCTATTTCTACACCCACTTTTTCTAATTTTTTTAAAAAAGCCTGATTTTCCTTGTCTCCAAACCAATTAAAAACACTCTGACTCATTACTGGACCTAAATCCGGTAAAGATTCCAAGTCTAACAAACTGGCCTGAGACAAACTTTTTAAATCAGGATAATGTTCAGCTAAATCAAGGGCAGTTTGTTCTCCAATGTGGCGAATCCCCAAGGCCTCAATAAAACGAGGCCAAGTAATCTTTTTGCTCTGCTCTATGGCTTTGATTAAATTATCCGCCGACTTAGAAGCAAATCTTTCTAAAGGTTCTAAATCCCCTTTTTTTAAAGTAAAAAGGTCAGCCGCATCTTTAATTAAACCCTGGTCCATTAAATGAGAAACAATTTTTCCTCCTAAGCCTTCAATATCAAAACATTTTTTAGAAACAAAGTGTTTTATCTTTTGTTTTTGTTGGGCAAAACAATTTTTACTAGTACAATAATGAGCCGCGGCACCTAAAGGACGCTTAACCTTACTTTGACAAAAAGGACATTTTAAAGGTATTTTAAATTTTTTTTCAGTCCCTTTTCTTAAATTTTTTAAAACTTTGATGACGGCAGGAATAATATCCCCGGCTTTTTCAATAATTACAGTATCACCAATTCTCACATCTAAACGGTCAATTTCATCTTGATTGTGTAAAGTGGCTCGAGAAACCGTGCTCCCCATTAAAGAAACTGGCTTTAATTTGGCCACTGGAGTTAAAGCTCCGGTTCGACCAACTTGAACAATAATATCTTCAATAGTCGTAGTTGTTTGTTCTCCGGGAAATTTGTAAGCGCGCATCCAACGGGGCGATTTACCCACTGAACCTAAAGCTTTAATCAGGGCTAAATCATTTAAAACCACGGCCACGCCATCATAATCAAAGGGTGAGGAAGCTCTTTTTTTTAATAAGAATTGATAATATTTTTTAACCTCTTTTAAATCAGCACATAATTTATTTTGGGGGTCAGTTTTAAATCCTAATTCTTTTAATTTTTTATGAACTTGTTGATGAGTTTTTAATTTTAGGTCGGTAATAATGTCAAAAATATAGCAATCTAATTTTCGTTGAGCTGTTATTTGAGGATTTAATTGGCGAACTGAACCAGCGGCCACATTGCGTGGATTTGCATAAAGGGGTAATTCTTGTTTTTCTCTTTTTTTATTCAAATCTACAAAATCCTTTTTACTCATAAAAATCTCTCCCCGCACCACTAAATCAAGCGGTAATTGAAGCTTTAAAGGAATCGCTTCAATGGTTTTAATATTTTGAGTAACATCTTCTCCAATTTTTCCATTGCCCCGAGTCGCCCCGGTTTTTAAAATTCCTTTTTGATAAGTTAAAATAATATCAACTCCGTCAATTTTCCGCTCAGCATAATATTCAAACTTTTTCTCCTTAAAATCATCTCCCCGGCCACCTACGAGGTCTCGCCTCGTAGATGATTTTTTGAGATAATCTCGCATATAGTTTTCCCAAGCTTCTAATTCTTCAAAATCAAAAACATCTTCCATGGAAAGAACTGGTCGCCAGTGCTTAATTTTTTTAAATTTTTTTAAAGGGTCGCCCCCGACCCTTTGAGTGGGAGAATCAGGCGTAATAAATTCAGGAAATTGGTCTTCTAATTTTTTTAATTCATGTTTTAAAGAATCCCAAGCAGAATCAGAAATTTCTTGTCGGTCTTGAACATGATAAAGATGACGGTGATAATTAAGTTCTTTTTTTAGCTGAATAATTCTTTTTTTAGCTTCTTGTTTATTCATAATTATGGGTCTGGGTTAGGGATTAATAACTATATTATATCACGCTCAGAAAAAAATAAAACTCCAAAATAAAATTTGGAGGCTGAAAAAGTCTTTAAAGTCTAAATTTAATCCTGATTATTCTTCTTCTTCAGTTAAAGGTGGGAAACAAATTGTTTTAGAATTCATGGCCGGACTAGGACCGGGTTCTGATTCACCATGTTTACTTACCGCCGTAATCACATAATAATAATCAATAAAAGGAATAATTCTAAAATCAGAATAAGGACAACAAACCTGTACTCCGGCTCCACAATCAGTTTGATTACAAACTATACTTGAGGCACAATTATCTTCAGCTCCTAAATGGCAATCTTGATGGGTTCCAGTTTCATAATCAATTTTTATTTCTTGATGTGTTTTAGCTCGATTATAAATGGCAAAATTATCTAAAAGCCCGGTAAAATATGAACCAGGTTCACTATTAACATTGTGGCGCCCTAAATTAGAACTGTTAAAATCTTTAACTACTTTAATATAATTTCCTGAGGAATCTATTTCTCCATCAACATATAAAACATATTCTCCGATTTGGTCCACCCAAGCTAAATGATGCCAAGAATCATCTAAAACATTATTACTTGACTCAATTTCTAATGCTGTTTCTCCATCATCATCTTTAACAAAAATCTTGGCCCGAGAAGTATTTGTCTGGCCCGAACCAAAACTAAAAAGAGGACCGGCTAATCCATTATTAAATTCTGAATAAAACAAATTATTATTTTGAGGCGTTCCTTTAAGCCAAAATTCAATAGTATAATCCGAATTATTATGAGCCTGAATATTTCCAACATCAATATAACCGCTGCCATTAAAATGAGCCGCAGAATTAAATTTTACTCCAGTTAAAGGATAAGCTCCAGCACTAGCTGTGCCATGATAAGCATTGCCAGAAGAATCATAAACATCTTCTTCTGTCCAATTTTCTTGATTCATTTTCCAATAAGCCACTAAACCATCATAACCCATGGCTTCGCCTAAATGAGCAATTAAATCACAACCAGAACTAGAAACTGTTTCACACCCATCTGCACTAAGAGCCCGATAAACATTATATCCCTCTGAATCAGTTACTGGTTCCCAGGTAAGGTCAATTTGACCACAAGTAGGATTATCAATTTCTCCTTCTTCTAAAGCACATAATAAAGTACTGCTCCAAACTCCTCCTTCTGAATTCCATGTTTCTCCGGTTTCATTTTCAGCTTTAATCTTATAACAATAACCAGTATTAGCTGATAAATCCGGGTCTGTTAAAGAACATCCGGAAACATCACAAGACTCATCTAAAACACTGGTTTCAATATAAGTACAAGTACCACAATCACCTTCAGTCACATTATTACAACGATGATAAGTATAACTTTGAGCCCAATCAGATACTTCCCACTGAACTAATAATTGGTCACACCCATAATTATTATTAAGTCCTAAATTATTAAAATCCAAAGGTTCGGGTGGGTCGTCATAACCATGTTCACTGTCTCCCCAACCCATACCATAAGGAATATGACGCAAATATAATTGATTTATTTCTACTCCAGTTAAAGCCCGGTTATAAATCGCCACATTATCTATTAAACCATTAAAATAACTGTCTGCCCCAATTCCTGTTCTTCCTTGCCGGCCAAAATAAAGATAAGATTGAGGGCCAGAACCATTACTGTCCCAAGCAGTGCCTCCTCCATCCCCAATCCCATTAACATAAAAATTAGCATTACTACTACTAGAACCATGTCCATTAAAAACTACAACCACGTGATACCATTTGTCTAAATCTAAAGCCGTATTATTCTTGGGACTGGCTGTTCGGGTATCATCCATATTAAGATATAATAACCCGCTAGGGGTCACCCCAAAAACCATGGTATCTCCATATCTTTGGCCTATAATAGTAGTATATTCTAAAGGATAAGCATTTAATCTTATCCAAGCGCTAATAGTAAAATCATTGGTAACTTCAGCCGTATCAGTAAATTTTCCAGACCAATATGAATCAGTAAAATCAATATAATCATCAGTCCCGTCAAAATTAGCCGCACTATTAAAAATCCCCCGGTTATCAGCTTGCGGACCATAGGGGGTCCCGTGCTGACCATTACCAGAAGAATCTTGAACTAAATAATTATTGCCTAAAAAAGGTTCGTTTAATTTCCAATGAGCTAATAATCCATTAGAAAAAACATCTTCGTTAACCCAGCGATTCGCCATATAACCTTCAAAAATATAAAAAGGAGAAAAATCTTTTAAAGAAGTGCCCCAAACTCGACCATCTTTATCAAAACCTTTTAATTTTAACCAACCCCGGTCGCCTAAACTAATAACCCGAGCCCAACCATCTATTTCTTTTTTGGCGTCATCCCAAATTTCCTTGGTGTTACGGCCTAAAACTTTTCCTTCATTTTGACAAGACCAAACAGAAACATTATCCAAAGCCCCGTGAAAAAAAGTATCCATTACTGAAGTAAATTTTTTAGCCCCTAAATAAAAATTTTGCGTACCATTGCCTAAAGAATCAGGAATATCTCCAACCACCACACTCGCCAAACGAGACCCATCTATAAAAAGTTGTAAACTAGCTGGCTTAGCACTTGTCGCCGCCACATATTTTCCCGCCACATGATGCCAAGCTCGCGTATCTTCTACCGGAGTATTTTTACAAACTTCTCCAGTCAAACAATCAGCATCAGTTAAACAACCTTCTTCTCCAACATTAGCCTGACCCACACAAAATCCTTTTTTTTGAGTAATCGTGGCCTGAGTACTGCCATTAGTAACAGTAAAATTCAAATTATTATCCGTACCAAACCATAAACGATAACCCCCGCTTTGGCTAACACTTTCATCCCATTTCCCTAAAATGGTTTGTTCACTTCCTAAACTGCTTCTTTTTACCCACGCTTCTACTGTTAAATTACCAGTCACACTTAAGCTCTCATGGTCAGGAATTTCAATATATTGACTGTTTCCGTTAAATTGTAAGGCATTGCCGAATTTTCCCTTAACTAAAAAAGCAGGACTTTCAGTCGGCCTTAAAACGCCTTGATTATTATTGTTTGAATCATCATCAATTGTTTCCCCTACTTCATTCATTTGCCAATGCCCTTTTAAATGTTGTTCTTGAGTACAAACTCCAGAATCATTAAACCCTTCTTCAGCATCAGCCACACAACTAAAACGACAAAGACCTCCAGAACAATCATCATCAGAATAACATACTTCGCCAGGATTACTTCCGCCTTGACAAAGCCAACCCTGTTGACCCACACAAGCCCAAGGAACAGGAAAACCATGCGGGGTATTACCGCCGCAAACTCCACCCGGACAATCTCCTCCTCCAGAACAACTTTGACCATCATTAGTTCCCCCTAAACAAACTTCTTGACAAGTTTCTCCAAAACAAATCCAACCCGCATTTTCTGACCAACCCCAGCCTGTTAATTTATTATATGAATTATCATAATTTACTCCATAATTCGTGCCGGCTAAACCATAGGGGCAATCTTCTAAATTCCCTCCGGGGCAACAATTTTCAAAAGTACCGTCTTTTAAACAAGTTCCCCCGTCGCAATCACTGTCTTTAAGGCATGGAACTCCTGGATTAGTTCCTCCGGAACACTTCGCGGTAAAATCATTATAACAATTCATGGAAATCCAGCCGATATTTTCTGACCAGCCCCAACCTCGCACATTATCATTTTGAGCTGCCCGCGCAGGAAAAACATCCCCGGAATGATAAAAAGCTTGCCAAATAAAAAAAAGTCCTAGAGCAAATAAAAACCCGGACAAAATTAAATTAATTTTAATATTTTTATCTTTAGTTCTTTTTTTCATTAGTTAAAATGGGTAGATTATAAAAACCACCTTTTAACTTAATTGGTGTTCAAAGGAAAAACAATGTTTTTAGGGGCCAAAATAAAATTTTGGCCCCGATATTATAAAACCTATTTTACATGCATGACACCAGTTTCTCCTCGACCCCTATGTCCGGGAACATCACAGAAAAAAGTATAATCACCGGCTGAAGGAGCATTAAAAGTAATGGCTCGAGTTTCTCCTCCACCCACGCCTACGGCAACGGCTTTAAGGCTCTCGTCATCAAATTTAAAAACATGAGTTTTATCCAAAGAAGTAATAGAAATAGTCACTAAATCTCCAGAATCAACTGTGAATTCATTTGGAGAAAAACCTTCGGCGCTAATACTTAATTTAACAGCCGAGGCTGGAATTTCATCTTCTTCTAAAGCCCGTGATTGTTTAGGTGCATCAGGAGAACCAGGCAAAGCAGTGTTATCAGCCTCTTCTCCACTATCAGTTAAAACTTTTCCTTCTTTAGAAACCTTGCTTCCAGAAGGAACAACTTCTTCTGCTTCTACTAATTCTGCGGCTTCTTCTGATTCTTCTAAAGTAGCTTCCCCAGTAGTTTCGCCAGGAACTTCTCCTTCAGAAGGGACTTCTCCTTCTGGCGCTTCTACTTTAGGAGAGCTTAAAAGAATAATTCCTAAAAGCACAAGGATGACCACGACAATAATAATCAAGGTGCTGTTTTTTTTCATAAATTTAAAAATTAATTGGTTATTTTTAGACCTTTGGCTTGTTTTTATTATAAAGAAAAACAAATAAAAATCAAACTTATTAATAATAATTTTCCTTGTCTATATTTTAACATAAAATAAAAAAAATAAAACCTTTTAAAGGGGAAAACTATTTAGTGTCTTATACTTCTTGTACAACCTTGCACGGGCACTTGCACAGGTTGAACCTGTGCATTTAATAACATATTTTCTGTTTTGGCTGGTGTTAGCGCAATACTCATCCAAAAGGAGTGATTTCTCTTTTTTGCCACACCCCTTATACTTTATTTGCAATACTTTTAAATATTGGTTTCTTGAACTCATATCCATTCTCATAATTGTAACCTGGGTTAGCTTTATTCCTCCTTAAAAGCTATTAAACTAATTAATACGACCCAAATTACATTATATCTTATTATTCCCTTTTCGGTTAGGTTTTTTATGAGTTAACCAGTGTGGCTACGGTTAGATTATATATGAGTTGATGCGGGGTCCTTGACAAAATATTTTTAAAGTGATATCCTTTAAGAGAATATGCTTAAGGGTGTCTTAAAAAAATATACTCAAGAGTGTATTAAAAAGATATGCTCAAAGGCATATTAAAAAGATATGCTCAAAGGCATATTAAAAAGATATGCTCAAAGGCATATTAAAAAG
>DKES01000016.1:0-6174 GCA_002452615.1 Patescibacteria group bacterium UBA6816
CTGAATTCGAGACTCAGCCTCCCACAAACGATGTCTCCACCTACGAGGTCTCGCCTCGTACGATTTAATTCAGGGTCTGACCCCTTGGGGTCTGACCCTAATCCCTGAATTGCCCCGTAGTGAACGCGAAGCGTTCTACTACCGGGGTTCTAATGTTTTAGTATGTTTAAAGTTTTAAAAAAATCAAAAAAATCAAGGGCTCGTCTAGGAGTTTTAAAGACAAAAAGGGGAAATATTAGTACGCCCTTTTTTATGCCCGTAGCTACGCGAGGAGCAGTTAAGGGTTTAGACAGTGAGGATTTAAAAAAAATAAAAGCTTCTATTATTTTGGCTAATACTTATCATTTATTTTTGCGGCCTGGTTTAGAAGTGATAGAGAAATTTAAGGGATTACATAAATTTATGAATTGGTCTGGGCCAATTTTAACTGATAGCGGCGGTTTTCAAATTTTTTCTTTAAGCCAGAAAAAAAAAGTCCAGGACCAGGGAGTGGAGTTTCAATCAAGCTTAGATGGACAAAGGTTTTTTTTAACTCCCGCCAAAGCGATAAAAATTCAAAAGAGTTTAGATACTGATATTATGATGGTTTTAGATGAATGTCCGGCTTATACTAAAGATTATCAGATAGCAGCTAAGGCTGTTCAAAGAACGACTCTTTGGGCACAAATTAGCCAACAGGCTTTTAAAAAACAATTTAAATCTTGGCCCCGCCCATTGCTTTTTGGGATTGTTCAAGGGTCTAGTTATCCAGAATTAAGAAAAAAAAGCGCTCGAGAATTAATGGCCTTGGGTTTTGACGGATATGCTTTAGGGGGATTAATGTTAGGAGAGCCAATTAAAAAAACTTATCAAATGATTGATTTAGTGGTTAAAGAATTACCGCGCCAACAACCTTGTTATTTAATGGGCGCTGGTCAGCCAGAACAAATAATTGAAGCAGTAAAAAGAGGGGTAGATATGTTTGATTGTGTTATTCCAACCAGAAACGCTCGCCACGGGCTTTTATACATTAATCTTAAAATGAAAAACAAAACTGCTGATTATCAAAAAATTCATCTTACTAAAGCCCAATATAAAAAAGATTTAAGACCTTTGGATTCAAATTGTTCTTGTTTTACTTGTCAAAATTATTCCCGTGCTTATTTGCGACATTTATTTTTAACTAACGAATTTTTAGGGCAGAGATTAGCCACTATTCACAATCTTTCTTTTTATCTTAATTTAATGGCTCATCTAAGAGAGAGTATTAAAAAAGGAAAATTTTAAATATTTTATTTTTTTAATAAATCTGTTAAGATAAGAATATCGCTTAATTTTAATTATTTTTTTATGGAAAATTTAATGGAGAAAATAATTTCTTTAGCTAAACGACGGGGGTTTATTTTTCCCTCCTCTGAAATTTATGGCGGACTAGGTTCTTGTTATGATTATGGTCCTTTGGGAGTAGAGCTTAAAAATAATATTAAAAAAGCTTGGTGGAAAAATATGGTTCAACAAAGAGAAAATGTAGTGGGTTTGGAAACAGCTATTTTAATGAATCCTAAGGTTTGGCAAGCTTCAGGTCACTTAACTGGCTTTGTTGACCCTTTGGTTGAATGTAAAAAATGTCACCAGAGGTTTAAATTAGATGATTTAAAAGATAAAAAAAATTGTCCTCAGTGTAAGGGAGATTTAACCTCAGCTAAGAATTTTAATCTTCTTTTTAAAACATTTATAGGTCCAACAGAAAACAGTTCCGCTGAAATTTATTTGCGGCCAGAAACGGCTCAGGGAATTTTTATTAATTTTAAAAATATTTTACAAAGTAGTCGTTTAAAAATTCCTTTTGGAGTGGCTCAAATAGGAAAGTCTTTTCGCAATGAAATTACTCCAGGGAATTTTATTTTTCGAACTCGTGAATTTGAACAAATGGAAATGGAATTTTTTGTTAAACCTTCGGAAGCTGAAAAATGGCACGAAAAATGGCAAGAACAAAGATTAAAGTGGTATCTTGATTTAGGGATAAAAAAACAAAATTTACGTTTAAAAAAACATCAGAAAGATGAATTGGCTCATTATGCTCAAGCTTGTACTGACCTTGAATATAAGTTTCCTTTTGGGTGGGCTGAATTAGAAGGAATTGCCCATCGCCGTGATTTTGATTTAAAACAGCATCAAAAATATTCGGGCCAAGATTTATCTGTTATTGAAGAAGAAGAAAAGTATCTCCCTTATGTTATTGAGCCTTCCGCTGGTGTAGAAAGGCCCTTATTAGCCTTTTTAGTCGATGCTTATGAAGAGATTCAGGGGGGGCGAACAAAGACAACTATAGCAAATAAAGAAAAAGAAGTGGTTTTAAAACTTCATCCAGATTTAGCCCCAATTAAAGCCGCAATTTTACCCCTATCAAAAAAAGAACCCTTGGTTCAGCAAGCCCAAGAGATTGCCCGGGATTTAGCAAAGATTTGGCCAGTTCAATATGATCAAATTGGCTCTATTGGTCGACGTTATCGTCGTCAAGATGAAATTGGCACTTTATATTGTTTAACAGTTGATTTTGAAAGTCCTGTGGACAAAAAAATAACTGTTCGTCATCGAGATACCATGAAACAAGAAAGAATTGCCATTGCGGAAATAAAAGATTATTTAAAAGAAAAATTATCTCAATTTTAAATGTATCAAGAAAAAATATTAAAAAATAAGGCTAAATTAATTTTAGTTCCGATTAAAAATAGAGAAACAATTACTGTTTTATTTTTATTTCCCGTGGGTTCGCGTTATGAACAAGGCCGTTTAAATGGAATTTCTCATTTTATTGAACACATGATGTTTCGCGGGACAAAAAAAAGACCCACCCCTTTAGATATTACTCGTCAACTTGATCAAATTGGGGCTCAGTATAATGCTTTTACCGGCAAAGACCAAACTGGTTATTGGATTAAAACCACTAATAAAAAAATGGGAGTAGCTCTTGATATTTTATCAGAGATGGTCTTTAATTCTCTTTTAAGGGAAGAGGACGTGGAAAAAGAAAAAGGGGTTATTGAAGAGGAAATTAAAATGTATGAAGAAAACCCTCTTTTATTTTATGATGATTTATTTGAAGAAAATTTTTATCAAAATCATCCTTTAGGACAATTAATTAGTGGCTCAAAGGAAAATATTAGAAAAATTACCTCGTTAGATATTAAGACTTATTGGCAAAAGTTTTACCAACCTAATCAGATGACCATTGTTATTGCCGGGGGAATTAATTTGTCTAAAGCTAAAAAATTAACAGAAAGCTATTTGTCTTGTTTTTCTAAAAAAGGCAAAAAAAATAAATATTTACCTTTCCCTCAAAATAAATTATCTCCAGGGCCACGAGTAAATATTCTTTATAAAAATTTAACTCAGGCTCAAATTGCTTTAGGGGGAGGGGCCTATCCTTATCGCCACCCTCAATTAGAAGCCCTGGTTTTATTAATGATTATTTTAGGCGGAAATATGAGTTCACGGCTTTTTAGAGAAGTGAGGGAAAAAAGAGGTCTTGCTTATTCGGTTCAGGCCAGAAATTATTGTTATCAGGATGTTGGTCATTATTTAATTTCGGCGGGAGTAGATAAAGGAAAAATTAAAGAAACTTTAAAGGTAATTTTAAATGAATTAACAAAAATAAAAGAAAAAGGAATTACTGACCAAGAATTTAAAATGGCCCAAGATTACATTATTGGTTCAACCAAACTTAATTTAGAAGATTCGGCCCATTTAGCTAATTTTTATGGCCAACAAGCGCTTTTAATTGGAAAAATCAGAACCCCAAGAGAAAAATTACAAGCAATTAAAAAAATAACCAAACAAGAGGTAATTAAAGTGGCGCAAAATATTTTTCAAAATTTAAATTTAACAGTGATTGGCCCTTTTAAAGAAAAATCAAACCTGTTGCGAATTTTATCAAAAAGGGTATAATTAAAAGATTATTAAATTTTAAAATAAAAAATTTTATGAACAATGATGCCCAAAAAAATACAACCCTGATTAAATTCGATGTTTGGTCTATTGTTAAAATTGTTTTATTAATTGGTGGTTTATGGGCTTTATACATGTTCAGGGATGTAATTTTAATTATTTTAGTGGCTGGATTGTTAGCCACGATTATTAATCCCGCGGTTAATTATTTTGAAAAAAAGAAAATTCCTCGCTGGATGGGAGCTTTTTTCGTTTATTTAGGGGTTATTTTAGTCTTAATTTTAATTGGTTTAGCTATTATTCCCACTGTTATTTCTCAGAGCAAGATTTTAGTTGACCAAACCCCAGAACTTTTAGGTTCTATCTTAGATAAAATGGAAACCGGGATGCAATCTAGTTCTCAATCTCAATTTTTAAATATAATTACTAATTGGTTGAACAAATCTTCTCTTAATTTAGGTTCATTTTTTTCTGTTTTAGGTAATGTGGCCGGCCAAATAATTTCTGTTTTTATGGTGATGATATTGGCTTTTTATATGTCAGTGCGAAAAAAGGGGTTGCGGAAATTTATTGATTCTTTAATTCCTCATAAATATCAGGATTTTTTAAAAAATTTTTTAGAATCAGCGCAAAAAGAAATTGGTGGATGGGCCAGAGGTCTTTTCATCATTTGTTTTTTTGTGGGTTTACTAGCTTATTTAGGACTAACAATTTTAGGAGTTAAATATTCTTTAACCTTAGCGGTTATTGCTGGATTAACAGAGATTATTCCCTATTTAGGACCTTGGCTAGGAGCTATTCCAGCAGTGTTAATTGCTTTTACTCAGTCTCCAACCTTAGCTTTATTTGTGATTATTCTTTATTTGATAATTCAACAAATAGAAAACAATTTTCTTTCTCCTTATATTATGCATCGAGCGATTGGTTTAGACCCCTTAGTAATTTTAGTGGCTTTAATTGTCGGTGGTAAATTAGCCGGACCAATTGGAATGATTTTATCTGTTCCGGCCGCTACTATTGTGGCTATTTTGATTAGATATTATCTTAAATTAAAACCACGCTTAAAAGAGGGAAAAGAATAAATAATTTTTTAAAAAATAAAGAAAAGAATTTTATGTTTAATAAAAAAGTTGGAATTGATTTAGGAACCACTAATATTTTAGTTTATCTTCCAGATAAGGGTATTATTACTAATGAACCTTCAGTGGTGGCTATTTCCACAATTGATAAAAGTGTTTTAGCAGTAGGAGACGAGGCCAAAGAAATGATTGGCCGAACTCCAGATACAATTATCGCTAAAAGGCCTTTAAAAGACGGGGTTATTGCTGATTATAAAACTACAGAAGCGATGTTAAAATATTTTATTGGCAAAGTTATTGGCCGGTTTAATATTTTTCGTCCAGAAGTAATGGTGGCTGTTCCCGGAGGAGTGACTTCTTCAGAAAGAAGAGCCGTGGTTGATGCAACTATGCGTTCAGGGGCAAAGGCCGCTTATATTATTAAAGAGCCGATTGCCGCGGCAATTGGTTCTAATATTCCCATTGGGTCAGCTTCCGGGCACATGATTATTGATATTGGAGGGGGAACTACTGAGGCCGCAGTAATCTCTTTAGGGGGAATTGTGGCTTGCACTTCAGTTCGAGTGGCGGGAAATAAATTTGATTCTGCCGTGGCTAATTTTATTCGAAAAAAATACAATTTAGCGGTAGGAGAAAGAACTGCGGAAGAAATTAAAATAAAAATTGGCTCAGCCCTACCTTTAGAAAAAAAATTAACTCTTGATATTAAGGGCCGAGATATGATTCTTGGTTTACCGCGAATAATTACAGTTGATTCTGATGATATTACTGAAGCGGTTCAAGAAGAATTAAACGCCATTGTTTTAGCGGTAAAATCTGTTTTATATGATACTCCTCCAGAGCTTTCTGCTGATGTAATGGAAAAAGGAATGGTTTTATCAGGGGGTAGTTCTTTATTAAGGAATTTAGATAAGCTTTTAACTAAAGCAATTGGTGTGCCGGCTTATTTATCTGACGAACCTTTACTTTCAGTGGCGCGAGGAACTGGGATGGCTTTGGATAACTTAGAATCTTACAAAAGAAGTATTTTAGCCATGAAATAAGAACAGAAAACATAAAACATGGATTGGGAACCTGGGTACTTGGGGATTGGGAAAAACATTAGAACATTCCACCTACGAGGTCTCGCCTCGTAGTTCCCTTGGGGTCTGACCCTAATCCCTGAATT
>DKES01000016.1:6228-19137 GCA_002452615.1 Patescibacteria group bacterium UBA6816
TAGTGAACGCAAAGCGTTCTACTACCGGGGTTCTAATATTCTAATGTTATGATTATTGGGATAGATGCTTCTCAATCAAATAAAAATCAAAAAACTGGTGTGGAGTGGTATAGTTATCATTTAATTGAGCACCTCAAGAACATCCCCCTTAATCCAGGGGATAAATTTATTTTATACGCGTCAGAACCCTTAAAAAATGATTTAAAAAATTTACCCTTAGGTTGGGAAAATAAAATTTTAAATTGGCCGCTTAAGCGTTTTTGGAATCAAATTAGGTTGACTTGGGAATTAAAACATTGTCCCCCGGATTTATTTTTTTCTCCGGGTTATTATCCTCCTTTTTTTTATTCAGGAAAAACAATTTTTACAGTTCATGATTTAGGTTTATTTTCTTCCTTAGGAGAACCTTCTTTAAAGCAAAAATTTTTAACCCGTTTGTTTTTAAAAAAAGCTTTAGTTAAAGCTAAATTAATTTTAGTCCCTTCTTTTTTTACTCAAAAAGAATTAAAAAAGAATTTTCCTTTAATAAATAATTCAAAAATTAAAGTTGTTCCTGAGGGGTATAGTTCGGACTTTCGTCCTCGAAATAAACAAGAAACCAGAGTTATTTTACAAAAATATCAAATTAATAAGCCTTATTTTCTTTTTGTTGGCCGCAGAGAAAAAAGAAAAAATATTATTAATTTGATTAAGGCTTACGCAAGATTTAGAAAAAAACAAGCCGCAGATTTATGTCCAGAACTAATTTTAATTGGTCAATCTGGCTTAGAACAAGCTAAGATAAAAAAGATTATAAAACAAACAAAAGGGGTTAGGGTTTTAGGTTATGTTAAACAGCCTGATTTGCCCTATTTTTATAACCAAGCTTTAGCTTTTATTTTTCCTTCTTTATATGAAGGTTTTGGCTTACCTGTTTTAGAGGCAATGGCTTCTGGTTGCCCGGTTTTAGCCAGTCAAGCCTCTTCAATTCCCGAAGTGGGGGGAAAAGCGATTCTTTATTTTAACCCGGATAAAATTCAAGAAATTGCAAAAAAAATGAAAGTCATTTTTAAAAATAAAAAATTAAGAGAAGATTTAAAAATAAAAGGATTAAAACAAGTTCAGAATTTTTCTTGGCAAAAGTGTGCCCAAAAAACCTATTTTTATTTAACTCAAGCAATAAAAGATTAAAAAAGTTATGTTTATTATTGGTCATCAAAAAAATATTGATTTTTTAAATACCAGCATTTTAAATCATAAAATTGCTCACGCTTATTTATTTTATGGCCCGGCTCATATTGGTAAAACCAAGGTGGCAGAATATTTTATTTGTTCTTTGTTTTGTTCTCATCAATCACCTTGTTTTAAGTGTGACCAATGTCGACCAGTTTTAAACCATTTTCATCCGGATAATTTTTGGGTCAGAGAAGAATCAGAAACAAAAACAATAAAAATTCAGCAAACTCGTCAAATCAAAGATTTTATTTATGCCTCCCCCTTTGCGGCAAATTATAAAATTGTTATAATAGATAAGTCAGATTATTTAACTTTGGCCGCGGCAAATTCTTTGCTCAAGATTTTAGAGGAGCCGCCAGCCCAATCAATTTTGATTTTAATGGCGCGTAATTTTAAAAATTTACCAGCCACTTTGCGTTCTCGTTGCCAATCTTTAAGGTTTGTTGCCCCTTTAAATCAAGAATTAGAAGAGTTTTTAAAAAACAAATATTCTTTAAAAGAAAAAGAAAGAAAAGAAATTATGGGCCTGTCTTTAGGGCGGCCCGGATTGGCGGTTAATTTTATGGAAAATCCAGCAGAATTAGCCAGGGAAAAAGAATTATTAGCCCAGTTAATTAATCGGTTAGAAGAAGATAGTGAGGAAAGCCACTGGCAATTAGCAGATTTAATTTTTAAATCAGAAATTTCTTTAGAGAGGATTTTAAATATTTTTTTAATTATTTTGCGTTATTTAATTTTAGCTAAAACAAAATCATCTCAAGAAAATTATTTAAATATTCCAGATAAAAGTTTATTAAAAAATTATTCCCAGAAAAGATTACAAAATTTTATTAATCAAATTTTAAGAACACAATTTTTATTAGAAACAAATACTAATAAAAAATTAGTGATAGAAAATTTATTAATTAATTTTTAAAAATATGAAGAGAAAAAATCTTATCATTATTTTTATCCTAATAATTTTTTGTGTTAGTGGTTGTTTGCGTGTAGAAAAAAGTTTAGGAGACGGAGGCGTTTATCGTTCTGTTGACCAAGGAAAATCATGGCAACAAAAAACCTCTTTATTAAGTTTACCGGGACAACAAAGATTTTTAGATTTAGTAGTAACAAATGTTTTAGTTTTTGACCCTCAAGATAGTCATACTTTGTATTTAGGTAGTCAAAACCGAGGACTTTTTATCAGCATTGATTCTGCAGAATCTTGGTCTGAAATAAAGCGGCTCCCCCAAGGAAGCGTGGGGGCAGTAGCGGTTCATCCTTTAGCTAAACATATTGTTTACGCGGCCGTGGATAATGAGATTTATAAAACCATAGACGCGACGCGGACCTGGTCCAAGGTTTATTTAGAAGGGGATTTGAATCGAAAAATTACGGCTTTAAAAATTAATGAAAATTATCCTGATTTAATTTTTGCCGGGCTTTCTGATGGCCGCTTAATTAAGAGTAATAACGGGGGAGAAAGTTGGACTAATTTAGAAAATTTTGAAAAAGAAATAAGAAAGATTTTAATTAGTCCTTATAACTGGCAAAAAATGTATTTAGTGGTTGAGGGAAAAGGCCTTTATTCTTCTAATGATGCTGGAGAAAACTGGTTTTCTTTAGAGGATAATTATAAAAAAATTTGCCGGTCAAGTGATATTAAAGAATTATATTTTGTACCCGGAGTTCCTTATACTTTAGTCATGACCACTAAAAAGGGAATGTTGAAAAGTAGAAATAACGGAGAAAATTGGATAGAATATAATCTTTTATCATCCAAGGATGATTTAGAGATTTATGCTCTAGGCTTTAATCCTCAAAATCCAGAAATGATTTATTACACTACCAGAAAAACTTTTTATGAATCAATTGACGGAGGAGAAAATTGGACCCCCAAATCAATCCCCAGTAAAAGAGTAGCGGAAAAATTTTTAATTGACCCGCTTAATCCTAATATTTTTTATTTAGGTATGGGCGGAATTATAAAGTAAAATTAATTAATTTTATAAAATATTATTTATGGATGACCTTATTAAATCCCATCAAGAGGAATTTGAAAAAGTTATTGACTTTTTAAAAAAGGACATTCAGAGCTTACGGACCAACCGGGCTAACCCAGAATTAGTTTCCCATTTACTAATAGAGGTTTATGGGACTAAAACGCCTTTAGAACAATTGGCCACCTTAAGTATTCCAGAACCACGCTCAATTGTTATTCAGCCTTGGGATAAAAACATTCTTAAGGAAATTACTCAAGCTCTGGTTAAATCTAACTTAAATATCAATCCCAATGTTAGTAATGGAGTTATTCGCTTGAATTTTCCTCCCTTAAACGAAGAAACAAGGAATAATTTAGTTAAAGTTTTAAATGAAAAATTAGAAAATGCTCGTAAATCTTTACGCAGTGTTCGCGATTCTGTTAAAGAAGAGATTGTTAAAGCGGAAAAGGAAAAAGAAATAGGAGAAGATGAGAAATATCGTTTTTTTGACAATTTAGACGATTTAACTAATGATTACCAGGAAAAAATTAAGGAAATAGGTCAAATTAAAGAAAAAGAAATTCTTACGATTTAATAACTGTTTATTTATTTATGTTTGTAATTTTAGCTATTATTGGTTTAAGTGTTTTGATTTTTTTTCATGAATTAGGACATTTTATCTTAGCAAAAATTTTTAAAATTAGAGTGGAAGAATTTGGAATAGGTTATCCTCCTAGAATATTTGGTTTTATTTTTTCCTCTTTTCCAAAATTAAAATTTTTTAGAAGAAAACCCCCCTCAGAAGCTAAATTTAAAACAATTTATTCTTTAAATTGGATTCCTTTTGGTGGTTTTAATAAAATAAAAGGAGAGTTAGGAGAAGATGACAGTCCGGATAGTTTTTATTCTCAGGTTTGGTGGAAAAAGGCTTTAGTGGCTTCAGGGGGATTTTTAATGAACATATTTTTAGCTTTTTTACTTTTTTCCCTTTGTTATTTTATTGGTTTGCCTCAAAATATTAATGAAGTGACCGGGGAAAAAATGATTCAACCAGTGGGAATTCAAATTGGGATGATTTATCCTGATTCTCCGGCAGAAAAAGTTGGGTTAAAATTAGGAGACATTATTACTGAGTTAGACGGACAAGAATTTTCTTCAGTAGAGCAAATTCAAAATTATATTGATTCAAAAAAGGGAGCTGATTTAGAAATAACAGTAAAAAGAAAAGAAAATTTAATTAAAGAAAGAGTTGAAGTTGTAGCGGCAAACCAAGTTTTTCCAGAAGAAGAAGAATCTAGAGGAGTAATTGGAGTGGCTCTTTCAGAAACAGTCATTGCTTCTTATTCTTGGCCCAAAGCTATTGTTAAAGGAGCGAAAACAACTATTTCTCTAATAGGGCAAATATTTGTTGGTTTAGGAGTAATTTTTAAAAGTCTTTTAACTAAAGGAGAAGTAGTGGGCCGTTTAATGGGTCCGGTGGGCATTACTGCTTTAGCTTCAGATATGGCTCGCGTCGGTTTTGTTTATTTTATTCAATTTGTAGGTCTTTTGTCAGTAGCTATTGGCGCTTTTCAAATGATTCCCTTTCCGGCTTTAGATGGTTCCCGAGTTTTATTTTCAGTGATAGAGGGAGTGCGAGGTCGAAGAATGAAAATAAAAACAGAAACGATTATTATTAATACTGGATTTTATATTTTATTATTGTTGTTAATTTTTATTACCTCTAAAGAAGTTTTTAATTTATTTTAATTTTTATGACCCAGAAAAATGATTTTTCAAAAAATAGATTAACTAAAAAATCAGATAATTTATCTAAATGGTATCATGAAGTTGTTAATTTAGCTGATTTAGCTACGACCTCAGAAGTTAAGGGGAGTATGATTATTAAGGCTAATGGTTATGCTCTTTGGGAAAAAGTTCAACAAATCTTAGATGTTAAGTTTAAAGAGGATGGGGTTAAAAATTATTATTTTCCCTTATTAATTCCTTATCATCTTTTAAAAAAAGAAAAAGAACACTTAGAAGGATTTTCTCCAGAATTAGCCGTGGTTACTTATGCCGGGGGAGAGAAATTAAAAGAGCCCTATGTTTTGCGTCCTACCTCAGAAACAATTATGTATCGAACTTTTTCTGACTGGATTCAAAGTTATCGCGATTTACCTTTAAAAATAAATCAATGGTGTAATGTTATTCGTTGGGAAAAAAGAACTTATCCTTTTTTAAGAACCACTGAATTTCTATGGCAAGAGGGACACACTGTTCACCAAACAGAAAAAGAAGCTGTGGATATGGCCTTAAAAGCTTTAAAGTGGTATCAATGGTTTTATGAAGAATATTTTGCCCTTTCTCCTTATTTAGGCCTAAAAAGCGAACAAGAAAAGTTTGCCGGAGCTAAAACTACCTATGGGATAGAATTAGTAATTCCCAATGGCAAATCTCTTCAAGCTGCCACCACTCATAATTTGGGAGATAATTTTTCTAAAGTTTTTGAGATTACTTTTTTAAATAATCAAAGAAAAAAATGTTATCCTTTTCAAACTTCTTGGGGGCTTTCCACTCGTTCAATTGGGGGCTTAATTTTAATCCACGGAGATGATGCTGGTTTAATTCTTCCTCCTCAAGTAGCTGACCCTCAGGTAGTTATTTTGACCGTTAAAGGAAAAAATAAAAGCCAGAATAATAAAATTCAAGCTCAGGCAGAAAAAATTTATTCTTCTTTAAAAGAAAATCAATTTAGAGTAATTTTAGATGATGATTCAAAATTATCTTTAGGTTATCGAATTAATGAATGGGAAATAAAAGGAGTTCCTTTAAGAATAGAGATTGGAGAAAAAGAAGTTCAAGAAAATAAGGTAAAATTTGCACGGCGGGATAATTTTGAAAAGAGTTTTATTCCTGAGCATAAAATTATTGAGACTACCCGAGAAACTTTAGCGGCCATTCAGAAAAATCTTTTATCTCAATCTAAAAAAATTAAAAAAGATTTAACCGTCAATGTTGATAATTACGAAGATTTTAAAAAACAAGCTCAGGCAAAAAAGTTTATTCGTGCTTTTTGGTGTGGAAACAAAAATTGTGAGGAGAAAATAAAAGAAGAAACAAAATTAACTACCCGGGTTTTAGAAATGGACCGATTAAATAAAAAAGAATCTGGTCCGTGTGTTTATTGTGGGAAAAAAGCTCAACAAAAATGGCTTTTTGCTCAAAGTTATTAAATAAATAATAAATATATGTTTAAAAATTTTTTTGGTTTATTTTCTAAGGATATTGGACTTGATTTAGGAACTACTAATATCCGTGTTTATATTAAAGGAAAAGGACTAGTTATTAACGAGCCTACTGTGGTGGCAATTAATTTAAGAAATGAACAAATTATTTCCATTGGGAGCAATGCTTTGAAAATGGTGGGAAAGTCTCCGAGTCATATTTCAGTGGTTCGTCCTTTATCTAACGGTATAATTACTGATTTTGAGGTAACGGAAAAAATGTTAAAATCTATTTTTGACAAGGTTCACCGAGATGCTTTTACTTTAGTTCCCCGGCCAAAAGTAGTCACCGCAATTCCTTTAGAGGTAACTGAAGTAGAAAAAAAATCCTTAGAAGACGCAGTGCTTCAAGCTGGAGCAAGAGAAGTTTCTTTAGTGGAAAGGCCAGTGGCGGCCGCCATTGGAGTAAGGTTGCCTATTCAAGAATCAATCGGGAATTTAATTGTTGAATTAGGGGGAGGACTTTCTGAGGTAGCAGTAATTTCTTTAGACGGAATTGTGGCTCATAAATCTTTGAAAATAGGGGGAGAGTCTTTAAATAAGAATATTGTTAATTATGTTCGGGATAAATTTGGTGTTCTTATTGGAGAACAAACAGCCGAAGAATTAAAAATAAAAATTGGTTCGGCTCATGGTAATAAAAATCAGGAAATGAAAATTAAAGGAAGAGATTTAAGTAAGGGTTTGCCACGAGAAGTGATAATTAATGAGAGTCAAGTAAGAGAGGCAATGATGCCTTTATTAAAAGCGATTATTGAGGGAATTCATGAAACCATTGAAAATACTCCTCCAGAATTAGTGGCTGATATTTATGAAAGAGGAATTATTTTATCTGGTGGAGGAGCGCAATTACCAGGGTTGGATAAATTAATTAGAAAGAAAATTGACATCCCGGTTATTGTTAATGATGACCCGGTGACCGCTGTAATTAGAGGGACTGGTTTAATTTTGGAAGATTTTGAGAATTTAAAACAAGTTTTTATCCCTTCAGCTCGAGAATAAAAGTATTAAAAAAAGAACCTTTTAAAAGGTTCTTTTTTTATTTGTTTAATAATTTATTCTAGTTTCAAGGAAATTAATTTAGAAATACCATCACTTCCCATGGTAATTCCGTAAAGAATATCAGAAATTTCAATAGTTTGTTGGTTATGAGTAATAACGATAAATTGGGTGTTTTGCCTTAATTCATGGATAATTTTAGCAAAACGAAATGAATTTTCTTGGTCTAAAGCAGCGTCAACTTCATCTAATACTACAAAAGGAGGTTTGTTAATAGAGATAATTGAACAGATTAGAGCTAAAGAAGTAAGAGCTTTTTCTCCCCCAGAGAGCATTTCAATGTTCTTAATTTTTTTCCCCGGAGGATTAGCTAGAATATTGATTTCGTCTTTTTCCTCTGAATTATCTTGTTCAGAGGATTGATTTGCTTTTAAGAAATTTATTTTAGCGTGGCCCCCGCCAAAAATAATTTGGAAATAACGGTCAAATTTTTGGTTGATTTGTTTGAACTTACCTTCAAATTGATTTTTTATTTTTTGATCTAATTCTTGAATAATTTTATTTAATGATTTAATAGTTTTAATTAAATCTTCACTTTGATTGGTTAAAAAATCATGACGTTCTTTTATTTGTGGATACTCTTTAGTAATTTCCGGGTCAATGCTACCAATTAAGTCTAATTGGTGTTTTAAATGATGTATTTTTTCTAATTTATCGTCTTCTTGATTAAGGGAAAAACCTTTTGTGTTTTTAATAATTTCTTTCCCCTGGGGACCCAAGTCTTCAATAATATCTTGGTCTAAAATTTCTTGTTTGGTTTCTATTTTAGCTAAATCAATTTGTTTGTCATTAATTTGATGACTTAATTCATTTAAAGATAATTGTTTTTCTTGAATTTTTTTCTGCCAATTTAAAATTTCTTGTCTTTTTCCTCTTTCAGTTTCATTAAATTGATTTATTTTTTCTCTTAATTCAGTTTGTTTTTTTTCTAATTCTTTTACTTTTTTTTCAGATTGAGAATAATCTTCTTTTAATTTTTTAATTAGAGCCTGAGAAGGTTCTTTTTTCTCCTCTTTTTTATCCTCTTTTTCATTTTTAAAGTATTCTAAACAATGGCGAATTTTAGTTATTATTTTTTGAGTTAGGGTTTGAAGATTTTTAACTTCTTTGAGTTGAGAAACGTGCTCAATTTTGTTTAAAAGGTTATTTTGGTCTTGGGCTATTTCTTCTAAATTTTTTAAAACAATTTCCGGATTAATTTTTAAAGCTATTTTTGTTGGCCGAGTTTCTTGTATTTCTTTTTCAAAATTTAACTTAGCTTGAATAATTGATTGGGCGGTAATAAATTTATTTTTTTCATCAATAATCTTTTGATATTGTTCTTGTAGTTTTTGATATTCTTGGTCCGGGGTTTCTTCAACTAATGACTCAGATTCCTCTCTTAATTCTTTTAATTCTTGTTCTATTTTTTTTTCGGCTTGTTTTTTTTGATCAATAACAGCTTTTAATTGGTTGGTTTTGTTTTTAAGTTCATGCCATTGGGAGCCATAATATTCTTTTTGATGTTGAAAAAGTTTTTCTTCAATTTTTTGTCTTTGGGATAATTTATTGATTTGCCTGGTTAAGGATCTTAAATGAGGGCTTATTTCAGTTAGGGCAATTTGAGCTTGTTTAAGATTTTCTTGGCTCCGAAATATTTTTTTAAGAGCCCCATCTTTTTTTATTTGATATTGTTTAATTCCAGTGGCTTCGTCAAAAAATTTTTTTCTTTCCGCGGGCAAGGTTTGTAATATTTGATCGACTAGTCCTTGACTAACAATACTATAGCTTTTTTGTCCGAAATTACTTTTAGCCAAGAGAATTAGAATATCTTGGAGTCTCACTGAGTTTTTATTTAAAAGATAATCACTTTCTCCATTACGGTAAAGGCGACGAGTAATGGTAAATTCTTGATAATCAATAGGAGCGGATTTGTCTTCATTATTAAAAAAAAGAGTTACCTCGGCTAAATTTAAACGGGTTTTTTGAAGGGAACCAGAAAAAATAATATCTTGGGATTTTTTTCCTCGCAGTGATTTTAAACTTTGTTCTCCGAGAGCCCAACGAATGGCCTCTAAAAGATTTGATTTTCCCGAGCCATTAGGACCAACTACAGCCGTGACACTAAAATTATCCCCTTTTTTAGAGGGGAATTCCAAAACAGTTTTTCGGGCAAAAGATTTAAACCCAATAATTTCTAATTTATTAAGATACATATTTTAAAATTAAAAAAGCAAAACAAAAAACCATCCCGAGGCTAATTAAAGTTTTTTTATTTTTAATAAAGCTTTACGGGCGGTTTTTAATTCTGCTTCATGTTTACTCCGGCCTCTTTCTTGAGCGATTAGTTCATTGTTTAAAAAAACACCAACCGTAAAAATTTTAGAATGGTCAGGGCCAGATTCTTTAATTAATTTATAAACCGGGGTAATTTTAAGTTTTTCTTGAGTAATTTCTTGAAATTTACTTTTAGGATCTTTATAAGATTTTTCTTCAATAATTTTTTCTAATTGAGGAAGAAGATTTTTTTGGATAAAATTTTCTGCGGGCTTAAATCCTTGGTCTAAATAAATTGCGCCGATTAAAGCTTCAAAAGTATTGGCTAAAATAGCTTCCTTGGCCTTTCCTTTTGATTTTTTTTCTCCTTTACTTAAATAAATATAAGGAGCTAAATTTATTTTTTGCGCTACCTTAGAAAGATTTTTAGTATTAACCAAGCTAGCCCGGAAAGAAGTTAATTCTCCTTCTGGATTATCGAAATTTTGGTATAAAAATTTAGTGGTAATTAATTCTAGAACCGCGTCTCCTAAAAACTCTAATCGTTCATTGTGGTTTAAGTGAAATTCAGGATGCTCGTTTAAATACGAGCGATGGACCAAAGATTGTTTTAAAAGGTCTTGGTCTTTAAATTTTAATCCTAATTTTTTTTCTAACAAAAAAAGATTATGGTCTATTGTTTTTTTCTTTTTCATTTTTAATGTCTTCATAAATGGCTCCCAGAACACCATTAATAAATTTACCAGAAGTTTGTCCGCCAAATGATTTAGCAATTTCAATCGCTTCATTAATCGCTACTTTAGGAGGGGTTTTTTGTGAAAAAAGTAATTCGTAAATACCTAAGCGGAGAATATTTCTGTCAACAAGGGTAATTTGTTTTAAGGGCCATTGAGGAGCGTATTTTTTTATTTGCTGGTCAATTTTTTCTTTATTTTCAATAATTCCTTTAATTAATTTTTCAGAAAATATTTTACCTTCAAATTTAGGCGGAGTGAAAATTTTTAAATAACGGTAAAGAATTTTATTTAAATCAACATCTTTATTAAGGAAAGATTTATTAAAATCCCATTCAGCTAAGGACTGAAGAACCACGGTGCGAGATAAATGTCTTTGAGACATAAGATTAAAAAAATTAAAGTTTATTTAATTATTTTTTATTGGCCGTAGTTTTGTCTTCAGAAGATTTTTCTGGTTTTTCTTTTTTATTTTTTTTAGTCGGAGGAGAAAATATTTCCCGGCCAGCATAATATCCGCAAAATGGGCAAGCATGATGAGGCCGAAGAGGCTTTTTACATTGTGGACAAACAGATAATTGTTTTTTATTTAAACGGTCTTTGTATTGCTTAGTCCTAACGCGACTCTTAGCTTTTCTTTGTTTTGGAACAGACATATTATTTATGGTTTAATTAATTAAATGCTATATAATAAATATAGCATTTTTAATTAGAAAAGCAAGTTTTTAATTATTAAGAAATAAATTATCCACATATTTTCCCCAACTTATTAACTGATAAAATTGTTTTTTTAATAATTGTTGTTATGATGTATTTAATCATTTTTAAGAAAATAAACATATTTATAACATGGCAGAAATGAGTAAAAAACAATTATGGGACATTGTTCTTTCTGATTTAGAATTAGCCCTTTCTAAGGCAAATTTTAAAACTTGGTTTCAATCCACTGGAATCGTTGATTTACAAGATAACGGAGAAACCGTAGTGGTAGGCGTGCCTAATAATTTTTCTAAAAATTGGTTAGAAAAAAAATATCACCACTCTATTTTAGAGGCCCTGAGAGGAGCTAGTGATAACAAGGTTAAAAAAGTTGTTTATCAAGTAGAAACAGGTCCGGTCACTGAAGATCCGAGAAAAATAGCGGTTAATTTAGAGGATTTAGAACAAAAAGGGGCCGGATTAAAAACTAATGGCCAGGGATTAAATAATTATTATGTTTTTGATAATTTTATAGTCGGGAAGGGGTCAGAACTAGCTTATGCTGCCTGTCAAACAGTGGTTAAAGAACCAGGCAAAAAATATAATCCACTTTTTATTTATGGAGGAGTTGGCCTAGGAAAAACCCATCTTTTACAAGCCGTTGGACACGCTCTTTTAAAGAAAAATCCTAAAATTAAAATAATTTGTACTAATGCAGAAAAATTTACCAATGAATTTATCCGTGCCATTGGCAATGGAACTATTGATAATTTTAAAGAAATTTATCGAGGAGCCAGTATTCTTTTAATTGATGATATTCAGTTTATGGCTGGAAAGGAAAGAACCCAAGAAGAGTTTTTTCATACTTTTAATAGTCTTTATCAAGAAAAAAGACAAATTGTTATTACTTCTGACCGCACCCCTAAAGATATTCCTGCTCTAGAAGACCGTTTAATTTCTCGTTTAGAATGGGGGTTAATTGTTGATATTAATCCACCTGATTTAGAAACAAGATTAGCGATTTTAAAATCAAAATGTAAGCAAAGAAAAGTTTCATTAAGTGAAGACATTTTGCAACATTTAGCCACTCATGTTCAAAGAAATGTTAGAGAATTAGAAGGAGCTTTAAATAAATTAATTGCTTATCAAGATTTTCATCATCTAGAATTAACTCTTTCTTTGGTTAAAAATATTTTATCAAGTTTAGAAAGTAAAAAAAATAAAACTTTGGTTCAACCACGAGAATTAATTGCCACGGTGGCAAATTTTTATGGTATTTCAGTTAAAGGAATGACCAGTCCATCTAGAAAAAGAGAGTTGGTGGTTCCTCGTCAAGTAGCGATGTATTTATTAAGAGAAGAAATTGATGTTTCCTTTCCTTTAATTGGCCGGGAATTGGGTGGACGAGACCATACCACAGCCATGCACGCTTATGAAAAAATTAAAGAAGAAATTGATAAAAATAGCCGCATTAAACAAGAAATAGATTTAATTAAGCAGAGATTATATAATTTTTAATATGCAAGTAGTTAAAGCTTCAGGGAAAAGGGTTAAGTTTTCTCCTGAGAAAGTAAAAAAAACATGTTTAAGGGCCGGGGCAAATCAAGTTTTAGCCAATCAGGTAGTTAAAGAAATAGAAAAAGTTATTTATGACGGAATTAAAACCAGGGATATTTTAAAATTAATTTTAAAACTTTTAAAACAAGAAAATCCAGCTGCGGG
>DKES01000020.1 GCA_002452615.1 Patescibacteria group bacterium UBA6816
TTATATGTTCTTCTGTTTTTATGTTCTTATGTTCTTATGTTCTATGTTCTTATGTTCTTATGTTTTCATGTTTTCATGTTTTTATGTTTTCTGTTTTGATGTTTTGATGTTTTTATGTTCTGATGTTCTTATTAATTATTTTTATAATTTCCTTAATTTTATTTTCCCAATCATTTTCCTGGGCTTTTTCTTTTCGGGCTTGTCTTTTTTCTAAATTATCTTCTGATAATACTTGATTAATTTTTTTATTAAAACTTTCATAATCTTCAGCAATGTTTACTAAATGAGAAAATCTTTCTACTCCAGAAGAAGGAGTAGTTACAATTGGAACCCCACTAGCTAAATATTCTAAAATTTTCAAGGAGTTAGTTGAACGGACAAATTCATTTAAAATATGAGGACAAAAAGCCACGTCAAAATTATTAAGGTAAGCTGGGGTTTGGTTATATTCTTTTTTTCCTAAAAAATAAATATTTTTATATTGACGTAATCTTTTAATTTCTACAGCTGGACGGCGTAGTTTTCTAAAATAAACCGGCCATAAAGGACCAACCAAAACAAAAGATTTATCCGGATTATTTTGAGCCAAATATTCTAAAAGATTAATATCAATCCTTTGTTGAATTATCCCTAAATAACCAATAATCGGTCTTTTAAGAGAAGTCAAATCACTTGGAAGACTGGGTTTAATCTTATTAAAATGATGATAATCCACTCCATTGCTAACCCAAAAAAGATTTTCTTTTCTACCTTGTTCTTTAAAAAATTCAATTAAATTATCTGAAACCGTAAAGATTAAATCACTTTTTTGACTAATAACTTGATAATTATTTTTTAAAATTTCTTCTTGTTTTTTAAAAGAAGGGTGAGAAAGCCAATTATCTACAGCATCAAAAACAAATAAATCAGCTTTTAATTGAAAATGTTCTTTAAACATGGGAAAACAAGACCAGACTAATCTAGGTACTCGAATACTTGGGGATTGGGTACTTGGAGATTGGGAATTAATTTTATCTAAAACCCGGTTTAATTTTTGAATTACTCTTTTATGAGAAAAAATTGATTCAATGGTGGAAAAAATATATAATTCTGCGGAAAATCCCTTTACTTCAACGCACCTGGTGGTTAAATCTTGATAAATAGTTTTTGATTTTAATTTTTGATCTTTTAATTTTAAGCGGCGAATAACATTTTGCCCATAATTTCTCAAAGCTCTTTTAAAAGTAAAAGGTAAAAAATCCACCGCCACTATTCTTTTAACCTCTGGCGAAGCCAATAATTTATAAAAAAGATGGCGATTACGATTAACCACCCCTTTTTCCCATTCAGAAAAATTAGACATGTTAAAACTTATAATCTCCATCTTTTTATTTTTCATTTTTTTTGATTAAGCTCGCCAATGAAAGATCTCTTTTAAAAACAAAAAATCTTTCTGATTAATTAAATTAAACAAATAAGCAAAAACAAAATAAACAGAAAAACCAGTTAAAACAGAAAATCCTAAATGAACCCTTTCTTTAATTAAGAATAAAACCATTCCCATGGTTAAGCTGGCTAAAAAGGTTAAACCAATTTTTTTAAATAAATGACTTTTTTTAATTTTAATAATTCCTTTAATAGAAATAATTTCCAAAATAAAAATAACTAAAAATCCTAAAATTACAGCTAAGGCAGCTCCTAAATAATCAAAACGAGGAATTAAAATTAAGTTAAAAATAATAAAAACCCCCACCCCTAAACCATGAATTAAAGTATTGGTTTTTTGTCTTTCACAAGCATTTAAAAGAGCCACCATAATAAAATCTAAAAACATAAAAGGAATCGCCAGAGAAAGTAAAATTAAAATTAAAACTGAGGGAGCATATTCAGCCCCATAAATAAAGAAAATAATTGGTTCAGATAAAATAATAAAAGCAAAAACCAAAGGAATAATTAAAAATATCAAATAAAAAAGAGCTTGGGTAAAAACAACATTTAATTTTTCTTTAGCGTGAACAAAATAATAACTTAAAGAAGGATAAAGAGCAGAACTTAAAGAACCAGCAATTAAAAGTAAAAAGGCATTAACTAATTTAAGAGAAGCACTATACCATCCCACCGCCTTATCCCCTGATAAATAAGAGAGTAAAATAGTATCGCTAGTAGAATAAAGTTTGGAAAAAACCGCGGCCAGAAAAAAGGGCCAAGAAATTTTTAAAAGTTTTTTTAAAATATTTTTATTAAAAGAAGGAATTGGCCAAAGATTGATTTTCTTTTTTAAAAAAAAGATGGCGCTACCTAAATAAAAAACACTTCCTAGAAAAAGGGGCAAAATCATTAAAATTAAACTGGCGCCTTGGGCCATTAAAAATAAACCAGTTAAAAGCATTACACTTTTATGTAGAATGATTCCCCAGGCCTCGTATTTGGTATTTAAATAACCGCGTAAAGTATAATAAAAACACAAAGCTAAAGTATCTAAAAAAATTACCAAGCCAGTGCAATAAACAACTTGTTTGGTAATTAAAGGATAATTTAATAAATTAATTATTAAAGCAATTAAACCTAAAACTCCTAACCCTGACAAAAGACAAAATCCCAAAATATTACCAAAATATTCCTTGGCTTTGGTTTGGTCTCGCGCTACTTCTCGAGTTAAAACCTGGAAAAGTCCAAAATCAATTAAAACAGAAAAAAGGGCGGCAAAAGAAAGGGCAAAGGTATATTTGCCAAAATTGTCCGCCCCAAGAAAGCGCGCTAAAAGAATAAAGTAGAAAAGAGCTATCAATTTTTGATAGACATAGGCCAGGAGTAAATAAGCTGTATTTTTGGCAGTAGAAACCATGAATAAAAACTATCTCTTACGCCATTGTGGGGCTCGACGGGCTCTTTTTAATCCTGGTTTCTTTCTTTCTTTCTTCCTTGGGTCACGCCTTAAAAGGCCTTTTGATTTTAATTCTTTGCGCCATTCAGGATTAAATAAAACCAGGGCCCGGGAAATACCTAAAGAAACTGCGTCGGCTTGTCCGTGAATACCCCCGCCCTGCACTTTAACTTTAAAATCAAAATCTTTTTCTTTATTTAATGTTTTTAAAGGAGACAAAACCCTTTCTCTTAACTCAAAAACAGGAAAATATTCTTTAACTGTTTTTTGATTAACAAGAATATCCCCTTTTCCCTGAGGAAAACATTGTACCTGAGCAATTGATGTTTTTCTTTTTCCTGTGGCCCAAATCTTAGAAGTAATTGTTGTTTCTTTTTTAGCTATTTTTTTAAAAACCGGTTTTTTAACTGATTGAGCCGCCGGCTTTTTAATTATTTTTTTAGCTGGTTTTGCTTTAACTGATGATTTTTTGGTTTTAAGTTTAGTTTTAGAAGAAACCGGTTTTTCTTTAACTGTCTTAGTTTTAGAAGAAACAGGTTTTTCTTTCTTGGGTTTAATTTTCTTTTTAGAATCTTGTTTTTTTACCGGCATAAAGATTATCTTTAATTAATTAACAAGCTTAATTTTAGCAAATTTTAAAAAACAAGCAAGAGTTAAAAAACTTAAAATTCTATTACTTGTCCAGCTCTCATCTTGTCTTTTAAAAAAACTATTTTAAAAATTAATAATAATGAAAATATAATTTGTCCTAATATTTTAGCTAAAATACTTAAAATTCGACCAAATAACTGCAACGCAAAAAATAAAGCCACGGTAATTCCTAAAGAAATTTCTTCCGCGTTAGGACCAATAAATTCATTAATTTTAGAATTAACCAAATTGGCTAAAACCGCTTCCATGGTTTCATCTCCTTTTAATTCTATTCCTAATGTTTGAGAAAGTTGTTCTCTTTGTTCGGCTAATAATTGAGGGTTAATTTTATTTTGACTGGTTTGTTCTTGAATAAAACTTTTAATTGCCGGGTCTTCTAATAACTGGCCTATGTTTATGTTTTCAAAATTATTAATTTCAATCCTGTTTATTAATTCAGGGGGTAATCCGGAAAAAGACATATTTTTGTTCCCGGATAAAAGCATGTTACTGGCTAAAGTTTGGTCAATGGTCATTTCTGGTTCGTAAAAAGGAATTATTTTCCCCACCACACTAGAAGCCGGCTTTAAAATTAAACCAAAAAAATCTTGAGGAATTTTTATCTCTTGCTGATTAACATCTAATAAAGGATTAAAATAATAAACCAGGGCAATAATTAAAGCCATTCCCGTAATTAACCACCAAATCCCGCGACGCCAAATTCTTCTTAAAGAAAATTTTAACCGCTCTGATTTTTCTTTGAGCATTAATTCCGTGCTTATGACTAAACATAAAATAAAAAACAAAATACCAATTAAATAATAAAAAAAACTTTCTCCAGAAAAATCACGAAAAAATAAGAAAAATCCAGCCCCGGATAAAATAAAAGAGCTATAAATTAAATTACGGCTATTAATTAAAGGGATAAATAATAAAACTAAAGTTAAAAAAATAAACCAACTTAAGGTTAAATAAAATAAGAATAATAAAGAAGCATTAGTAAAAAACAAAGCCGTGGTTCCCCAGAAAAAAAGAGCGGCAAAAATTACTAAAAAACTAAAAAATAAATTTTTAATCCTCATATATTTATGTCTATTTATATGGGGTTTGACCCCATGATATAAATTCAATATTTGAAAAATTGGTTTTGAAAGTTGCTCTGGGAGCGAGTTTTCAGTGAGAGAAATTTGGGGTCTGACCCCAATTAAAGAAATGTTCCAATGTTCTCATATTCTTATGTCTATATTTTACCATAATTTTAAAAAAAACCAAGAAAAAACCTGGTTCAAGTTTAACTTGAACCAGGTTAAAAATAAAACTATTATTATTTATCTTCTCTTATTTCTTATCTTCTTTATCTTTCTGGTCTTTTTTGTCTTTGGTTTTTTCTTCAAACTCTCCCTCAATCGGGCCTTGGTCTTGTTTTTTCTTTTCTTTTGCTTCTGGTCCTGATTGAGCTTGTTCGTTTCCAGATGGTGCTCCGGGTTGAGAACCATACATGGCCGCACCAATTTTCTGAACAACTTGACTTAACTCTTCAATTGATTTTTTAATTTCCTCAACACTATCTTTATCTTTAACTTTTTTTAAATCAGCTACTTTTTCTTCAATGGCTTTTTTATCTTCTGGTTTAACTTTATCTCCTGCTTCTTTAAGGGCTTTTTCTGAAGTATGAATTAATGTTTCAGCTTGATTCTTTAATTCAATAAGCTCTTTTTTCTTTTTATCATCCGCGGCAAATTTTTCTGCTTCTTTTTTCATTTTTTCAATTTCTTCTTCAGACAAAGCCGTTGAGTCCTTAATGGTAATATGCTGTTCTTTATTTGTTCCTTTATCTTTAGCTGTCACAGTTAAAATACCATTAGCATCAATATCAAAAACAACTTCAATTTGTGGTACTCCACGAGGCGCAGGGGGAATTCCATCTAACATAAAACGCCCTAAGGTTCGGTTGTCTTGAGCTAAGGGCCTTTCTCCTTGCAAAACATGTACTTCTACTGAAGGTTGACTATCTGCGGCCGTAGAAAAAACTTGCGATTTAGAAGTAGGAATAGTGGTATTCCTTTTAATTAAAGGAGTCATTACCCCTCCTAATGTTTCAATGCCTAAAGTTAAAGGAGTTACATCTAAAAGAAGAACATCTTTAACATCAGATTCTCCAGCTAAAACAGAAGCTTGAATTGCCGCTCCCATGGCCACACATTCCATGGGGTCAACTCCTCTTTCTATTTTCTTTCCTATTTTTTCTTCAATAAATTTTTGCGTAATCGGCATTCGGGTCGGACCGCCAACTAAAATAACACGGTCAATATCTGACCCTTTGGCTTGAGCATCACTTAAAGCCTGTTTAATTGATTCTCCACACTTTTCAATAATCGGGCCAACTAATTCTTCTAATTTTGACCGGGTAATTTTCATGGAAAGATGTTTTGGTCCTTCTGCATCCGCAGTAATAAAAGGAAGATTAATTTCTGTTTCCATTACAGAAGAAAGTTCAATTTTAGCTTTTTCCGCTCCCTCTTTTAATCTTTGGGTGGCCATTTTATCCTTTCTTAAATCAACTCCTTCTTTCTTTTTAAAGTCTTCTGCAATATAGTCAATTAAAACTTCGTCCATATCAGAACCTCCTAATTGAGTGTCTCCTGAAGTGGCTAAAACTTCAAATTGAGCTTCTTTTTCTTTATCATCGTTTTCCACTTGAGCAATACTCATAATGGTGACATCTAAAGTCCCGGCGCCAAAATCAAAAATCATTATTTCTTGTTCTTTTTCTTGAACTTTGTCTAAACCATAAGCAATTGAAGCCGCAGTGGGTTCATTAATTAAACGCATTACTTCTAACCCGGCAATGGCGGCCGCGTCTTTAGTAGCTTGTCTTTGGGCATCATTAAAATAAGCCGGGACTGTAATTACTGCTTTATCTATTTTCTCTCCTAAATAATCTTCGGCATCTTTTTTAATTTTTTGCAAAAGAAAAGCAGAAATTTGCTGAGGAGTATATTTTTTATCCTTAATTTCATATTTATAGTCTGTCCCCATTTTTCTTTTAGCTCCCCAAATTGTTTTTTCAGGGTTAGCTACTGTTTGCCTCCGAGCCGGTTCTCCAACTAAAAGATTATCTTCTTTGTCAAAGGCAACATAAGAAGGAAAAGCCTTTCCCCCCACAGAAGTGGTCCCTTCTGCAGAAGGAATCATTTTAGGTTTGCCTGCTTCCATATAAGCCGCGGCAGAATTGGAAGTTCCTAAATCAATACCAATTATTTTTCCCATAAAAACCTCATTGTTTTAGTTAGGCAAAACATTAACCCAAAATTAACCAGGTTAAAATTTTACATTTAGTTTAATTATTTATTATTTTTTTTAGGTTTAATTTTAACTTTAACTTTTTTCTTTTCTTTTTCTTTTTCTTTAGGAATTTCTACCTTTAAAATTCCGTCTTGATATTCTGCTTGAGCCTGATTTTCTTTTACCCGCGCCGGCAAATTAATGGCCCGATAAAAACTCCCTGATTTAACTTCGTGACAATAATAATCTTTTTCTTCTACTTCTGATTCTTTTTGCGCTTGCCCTTTTAAAATCAATTGATTATCTTCTACGGAAACATCTACTTTTTGAGGGTCTATCCCAGTAATGGCTGCTTCCACAATCACTTTGTCTTTTTTTTCATAAACATTAACCGCGGGGATAAAATCCGCTTTTTTCATTTTTGGCCATTCATGAAAAAATTGATCTAAATCTTCCCATGGTTCATAAAGCCAATTACGATTAAATGGTACTAAAGACATAAAACAAAATAGTTAAACAAATTAATTATATAAAAGACCTTTATTTAATAATCACTCGAGCCGGTCGAAGCACTCTTTCTCCAATTAAATATCCGGCTTGAGCTTCTTCAATAATTTTTCCTGACTCCCCTCTCTTTTCTATAACTTCATGATAAATAGGATTAAAATTTTCTCCTTTAGTTTTAATTTTTTTTAATCCTTCCCATTCTAAAGTCTCGGTTAATTGCTTTTTAATTTGGACTACTCCTTTTAACCATTCATTTTTTTGCATATCTTTTTGATGATTTTTTAAAAAATGGTCAAAACTATCTAAAACTGGCAAAATTTTTAAAATCAATTCTTGGTTGGCAAATTTAATCCAATTTTGTTTTTGTTCTTCAATTTCTTTTTCGCGATTAAGATAATCGGCCCGACTTCTTTTCCAACCGTTCAAATATTCTTCGGCAGTCTTTTCCAAATCTTTTAAAGTTTTTTCTAATTGCTTAAAATTTTTTTCACTTGATGAGCTTTGTTTTTTTTCTGACATTTTAAATTTGATTAATTGATTGACAAACTTTTTTAACTTGATTTAAATTCTTTTCATAATCCATTCTTAAGGGACCTAAAATTCCAATTAAACCACTTGCAGAACGAACTAAAATAGTTCCACAATCTTTGCCAAAAGGATTTTTCTGGCCAATTAAAATTTTTATTTCTTGGTCAAAAGAATTAAAAATTTTTTCTAAAATTTCATCCAAATGATCAACTACCCGAGAAACATTACAAATAAGGTCTAGTGATTCAAATTCTGGTTGATTAAATAAATTAGTTAAACCCGTATAATAAAAACTATTTTCATTAAAAGCAATAAAAGCTAAGGCCTGAGTTAAATCTGCCATTTTTCTAATTAAGCCTTTAACAGTTTCTTTTTTGTCTTCATTAATACTTTTTTGCTTAATTAAACCTGGTGATTGATTAATTAAAATTTCAGTTTGGTTTAATAAATTTTCTAAATAATATTCCCAACCTTTTAAAGTGGGAATTCTTCCGGCAGATAAATGAGGTTGAATCAAATACCCTTTTTTAATTAAATCAGCCATCTCATTTCTAATAGTGGCAGAACTAATTGTTGGGTGCATACTTTGACTTAAGACTTTTGAACCAACAGGTTGAGCCTTTTTAATATATTCTTGAATAATATTTTTTAATAAAAT
Source organism: Patescibacteria group bacterium UBA6816 (assembly GCA_002452615.1). GTDB lineage: Bacteria > Patescibacteriota > Patescibacteriia > UBA2591 > UBA6264 > UBA6264. The sequence continues at coordinate 8,472 of DKES01000020.1, forward strand.
ATCTTGTCTTGGTTTCATAAAATTAAAATAATTCTTCTTTTTTTATTTTAAAAAATAAATTAGCACTCGTCAAGTTTGAGTGCTAATAAACTGTGGATAACTTTATTTCTGATAATTTTTTTTAGTGTTTAAAATTATTTGGGCAATTTTTTCTCCGGCCTGAAGTTGGGATAATTGATGAATTTGCTGGCTTAATCTCTTTAATTCTGATTGATTATTAATTAAATCTTTAAGTTGTTTTAAAAATTTATCTGGAATTAATTCACTTTCCTTAACTAAAACCACTGCTTTTTGTTCTTTAAAATATTGAGCATTTATTTCCTGATGAGAATCAGTAATCGGAATAACCAAACTAGGCTTAGCTAAAACTGATAATTCAGTTAAAGCTCCTAATCCAGCCCGGGTAATTACTAAGTCAGCCACCTTATAAACATCTGGCATTTCTCGAGTAAGAAACTCTACTTGATGATAACGATTAATAATTAAATCTTCTTTGGCTATTGTTTGGCCTTTATTTTTTCCCGTAAGATGAATAACCTGACAAAACTTAACCAAATCAGGAGCAATTTTAAAAATAACCTCATTAATATTTTTTGCCCCTAATCCTCCTCCCATGACCAATAAAACAGGTAAGTTGGCTTGTAAATTAAAGCGATGAAAAGCTCTCTCGCAATCCCCTTGTAAGATAACTTTACGAAAAGGATTACCAGTAAAAACAACTTTTGCTGCGGGAAAATCATTTAAAGATTTTTTAAAGCTGACGGTAATTTTTTGAGCCAAAGGAGCAATAATTTTATTAGCTAAACCCGGTTGAAGGTCTTGCTGATGAATAAAAACTGGTATTTTTAATAAGCGCGCCGCTAAAGACAAGGGCACCGCCACAAAACCCCCAGCGGAAACCACGGCCTGAGGACGGAATTTTAAAAGGATTAAAAAAGATTGAACAAAACCTAAAATAATATAAAGAGGGTCTATAAAATTTTGCCAAGAAAAATAACGTCTTAATTTACCAGAAAAAATTGAGCGAAAAGGCAAATGGTTTTCCTGAACCATTTTTTTCTCTGGAACTCCTTTTCTTGTTCCAATAAATAAAAAATTAACCTCGGGGTCTTTTCTTTTTATTTCTTCAGCCACAGCTAACAAAGGAACAACTGAACCAGCTGTTCCTCCTCCTGTTAAAATTATTTTCTTTTCATGATACATATTCTTATTTTACCTTTTAAAATAATTTAGTCAAAGGTAAAGTCTGGAGTTAGACCTCAGATTGATAAAAATTCAATATTTGAAAAATACACTCTAAAACCCGCTCTGAAAGCAAATTTACAGGAGCTAAATTTTGGGGTCTGACCCCATTTACAAATGAAAAGATATTTGTTATACCAGTGATATGTCAAAAATTTCCATTAAAGACAAAGACTATCCCCTGCTTTTAAAACAAATTTATGATCCGCCAAAAAACCTTTTTTATTTGGGGAAAATAAAAGCAAAAGAAAATTTTCCTTTAGCCGTGGTAGGAACTAGAAAAATGTCTACTTATGGTCAAGCCACTACTAAATTTTTGGTTAAAGAATTAGTGGCCCAAGGACTAACCATTGTCAGTGGTTTGGCTTTGGGAATTGATACTTTAGCCCATCAAACCGCTTTAAAAGCCAAAGGAAAAACGATTGCTGTTTTAGGTTCTGGCTTAAATAGAATTTATCCTCGAGAAAACAAAAAATTAGCTCAAGAAATTGTGGACGCGGGAGGGGCTTTAGTAAGTGAATATCCTCCTGATACTCCCCCTTCTCATTGGACTTTTCCAGCTCGTAACCGAATTATTTCTGGAATGTCCTGGGGCACCCTGGTTATTGAAGCACCGGAAAAATCAGGCGCTTTGATTACGGCCCGATTTAGCTTAGACCAAGGCCGCGAAGTTTTTGCTGTTCCGGGAAATATTTACCAAACTAATTCTGTAGGAGTACATAAACTAATTAAAATGGGCGCTCAGGCAGTCACCACTCCAGAAGATATTTTAACCGCCCTTAATTTTAAAGACGGTTTTCAACAAAAACAAATTTTTACTGATTTTAATGAAGAAAAAATAATTTTAAAACACCTACAAACTCAACCAAGTTCTATTGAAAAAATAATTGCCCAAACAAAATTAACCCCTTTAAAAGTGCTTTCTCTCTTGACGATGATGGAAATTAATGGCAAGGTAAAAAAATCTCAAGGAAAATATTATCAATTAAAATGAATTTAATTATTGTTGAATCACCAACTAAGGCTAAAACTATTACTCGCTTTCTGGGAGATAATTTTTTAGTTGAATCATGCCAAGGTCATATCCGCGACCTACCAAAAGGAAAACTGGGAATTGAAGTAGAAAATGATTTTACTCCCCAATATGTTATTCCTACAAAAAAAAGAAAAATTGTTAATCAATTAAAAAAAATTGCCAAAAAAGCAGACCAAATCTATTTTGCTACTGATGAAGACCGAGAAGGAGAATCAATTGCCTGGCACTTGGATTATATTTTAAAAGCTCCTCATAGTCAAAGAATTGCTTTTCATGAAATTACTTCAGAAGCAATAAAAGAATCTTTAAAATCTCCTCGAAAAATAAACCTTGATTTAGTTCAAGCTCAACAAACCCGCCGCATTTTAGACCGCTTAGTTGGTTATAAATTATCCCCCTTGCTTTGGAAAAAAATATTTAAAGGCCTTTCCGCTGGTCGAGTCCAATCTCCAGCGGTTCGTTTAATAGTTGACCGAGAAAAAGAAATTAACGATTTTAAACCTCAAGAATATTGGTCTCTTCAAGCCGAATTAATGGCTCAAGAAAAAATTATTTGGGCCAATCTTATTAAAAAAAATAATCTAAGAATTGAAAAATTAGACCTTAAATCAAAAAAACAAATTGAAGAAATAATTAAAGATTTAACCAAGGCCACTTATGTTATAGAAAACATAAAAATAAAAGAGGTTCAAAAAGCTCCCCGACCCCCTTTTATTACCAGTACCTTACAACAAGAAGCTAATAATTGCCTGGGATTTTCCACTAAACAAACCATGATGATAGCCCAACAACTTTACGAGGGAGTTCCTTTAGGGGAAAAAACCAATACCGGCTTAATTACTTATATGCGTACTGATTCCTTGAGTTTGTCTCAAAAATTTATTAATGAAAGCGCAACTTTAATAAAAAAAGAATTTGGGTCTGATTACCAACAAACCCGACACTATCAATCCAAATCAAAATTAGCCCAAGAAGCGCACGAAGCCATTCGTCCGGTTAGTTGCCAATATCCTCCGGATAAAATCGCTTCTTATTTAAATAAAAATCAATTTAAACTTTATGATTTAATTTGGCGTCGCGCCCTAGCTTCTCAAATGAGCAATGAAATACTTGAGTCCATGGCCGTGGACATTAAAGCTAAAGAATATACTTGGCGCGCCAATGGTTTAACAATTAAATTTTTAGGCTGGGCTAAACTATATCCGGAAAAACAAAAAGAAAACTTGCTTCCTCTTTTAAAAAATGGTCAAGTTTTAGCCTTAAAAAAATTACACCCTTCTCAACATTTTACAGAACCGCCCGGCCGTTATACTGAGGCTAGTTTAGTGAAAACTTTGGAAAAACACGGGATTGGGCGTCCTTCTACTTACGCTAGTATTATTTCTACTATTCAAACTAGAAATTATATTAATAAAAAGGGAAAAGCTCTTTTTCCTACTAAAATTGGCATTTTAGTTAATGATTTTCTAACCAAACATTTCCCAGAAATTGTTGATTATAAGTTTACCGCCCTCTTAGAAGACCAATTAGATCAAATTGCCCAAAATAAAAAAGAACCTTTAAAAATACTTCAAGAATTTTATCAACCATTTATTAAAGAGGTAAAAATGAAAGAAGAAAACATTAAAAAAACATTTAAAGACGAGGAAACAGACAAAATTTGTCCTCAGTGCGGTCAACCTTTAGTAATAAAAACCGGCCGCTTTGGTAAATTTCTCGCTTGTACTGGCTTTCCTGAATGCCGTTACACTAAATCATTAAGTGATGAAAATGGAAATTCAGTCAATGAAAAAATTGATATTCCTTGCCCAAAATGCGGAGGAGAAATTGTTAAAAAAAGAACTAAAAAAGGAAAATTCTTTTTTGGTTGTTCTGGTTGGCCCAAATGTGATTTTGCTCTCTGGGATGAACCTGTGGCGGAAAAATGTCCTGATTGTGACAGCTTAATGGTTAAAAAAGGAGAAAAAATAGTTTGTCCACAAAAAGATTGTCCGGGAAAAAAGAAGCAAAAAAAAGATTAATTAAAATCTTTTAAGAGATTAAAAGATCTGTTAAAATAAGATTACGGAGAAATTCCTAGATAAATAATGCCGCGGTGGCGGAACAGGCAGACGCGTACGACTCAAAATCGTATGGAGTTTACTCCATGAGGGTTCGATTCCCTCCCGCGGCATTATTTGTTTAGAAAAATTCTTGACCAATAAAAGGAGGACAAAATGATTAAATGGTTTTTTTTAATTCCCTTTTTTGAATTATTTATCCCAAAAAATTATTTTCCTTTTCTAAAAAATCAAGTCAAACCCCATCCCTTTCCTCGAGAAACTAAGCGCCTGACTCGAATTAAAATAAGGAAAATGAAAAAAAACTAAAAGGGCTGGCTCACCAGCCCTTTTCTAAAACTCTTGCTTAATTTATAAATTTTTAGTATAATATTATTACTTTTTATCGCGGGGTAGAGCAATGGCAGCTCGTCAGGCCCATAACCTGAAGGTTGGGGGTTCGAATCCCCTCCCCGCAACCAGACCCTCCCTTGCCTAAAGCAAGGGAGGGTAACCAGGCAGGATAGCTCAGGGGTAGAGCAGTGTCTTCATAAGGCATTTGTCGCGGGTTCAATTCCCGCTCCTGCTATTAATAATAAAAAACTATTCGCTAAACGAATAGTTTTTTGCTTAAAATTATTTAATTTTATTTAATCTACTTTTCTTTTTAATTTTACCACAAATTTTAAAAACCAAACCCTTAAGTTTTTCTAAAAATTGTTTTAAATTTTATTAAATAATCAATAAATAAAATACTTAAACAAGCCATTAAAATTCCCCCTAAAATATCACTGGGATAATGGACCCCGACAAAAATTCTGCTTCCACCAATTAAAGCGGCTAAAATTAATAAAATTATTCCTAATTTTTTCTTATCCAAAAAAACCACCAAGGCTAAAACAAAAGCCGTGGCAGTGTGTTGGGAAGGAAAAGAATAATCAGAGGCCCGGGCAAAAAATTTGGCCAATTGATATATTCCTTTATCAGTTACAAACGGACGGGGGCGAGCCACTAAATAACCTATTAAATAATTAAAAAGATAAACAAAAATTAAACTTAATAATATTTTTTTAAAAATTAAAAAACCATTTGATTTTTTAGAAAAAAAATAAACTAAAAAAATAATAATCGGCAGAAGAAAAATTAAATATTCACTAATAATTACCCCTAACATATCTAACCATTCTCTTTTCCCTGCAAAATTGTTAATCCATTGTAAAATAAATTGGTCCATTAATCCTTAATTTAATCCTCTTTTTCTGGAGAAAAAAAATAATTCCACCAAGTTTTAAAATTAGAAATCTTTCGGCTAAAATAATTTGCGTCTACTTCTTTTTCTTCCAAATCTTCAGAAACAATCACAATCATTTCTTCTCCAATTTTACCCAAACCTAACTTTGTTCGGGCTGCTTTTTCTAAAAAATAATCTGTTTGAATTTTTTCCAACTCTTCTAAAAGCTGTTCATTTTCTGATTGTAATAAAGTGGTTTTTTCTGATAAATAAGCGTATTCTTTTTGTAAACGGAATTGACGATTAATTTCTCGACCCAAAGAAACCACGGCAAAAAATAATAATAAAATCAATAAATAAGATAATGACTTAGAAGAAAGTATTTTTTTTAAAACAGTATTTTTTTTCATGATTCTTGTTTTTAAGATTTACTAATCGCTAAATAAGCCTCTGGGGGAATATTTATCTTTCCTAATTTTTCCATTTTTTTCTTTCCCTTTTTCTGTTTTTCTAAAAGCTTTCTTTTTCTGGTCACATCTCCTCCATAAAGCTTCGCGGTAACGTCTTTTCTTAAAGGAGCGATTCTTTCTGAGGCTAATATTTTCCCTCCCACTGCCGCTTGAATCTTTACTTCAAAAAGATGTCGAGGCAAAATATCCTTTAAAGCTTTGGTTATTTTTCTTCCCGATTGATAAGCCCGGTCGCGATAAACTAAGGTTGATAATTGGTCAACTCTTTCTCCTCCGACTAAAATATCTAATTTTACTACTTCCGTCAAACGATAATCAATAAATTCATAACTATAAGAAGCATAACCCTGGGTAATGCTTTTTAATTTATCATAAAAATCCACCAAAAGCAAACTTAAAGGCATTTGAACGCGAATAATAATTCTGGTTTGTAAGGGGTGTTCTTTATTTTGAAACAAATAATCTGTTTCTTTAAATTCTACTCGCGTTGCTGCTCCTTGAGGCGCCGTGTTTAAAAAATCCATGACCGCCCCTAAATATTTTTGGGGGGTTAAAATATCTACTTTGACCCAAGGTTCTTCTATCTTTTCAATTCTTTCCAAATCAGGAAATTCTGTGGCAGAATGAATAGTTTTAACCTCAGGAGTTCCTTTTAACCAAATTTTATGCAAAACACTAGGAGAAGTAATTACTAAATCTAAATCATATTCTCTTTTTAACCTTTCTTTAACAATGTCTAAATGAAGTAAACCTAAAAAACCAGCTCGAAAACCAAACCCTAAAGCCGGAGAATATTCTGGCTCAAAAATTAAACTAGCGTCATTAAGCCTTAATTTCATTAAAGCTTCTCTTAATTTTTTAGGTTCTTGTCCGGGAGCTGGATAAAGACCAGCAAAAACCATGGATTGGGGTTCTTTATAACCGGGCCAAGCAGAAATAGAAGTATTTTTTAATCCAATAGTGTCTCCCACCCGACACTTATCAATATCTTTTAAACCAGTGATTAAATAACCAATTTCTCCAGCTTTTAATTCTTTTTGGGCCACTAATTCTGGTTTTAAAACTCCGGTTTCCAAAACACTCGTCTCTGCTTGAGTAGCTAAAAATTTAATTTTTTGGTCTTTTTTAATTTCTCCGTTAAAAACCCTAATTAAAGCAATAACCCCTTTATATTCATCAAAAAAAGAATCATAAATTAAAGCTTGAAAAGGCTCCTCTTTTTTTCCTTGTGGTGGAGGAACATCATTAATAATTCTTGTTAAAACTTCTTCTACTCCAGTCCCATTTTTAGCGGAAATAGTCATAATTTCTTCAGCTTTAACCCCTAAACAATCAATTAATTCTTTTTTTGCTTCAGCTAAATCAATTGCCGGCAAATCAATTTTGTTAATTACAGGAATAATTTTTAAATTTTGTCTTTGAGCTAAATAAAGATTGGCCAGGGTTTGAGCTTGAACTCCTTGACTAACATCAACTAAAAGCAGGGCTCCTTCTACTGCGGCTAAAGAACGGGAAACTTCATAAGAAAAATCAACGTGTCCCGGGGTATCAATTAAATTTAAAATGTATTCTTGTCCTTGCCAATGATAATTCATACTCACCGGCTGCAATTTAATGGTAATCCCCCTTTCCCTTTCCAAGGGCATGCGGTCAAGATACTGGGGTTGCATTTTATTCTCTGCCACAGTGTTGGTTAATTCTAATAAGCGGTCTGCCAGAGTTGATTTTCCATGGTCAATATGAGAAATAATACAAAAATTGCGAATATTAGATTTAATCATGATTAAATTTTAATTTATTCTCCTTCAAATGTCAATTTTTCTTTATTAATCTCCTTATTTTAAAAAAAGGAACAGTGATTAACTGTCCCTTATTTTTCTTTTAAGAGATAATTTTTAAGGTTTAATATTTTCCTTTCAATAGAACTTTGACTTTCCTTAATATCAATAACCACAATCGGAATTTCAGGGTGTTTTTTAAAATGTGTTTCTACCCATTGAGAGCCGGTGACGGAAAAAGAACAAACCTGATATTTCTTGTTAACAAAAATACAATAAAAATCAATTCCCAGCATCACGTCAGAATAGCTCAATTTTTCTGTTCTAATAAAATCACGAATTAAACCCTGATTTTTTAAATTAATCAAGGCTTTTAAAACTTTCTTTTCCCTTAAATCTCCGATGACTTGCTTTTCTGGAAATTTTTCAATCTTTTTTTGGATTTTTTTTCTCACCCCTATATAACGAAGAAATCCTCTCTTTTTTTTCATTTGACATTTCCCTCCTTTTTTATTAAAAAGAACTATTTTAATCTTAGCAGTTTTTGTAAAAATTGCAAGATCCTTTGATTGTGAACCCTTTTAAAAATATTTTCCGTGACTACCCTTACTTCAGAAAACCCAAAAGAAAGACTGGTGAAAAAATAAAATAAAAATCCACCTAAAGCGACGCCACTGGTCTGAATTAACACTCCCATAAAAGTCTGCATATTAACCCAGGAACCAAGCAAATATTTAAGGGCTTGAACAATCACTACCATTAAAACAGACAATCCCGCTATTTTAACCACCGCTCTCATAATCTCTTGATTAGGCAAAGGAAAAACTTTTTTATTAAAATAATAATAAAGTAAACCAAAATTAATAATCGCTGCTAAAGAAAAAGCCAGGGCTAACCCCTCTACCCCAATTAAATGACCTAAAATTAAACAACCTACCATGTTCACAAGAAAACCAACAAAAGCTATTTTCACGGGCATTTTTGTTTCTTGAGTGGCATAAAAAGCCCGAGCAAAAATAGGAATTAGACTCTGGGCAAAAAGAGAAACTGAAAACAACCCTAAGGTTTGAGCTGTTAAAACTGTATCTCGCCAAGTAAAAAGTCCGGCCCCTAAAACTAAACGCACAATTTGGGTTCGTAAAGCCAATAAAACCACGGTGGTGGGTAAAATTAAATAAAATATTCGGCGGATAGTAGTAGAAAAATGATTAACAAATAATTTTTTATTTCCCGTCGCAAAACAATGACTTAAAACAGGAAAAATAGAGATAGCCAAAGAAATACCAAAAATACTTACTGGAAAATTAATCAAATTAAAAGATAAATTATAAATCGCCACAGCCCCAATAGTAATACTAGAAGCCACCAAAGTAGTAACAATAAAATTAAATTGAGAAACCGCTAAACCAAAACAGCGTGGTAACATTAGCCGGCTAATTTTTTTAATGGCCGGATGAGTAAAATTAAAAATTGGTTGCCAGCGATAACCACTTTTCATTAAAGCTGGAATTTGAATTAACAGGTGTAAAAAAGAACCTAAAACCACTCCCCAGGCTAAACCTTGATAGCCCATCCGCTCAACTAAAAATAAAATGCCAAAAATAATCCCCAGATTATACATCAGGGGAGCTAAACTATACGTAAAAAATTTTTGAAAAGAATTAAGAACACTGCCGGCAATATTGCTTAAAGTAAAAAATAAGGTTCCCCATAACATGATTCTAGTTAAAGAAACTGTTAAAGCTTTGGTGGGGGCGTCAAAACCCGGCACTAAATATTCAATAAAAATCGGGGTCAGAAAAAAACAAACCACCACTAAGAAAAAAATAATCAAAAACAAAACATTTAAAACTCCGTTGGTGATGTGCCAAGCTTCTTTTTTATCTTTTTGCCAATATTTTAAAAAAACAGGAATAAAAGCAGAAGAAAGAGCTCCTAAAACCAGAGTGTTAAAAATTAAATCTGGTAAACGAAAAGCAGCATAATAAGCGTCAAGAATTTTCCCGGCCCCAAAAGTACTACTTAAAAGACGGTCTCTTAATAATCCTAACACCCGACTGAGAATAGAAAAAATAGCCACAATCATTGCTCCTCCCATAATGGTTTTTTGAATCCTATCTATTTTTTTAAACATGAGCTTGAATAAAACTTTCAATTTCCTTTTTAAATCTTGCTTGACTGAATTTTTGGGCGTGAGCTTTAATTTTTTGCGGGTCAAAATTTTCTGATTTAAATTTGGCCACGGTTTCGGCTAAGCTTTCCCAAGATTGATGACTAAAAAATTCTCCACTCACTCCAGCTTTTACTGTTTCTAAGGCCCCTCCTTTTTGATAAGCAATCACTGGTCTCCCACTGGCCATAGCCTCTACCGCTGTAATCCCGAAGTCTTCTTCTTGAGGATGAATTAAAGCCTGGCATTGAGAAAAATACTTTATTTTTTCCTGGTCGGAAACAAAGCCTAAAAATTCAATATTAGGCCCGGCAATTTTTCTTAATCCCTCATCATTACCCGTGCCAATTATTTTTAAAGGAATTTTTAAATGATTAAAAGCTTGAATTGCTAAATCCACTTTTTTATAAGGCCTTAAACGAGAAACCACTAAAAAATATTTTTCTGGTTTCGGATTAATTTTAAAACTATTTACTTCTACTGGCGGATAAATTACTTTACTTTCTCTTTGGTAATAATGTTTTATTCTTTGAGCCACAAACTGAGAATTAGCCATTAAAAAATCAGGGCGTTGCGCGGCCTGATAATCCCAAACTCTTAAATAATTTAAAAAAGGAGCAATAAACTTACTCATAATTTTTTCCCCTCCTTTTAAAGAATCAATGTAATCATGGGCGTCAGACCATAAATAACGAGTCGGGGTATGCAAATAACAAAAATGACGCGTGCCTAAATGAGTAATAATTCCTTTAGCATAAGCTGAACAATCAGAAATAATTAAATCATAATTTTTAAAATTAAACCTTTCTATGGCACTGGGCATTAAAGGTAAGTACCAACGATATTTTTTACTTCCCCAAGGAAGATTTTGAATCGGAGAAACGCGAATGTCAGCTTGAGCAAAATTATCTCCCATTATTTTTTTATTATAGAATAAAGTAAAAATTGGCGCTGAGGGCCAAATTTCATGAAAAGTTTCTAAGACTTTTTCTGCTCCGCCATATTGAGTTAAAAAATCATGGACTAAAGCAACACGCATAAAAATTAATTATTTAAATTAATTATAATTTTATTTTTCTTTTTAAAAGAAGAAACTGACTAGAAATAACAATAGAAGACCAGGTTCCCACTCCTATTCCCACCATCATCGCTAAAACAAAATCTTTAATTGATTCTCCGCCAAAAATATAAATAGTTAAAAGCACAAATAAAGTAGTTAAGGAAGTATTTAAAGACCGAACAATAGTTTCATTCAAACTTAAATTAATAGTTTGGGATAAATCCTTAAATTGGTGGGTTAAAATATTCTCTCTAATGCGGTCGTAAATGACAATAGTATCATTAACTGAATAACCCAAAACAATTAAAAGTGCGGTAATAAAACTAGTATTAATTTCCGCTCCTTTTAAAAACCCCCAAAGAGCAAAAAAACCTAAAAGAATAATTAAATCGTGGAACAGGGCTAAAAGAGCACCGAAACCATAAAACCAAGACTCTCCCTTTTTAGTTATCCGGGTAATTTTACGAAAAGCCCAGGCAATATAAAAAATAATAGCTAAAAGAGTTAAAATAATGGTCCACTTGGCTTTTTGTTTTAATTCTTGACCAATTACCGGACCAATAGATTCATATCTTTCTTCTTGAGGATTTTCCAAAGCCGCTAAAACTTGTTGGTGAGTATCTTCATTAATATCTTTAAATCTTAAAACAAAACTATTGGTTTTTGTTTTTTGAATTTTAATTTCTCCTAAATTAAAATCTTCTAATTTTTCTCTAATTTCCAAAAGAGTAAAATCTTCTGTTTCCGGATATTCTATTTCCATCATGGTCCCACCAGTAAAATCAATCCCCGGATTTAACCCCCATAGCCCTAAAAATATAATGGAAGCTAAAATCAATCCTCCAGAAATAAGAAAAAATATTTTTCGATGAGAAACAAAATCAAACATAAATTATTCTTTAGTGGATAATTCTAAAAAAGTTTTAGTAACTATAATCGCGGTAAACATACTAATTACAATCCCAATTCCTAAAGTTAAACCAAATCCTCGAATTAAACCGGTCCCAAAATAATATAAAATAAAACAAACAATTAAAGTAGTAACATTACCGTCTCGAATAGCTGTCCAAGCATGTTTAAATCCGTCGTGAACCGCACTTAAAGATGATTTCCCTAATCTTTCTTCATCTTTTATTCTTTCAAAAATTAAAATATTTGCGTCCACGGCCATACCTAAAGATAAAATAAATCCGGCTAAACCAGCTAAAGTTAAGGTTACGGGAATTAATTTATACAAACTTAAAACTACTAAAGCATAAATACATAAAGCCAAACTGGCCATTAAACCTCTTTTGCCATAAAGAAAAACCATAAAAATAATAATCAAAAGAAATCCTAACAAACCGGCCATAAAACTTTTTTCCATGGAAATACGACCCAAGCTAGGACCAATATTCTGTTGGCTAATTAAATTTATGGGCACGGGTAAGGCCCCGGCGGATAAGCGTTGAGCTAATTCTTTTGCTTCTTGTAAAGTAAATTGACCTGTAATTACAGCTTGCCCATTAGGAATTTTTTCTTGAACTACAGGAATACTTAAAGGAGCATTATCTAAAAAAATGGCCACGGGTTGACCAATATTTCTTCCTGTAATTTCCGCAAATAATTTTGCCCCTTCTTCATTAAACTCTAAAGAAACCTCAGCTTCATTGGTTTGTTGATTAAAAGAAACAAAAGCGGTTTTTAATTGTTGACCAGTTAAGCCCGTATATTCCCAATTTACTCCCTGAGCCATTTCTTCTGATTGAGTGGCAATTAAAATATGTTGAGCGCGTGCTTCTTCTCGAGGCTCTAAGGTGATTGAACCCTCTCCTTCTCCAACTCCCTCAACTTCAATTTCCATGTCTTCTGGTTCAGTGGTGCGAACATCTGTTTTTTTAATAATATGATAACCATAATCTGATTTAACTAAAGAAGAAGTTATTTCTCCAACTTCTAAATCATCAAAAACAGCTTGGCTAAATTCTGACACCATTTGTTCACGGGAAAACCAACCTAAATCTCCCCCCTGGTCTCGACTGCCCTCGTCTTCAGAATATTCTTGGGCTAAAGCAGAAAAATCTGTTTCTGGCAACAAGGCCTGGGATAAAACTTGCTCGGCTCTTTCTTGGGCTTGGGAATTATATTCTTGAATGGATTGTTTTTGTTCTTCAGTTAACTCTAAGGGTCCACCCGGTTCTTTAAATTCTAAAATAGGGGTCTCCCCAATCATTTCAATGGCTTCATGAACATTTTCAATTCCTGGTAATTCCACTAATAATCTCCATTCATGACCCGCTTTAGCTGTTTGAACAACTGGTTCTCCTACCCCAAAAAAATTAACTCTTCTTTCAATCACGTCTCTTACTCCTTGCACTGCTTCTTCTCTTTGGTCGGCGGAAAGTTCAGAGGTATCAGTTTGATAAACCAATTGAGTTCCTCCTTGTAAATCCAAACCTAAATGAACTTTCTGCTGAGAAAACCACTGATGACCCGGAACCCAAGAAGGAATAAAAGGACTCACTACTAAAAAAGAAAAAAGAGCCACCAGAATAATCAAGGAAAAGGTTGTCCAGATTTTATTATTTTCCATAAAATATTTATCTAAATTTATTTTTTTTATTTTAACAATCAGAAAAAAAAACACAAGTCCTTTCTAAGTCATAGCTTCTAAATCAGAAACAATTTTAAATCCTTTAATCAAATTTAGGATAACAACATTTTTTATATTTTTTTCCTGACCCACAAGGACAAGGGTCATTGCGACCTATTTTTTTTTGCCCTTGAGGCCGGGCCGAAGCTGGTTGAGAAACTGTTGTTTTAGGGGCCCCTTGAAGTTTAATTTCTTTATTACTTAAAGGACTTTTTTCTAAAAACCCCACTTTATAAATAGAAAAAACTACCTGCCTTCTGACTGCTTCCATTAATTGTTTAAACTTTATTCTTGATTCTTTTTTATATTCAGCCAAAGGATCTTGTTGTCCATAAGCTCTTAAACCAATCCCTCCTTTTAAATTTTGAATAATTTCTAAATGAGAAACCCAGGCTCGGTCAATGCTGGTTAATAAAATAGAACGAGCAATTTTAGCAATTAAAGATTTTTCCTGGTCTTCTCCTAATTTCTCTTTTTGTGCTTCTACTTGTTGTTCTAGTTCTTGCCAAGATTGATTGGCCAATTCTTTTAAATAACTTTTTATTTCTAATGGTTTTTTTCCTTTTAATGATTCTTCTAAATCTTCTTTGACTAAAAAAATACTTTTAATAATCTGACTGATTTTTTCCTGATTC
>DKES01000006.1 GCA_002452615.1 Patescibacteria group bacterium UBA6816
AGGAAAAAGAGTTGATTATTCTGGTCGTTCCGTGATTGTGGTGGGACCTAAATTAAAACTTAATCAATGTGGGTTGCCTAAAATTATGGCTTTAGAACTTTTTAAACCTTTTATTGCCAGTAAATTAATTAAAAAAGAAATTGTCCATAATGTTAGAAGCGCTAATCGTTTAATTGAAGAAGGTTCAGAAGAGGTTTTTGCTATTTTAGAAGAAATTACTCAAAATTCTTACGTGCTTCTTAATCGAGCGCCAACTTTACATCGTTTAGGAATTCAAGCTTTTCAGCCAGTCTTAATTGAAGGAAAAGCAATTCAAATTCATCCTTTGGTTTGTGCTGCTTTTAACGCTGACTTTGACGGAGACCAAATGGCAGTCCACGTACCAATTACTGAAAAAGCCAAAGAAGAAGCCCGGGACATTATTTTATCCACTCATAATCTTTTAAAACCTTCCACTGGAGAATCAATTGTAACCCCAACTCAAGATATGGTTTGGGGGGCTTATTATTTAACTCATTTAAAAGACAAAAAAGAAAAAATCATGGCTTTTAGTGATTTTAATGAAGTTTTGTTAGCCTATCAATCAAATAAAATAGAATTACAAGAAGTTATTAAAGTTAAAATTAATCAGCAAGCCCAAGAAACTAGTTTGGGTCGGTTAATTTTTAATAATATTCTTTTTCCTCAACTTTCTTCTTTAGAGGAAGAAATAGATAAGGGTAAATTAAAAAAAATTGTTAATCAATCAATTGCCCTTTATGGCAATGATAAAACCGTGGAATTATTAGACCGGATTAAAAAAATTACTTTAGAATATTTAACTTGTTCTGGACTTTCTTGGGGGATGGATGATTTACCAGATTTATCAGAAAAATATCAAGTTTTAAATCAAGCTCAAAAAAAGGTGGATGAAATTCAATCTCAATATGAAACCGGACTTTTAACTGAAGAAGAGCGTTATAACAAGAGTATTGAGGTTTGGGTTAAGGCTAAAAGTCAAATTACCCGAGCCGTAGAAGAAAATCCTCCTATTGATTCACCTGTTTTTTCCATGGTTCAATCTGGAGCCCGGGGTTCTTGGACTCAATTAACTCAGATGTTTGGAATGAGAGGAATTGTTTCTTCTCCGACCGGGCGCTTAATTGAATTGCCAATTAAATCTTCTTTTAAAGAAGGTTTTAATGTTTTAGAATATTTTATTTCTACTCATGGTTCAAGAAAAGGAACCGCAGACACCGCCTTAAGAACGGCTCAGGCTGGTTATTTAACTCGGCGCATGGTTGATGTTTCTCAAGATTTAGTAATTGACGAAGAAGATTGTGGAAATCAAGAAGGAACTTATATTACTCGAGAAGAAAATGAAGCTATGGAAGAAGATTGGGTTTCTCGTTTATTTGGTCGCACCATTACTGAAACCATTAAAGACCCTAAAACAAAAAAAGTGATTGCGAAAAAAGGAGAAACCATTAATGCCCTTCAAGCTCAAGCCATTCAGGAAATAAATCCGGACCGAGTTAGTATTCGCTCTATTACTAATTGTAAATCAGTGCGAGGAATTTGTGCCAAGTGTTATGGTTATGATTTAGCCTATAATAAACCAGTAAAAATTGGTATGCCGGCCGGAGTGATTGCGGCTCAAAGTATTGGTGAACCTGGCACTCAGTTAACTTTAAGAACTTTTCATACTGGAGGAGTAGCCGGAGAAGATATTACTCAGGGTTTGCCCCGGGTAGAAGAATTATTTGAAGTAAGGCCAGTGAAAAAGAAAGCAGTTATAGCTAATCATTCAGGAACATTAAAAATAGAAAGAGAGGGAGATGATAAAAAACTTTATCTTAAATACCAAGGCCAACACCAAGATACTTTTATTCTTGATGAAGATGAAACCTGGAAAATAGAGGTTAAAACCGGAGAAAAAGTTAAAAAGGGAGACCTTTTAGCTAGTTTTTCCCACAAAAAAGGAAAAAGCAAAAAAATTAAAGCCAAACATAATGGAGAAGTTAAAGTAGAAAAATATAATCTTAAAGTGATTTATCAAAAAGATGACCAAGAAGAATATAATGTGACCGGCTATGACATTTGGGTTAAAGACGGGGAAAAAGTTAAGGCCGGACAACAATTAACTGATGGGAGCTTGGATTTAAGAGAACTTTATCGTTTAAAAGGAAAAGAGGCGGTGGGAAAATATATTTTAAAAGAAATTAGTTATATTTATTCTTCTCAAGGACAGAAATTAAATACTAAACACGTGGAATTAGTTATCCGCCAAATGTTCTCCCGTGCTTTAATCAAAAGTGGAGGAGGAACCAATTTATTGCCCGGAGAAGTAGTCCCTAAAGCTTATTTAAAAGAAGTTAATCAAGAGGCAAAAAGAAAAGGCTTGGAACCAGCTAAAGGAGAAGAACAGCTTTTAGGCATTACCCGAGTTTCTCTTTCTACTGATTCTTGGTTGTCCGCGGCTTCTTTTCAAGAAACTTCTCGTGTTTTAGTTAAGGCGGCTATTAGTGGACGACCTGATTATTTAAGGGGCTTGAAAGAAA
>DKES01000018.1 GCA_002452615.1 Patescibacteria group bacterium UBA6816
ATCTAAATCTCTTTTTTTAGTTCCTCGACCCAAAGTAAATCTTAAAGAAGAATGAGACAATTCTGGTTTAACGCTAATGGCCATCATCACATGAGAAGGCTTTAAAGAAGTTGAAGTACAAGCCGAACCAGTAGAACAATCAATTCCAAAACGGTCTAAATCAATTAACATACTTTCTCCTTCTAATCCGGCCAAACTAACATTAACATTATTAGGCAATCTCATTTGGGCGTGACCATTTAAATAAGATCCTTTAATCCCGCTTAAAATTTTATTAATAAAATAATCTCTTAATTTTATTAATCTTTTGTTTTCTTTTTCCATTTCTTGTTCAGCTAATTCCACGGCCCGAGCAAAACCAACAATTCCAGAAATATTTTCCGTAGAAGCGCGCCGATTTTGTTCGTGTTCACCTCCTTGTAACCAGGGAACAATTTTAATTCCCTTTTTAAGATAGAGTAAGCCTACTCCCTTAGGTCCATAAAATTTATGCGCTGAAGCAGAAAGCAAATCTACTCCCAATTCTTCAACATTAAGAGGTAAGTGGCCAAAAGTTTGCACTGCGTCAGTATGGAAATAAAGAGGAATGTTAATTTTCTCTTTTTTCCTTCTTTCTTTTTCCGCTTTAATCAAACTGCCAATCTCCTTAATGGGTTGAATCGTCCCGATTTCATTATTGGCGTGCATAATAGAAATTAAAACAGTTTCATCTCTAAGAGCTTCCTTTAATTTAACCGTATCAATAATACCCTTTTTATCCACTGGCAAATAAGTCACTTCGCCGCCTTGTTTTTCTAAAAACTCCGCCGGTTCTAAAACAGCGTGATGTTCTATTTTAGAGGTAATAAAATGTTTTCCTGGCAAATCAAGCGCGTAAAAAACTCCTTTAAGAGCAGTGTTATTAGCCTCTGTTCCTCCAGAAGTAAAAATTATTTCTTCAGGAGCAGCTTTAATAAAATTAGCTATTTTTTGTCGCGCCGAATCCAGGGCTTTTTTTGCTTTAAACCCTGTTTCATGAAGACTAGAAGGATTACCAAAAACTTTAGAAAAATAAGGAACCATGGTCCTAACCACTCGAGGGTCAGTTGGCGTAGTGGCGGCGTGGTCTAAATAAATCCTTTTTTTTCTTTGATAAATTTTCATAATATATTTTGAGATTAATTGATAATTTTTTTTAAATTAATTGAAAAGACTTTTCTGTCCTAAAGAATTTTTTTCTAAAGACTTAGTTTGTTTTTTAAAAATATTAACTTTTCCGTAAAGGCCGTCATAACCGGGTTGGACTAATAAATCTTCCCTTCTAACTTTATCAATGGCCTGAACAATTCTTTCCTCTACTCCTTTTTGAGCTAATTCTTTTAAAGGAATTTCAGTTAAAATGGAAATCTCATTTCCTATTTTTTCAATCATTTGTTGATAAATCTTTTTAACTTGAACTGATTCTCGGCTTTTAACTCCCTGCACTTCAGCAATAATTTTATCTAATTCAATTAATCTTTTATAACCGGGTCTATCTTTAGGGCAATAGTCTTCTTCGCGGTCAGCTAATTGTTCTACTCGATAACTTACCCCTAAAGTTAAGGGTTTTTTACAAACCGGGCAAATCCCTTTATTTTTTATTGTTTGAGAAGGTTTAAAAAATATTTGACAATTTCGATGTCCGTCAAAATGATATTTCCCTTCCTCGGGAAAAAATTCAATCGTGTATAAAAATTTTTTAAGATCCTTTTCTTTTAAAATGCGGATTAATTCTTGATAAGAAAATTTATTTTCTTCTATGGAAAAAACATTTGCTTCTCGGCCAATATTTTTTAAAGAATGAGAATCAGAATTAGAAACTAAAATGTAAGGGTCAAGATTAGAAACTCGCCAATTCATAGGAGGGTCAGAACTTAAACCGGTTTCCAAAGCAAAAATATATTTAGTCATATCTCCAAAACATTCTTTTAAAGAATCAAATCCTGATTTTGAACCAAAAACAGAAAACCAAGGAGTCCAAATATGAGCGGGGATTATTTCTATTCGCGAATCAATGTTTTTCATTAATTCTAAAAAATCCCGGTCAGAAAGGCCAAGAATGGGTCGGCCATCTGATTTTAAATTAAAATTCCTTTTTTCCAAAGCCTGATTTATTTTTAAAACGGTTTCTAAATCCGGAGCTAAAACCACTTCATGTACTCGCCTTGCTTTATCTGCTTTTTTATAAATAAAAGATATTTCTGTAGTAAAAATAAAATGAGTTCCTTGAGAGCCTTTTTTTAATTGATAAAATCCGTTGCCCTCAGCCTTTAATTGTGATTGACATTCTTTAATCCAAACTGGATGAGTAAAATCACCGACAGTTAAAAGATTAACTCCTTTTATTGCTCCCCACTTATCTAAATTAGGTAAAGTTAATTGCGGAGAACAAGCTCGTGAAAAACGAGAATGAATGTGGAGGTCAGCAATTATTTTCATATTTATATTTTACTCGGTTAAATAATTTAGTCAAAACAAAAAAGGATCAAGAACTCTAAGCTGGCGCTGACTTACTCTCGCCCCAAAGGACTACCATCAGAGCTGAGAGGCTTAACTTCCGTGTTCGAAATGGGAACGGGTGTGGCCCTCTCGCTAAAAGCACCAGCTGAGAATTCTTGATCCAAAAACTTTTTTATATTGAAATAAACTAAATAGTGAATTAGAGATCGGTTGATTAGTACTTCTCGGCTAAAACTATTGCTAGTCTTACACCTAAAGCCTATGTATCTGGTATTCTCCCAGAAACCTCAAACGAAACCTAATCTTAGGGACGGCTTCACGCTTATATGCTTTCAGCGTTTATCCAAACCGAACGTAGCTACCCAGCAATGCC
>DKES01000002.1:0-628 GCA_002452615.1 Patescibacteria group bacterium UBA6816
CAAAAAGGTTTGTTTTTAAAACTTTCCCCTTTACCTTTTGTCCAACTTTGTATTTATTTTCAACTTCTTTCCAAGGGTCTTTAATTAGTCTTCTAATAGAAAGAGATATTTTGCCATCATCAGTAATGCCAATAATTTGAGCTTTTGTTTTTTCTCCTTCTTTAACCACGTCTTTAGGGTGGTCAATTCTTTGCCAAGCTAATTCAGAAATATGAACCAATCCTTCTTGATTTTCATCAAAGGTAATAAAGGCTCCAAAATCAACTAAACCACTAATTTTACCTTCAACCACATCTCCGACTTTATATTTTTTATTTATTTCTTTTTTTTCTTGGGTAGCGGTGGCATTTTTTTCAGAAACAATTAGTTTATTTTCTTTTTCATCAATTGAAATTATTTTTACTAAGATTTTTTGTCCTACAAATTTTTTAAGTTTTTCTAAAATTTTGTTTTTGTCCCCACTTTCTACTCGAGGATAATTTTCTGGTTTTAACTGAGAAACAGGTAAAAATCCTTGAATTTTATTATAGCGAACCAATAAACCTCCTTTATTAGCATCTATTACTTCCACGTCAATTAATTTCTCGTCTTTAATTAGTTTTTCTAAATGATTCCAAGCCTTTTGGTG
>DKES01000002.1:658-4550 GCA_002452615.1 Patescibacteria group bacterium UBA6816
CTTTTTTAAGGTCGGAAAATTCTCCTGATTCATCAAAAAGTTCTGGCCCCCGAACTATTCCTGTGGTAATACCATTAATATCTAAATAAATTTCATTTCGACCGATTTCAATAACTTTTCCCTCAATTAAATCTCCTTCTTTAGGAAGGGATTTTATCAACTGGGAATAATCTTTCTTTTGTAGTAAATTAGTCATGTCTTTTTTAAATTAAGTTAAGATTAATTATTAAAATAATTATAATTGATTTAAGGCAGATTGACAACCCCTTTGATTTTATTTATGATGCTTTTATGAAAATCCCCAAAAAAATAATAATCTTTACTCTTTTGCTTTTAATGATTTTTTTATTAGGATTTTATTGTTTTTATCAGCCAGATAATTTAATAAAATTTGTTCCCCAAAATACTTTTATATATTTTCATTTAGATTTGAATAATTATAGTAAAAAAGGAGAAATAACTCAGCAATGGTTAGGGAAAAAATATTTAGAAAATAGTTTTTCTGACCAATCATTAATTAAGAGTTTTTTTAAAAAAGAAAATTATAAATTTTTTAATCAATTGGCACTAATTGTTCCTTTTAATCAAGAAAAAAATTCAATTGACCCGGCTTTGTTTTTAGCTAAAACAAAAAAAGGAGTTAGTTTAGATGAAATAATTGTCCCAATAAGAAATCAGGGCTTTTTTATTGAAAAAATTAATTCGAAAATTTGTTTAATTAGCCAGCAACCTATTTTTTTAGAAAAAAATGGATTTTTCCCTCAACAAAAAAGTTTTTCTTGGTCTGATTTTATGCCCTCCCCGGTTTTTACCGGCTTTTTTAATTTAGAGTTTTGGTCAAAACATGAAAACAATTTAATAAAATTTAAAGCCTTTTCTTTAAAAGAAAAAGAAGTCTTTATTAATTTTGAAACAGAAAATTTAATTGATTTAAATTCAATAACTTTTAATAAAGAGTTTTTTTCTCTAGAAGAAATTAAGAAAAAATTTGTTTTAGCTTATCCAATCCAGGACAAGAACTTAGAAACAATTAAAAAAAATATTAAGGAATTAGTAGCCTGGCAAAACCCAGTTAAACAAGAAAAAATTTTACCAGACCAAACCGTTTTTAATGAATTAATTGTTGACCCAAATTTATTTGAATTTAAAGAAAAACAGATAGAAAGCCAAAATATTTTTTATTTAGAAGAAGAGTGGGGTTTTGGGGATAATCTTTTTTTGTGGACCCAAAAAACAAATTCTTTTATTTCTAATGATTTAGAATTAACCAAAAAATTTATTAAAGAAGATTTAATCTTTCAACGAGAACCTTGTTTTAAACAAGCTCTTTATTTTGATTTAAATCAGACCGGATTAAGAAAAATGTTTTTAGTTCAAACAGAAAAGGAAACAAAAACCTGGTTAATATTTGATTAAAAGTTTTTTGTGGATAACTTCTCTTGTTAATCGTAAATTAAGGTTTATACTAATTTATTATTATTCAATAATTAGCAGTTTATTTATTTAATGAAAAAATAAAGAAGAGAAGGGTTTAGCCCTTTTTTATATCAAAAAAAATATGAAACAAAAAACGTCTTTAATTAAAAAAGAATTACAAAACCAAAAAAAAGAGATTGAAGAAGGGTTAAGTCAAGTGGCAGACAAAAGTAGCCAGGGGGAAAATAATTACAAAGTTCGTTTTCCTGAATACGGAAGGTCAGACGATGAAAATGCGGATGAAGTGGCTACTTTTATTGATAGTTTATCCATGGAAAAAAGACTAAGAGAATCTTTAGAAGAGATTAGTTTAGCTTTAGAAAAAATAGAAAAAAATAAATACGGAGTTTGTGAAATTTGTGGAAAAAAGATAAGTGCTTCAAGATTAAAAATTCTTCCCACAGCGCGTTATTGTTTAGAGTGTAAACAAAAAAAAGAATAAAATGTTAATTAAAAAAATATTTTGGATTAATGCTTTTTGCTTAATTTTTTTTATTTTAGACCGAGTTTTAAAGCAAATAGCTTTAAGTGAGAAATTAAAAAGTTTTTTGAATTTTAATTTTTCTTTATCCCTTAATAAGGGAATTGCTTTAAGTTTGCCTTTAGCGGAAAAGTTTTTGTATTTTTTATTAATTATTATTATTTTTTGGTTAAGTGCGGTTATTTTAAAAAGTTATCAAAAAAAAGAATTAACCAATATTTTAGGACTAAGTTTGATTTTAACCGGCACTTTTAGCAATCTTTTTGACCGAATTTTATACGGGGCAGTAATTGATTATTTTTTGTTCTGGGAAATTACAATTTTTAATTTAGCTGATGTTATGATTTTGACGGGAGGAGCAATTATTTTATGGAAAACCATGATTTTAAATCAACCTTTTTTTAAATCTTAAAGACTGGCCCAAAATTTTAAGATTAAAAGATGGTTGTTTTTTTTATAATTTTTGTTAATCTTTAAAAGATTAATCTATTTTAAAAAGGAAATATGGAAAAAAAACGATGGTCTAAAAGTCGGCGTAAATATGTGCGTCAAGAAAAATCTCGCTTAAAAAAAGAATTTCCAGAAATTAAAGAAAGAAAAGAAAAAATAAAAGAATTGTACAATCAATTTAATCCTCTTAAAAAGAATTCTTTTAATAAATAATAATTATATGTCTAAAAAAGGAATTTTTTTAGGTTATTTATTTTTTGTCTTAGTGGTTTTAATTGCCTTTTTTATTTTTTCTCTAGATAAAACCCCTGAAGAGGGTCAAAAAATCGAATTAGAGGATTCTTTTCAGGAAGAAAAAGTTATTTCCGAAGAAATTAGCAAATTTATAATTAAACCAGGAGAGAGTTTAAGTGAAATTAGTGAAAGGTTAAAAGAACAAAATTTTATTAATTCTGAGTTTGGTTTTAAAATTTATGCATTTTTAACTCGTTCTTGGCACAAGTTTTGGCCAGGGGAATATGAAATCGGAGCAGAGAGCGGGCTAAAAAATATTTTGAGAATTTTAACTGGACAGCCTCAGGCCTCAGAAAAAACAGTGACCATTGTTGAAGGGTTAACCAATCAACAAATAGAAAAAATTTTATTAGACCAAGAATTAATTTTAGAAGGGGAATTTGCTTTAGCTTTAGAAAAAATAATTCAACAAGAACCCCTTTTAAATAAATATGGTTTTCTTTCTGAGGCGAAAGAAAATTTTTATTTTCCCTATTCTTCAGCCGAGTTTAAATTAGTCGGATTACAAGGATATCTTTTTCCTGATACTTATCGTTTTTATCAGGAAACAAACGCTGAAGAAATTATTAGAAAAATGTTAGACAATTTTAATCAAAAAGTTTATTTGCCTTTAAAAAACGAGTTAGATAATTCTTCTATCTCTCTTTTTGAAATAATAACTATGGCCTCTTTAATTGAAAAAGAAGCTTCTTTAGACCAGGACCGGCGCTTAATTGCTGATGTTTTTAAAAAAAGAATAAAGGTTGGCTGGGCTCTGGAATCTTGTGCCACCATTAATTATATTTTAGGAGACCCTCAAGCCAGATTAACTTATGAGGATACTAGAATTCCTTCTCCTTATAATACTTATTTAAACGCGGGTTTGCCCCCGACCCCGATTAATAACCCGAGTTTTTCTTCTATTATGGCGGTGCTTAACCCTTTGGAAAATGATTATTGCTGTTTTTTGGCGGGACCAGAAGGAGAAACTATTTTTTCCCGGACTATAGAAGAACACAATCAAAATAAAATTAAATATCTTAAATAAAAATTTTTAAAAAGTTTAATGATAAAAAATTTTTTTTCTTTTATTGATAGATTTTTATTTAAATTGCCGATTATTGGCAAGCGTCTTTACTTAAGGCAATTATCTAAGTTTGTTATTGCTGGAGGATTAGTAACAATTTTAGATTTTATTCTATATATTTTTTT
>DKES01000010.1 GCA_002452615.1 Patescibacteria group bacterium UBA6816
GTTTGTTCTGGCACTTCTGGAACCACTAATTTAATTTTGGTATTGGACCAACTTTTAAATTCTTTTAATTCTTGGGGATTGTTTCCTCCTTGACCAAAAAGCACATAACCTTCTGTTTGCTGGTCACTAAAATTAATTCCTTCAATAGTTATTTGGTCTCCCACCCCTCCTTGGGCAGGATTTAATTCACAAATTCCTGGATGAAAAACATTTCTTACGTCAAACCAAACTGAATCACTTGGACCTTGAAAAGCATTAATAATTTTTACTTTATAATTCACCCCCATTTCTAAATCTGGCGGAACAATGGCTATAACTTGATTATCTGACCAATTATTACATCCTATTTCTGCTTCATGCTCTCCAAATTTCACCATGCTTTCTCCTTGAAATTCTCCAAATCCTTGACCTTGAATAGTTATATAAGTTGGAATTCGCGGGTCATTACTTCCTTGTTCTGGACTAATCGCTTTAATTTCCGGGGGAGTTAAAATACTGGTAAATTCTGCTGTTCCNNTGCTGTTCCGGTTATGGCTCTCCAATTGGCAGTAATATTAGTGGTTGCTTCTCCGGCTACTCCCTTCGGAGCAACCATGGTTTGCAATCCTTGACTAGGATCAACCATGGCAATCTTTACATCCGCTGCTTCCCAAATAAAATTTGGTAAACAAACTAAATTTTCTTCCGCATCATAAGCTTGAGCCGTATAAACTACTTCTTCGTTAAAAAATTCTACTGCCCCTTTTTCAGGGTCAACAATAATTTTTTCAGGCTCGCAAAAATGCCTATCTGTTCCAGTAGTAAATTTCCAATCATTTTCATCATTTTTTAAAGAAACTCCCCATTGATTTCTAATTCCTTGGCCATCTTGACCCCCTAATAATTCTACTTGATAACTAGTCTCTGGATCTAAAAGACACTTTTCAGGCAAAAGAGTAATTTGCTTTAAATCCTGATGAATTAATAAATTAAAATCAATTTCAACGGCTTCTTCTAGAGAAGATAATTTATATAAATTAATATTACTTTTTTTCAAAGAATCTTGATCCATTACCTGATTAAAACTAATTTTAATTCCCGTATTTAGACAAACATTCTCTCCTTGAGGAAGGGCTTGGGTAATTGAAGGATGAGGATAACAACAACGATTTGGGTCTAAAATTCCACAACCAGAACCAAGACCACATTCCTGGTCATTTTCACAGCCACAACAAAGTCCGCGACTTTCTCCTGAACAATCACCTTGTCCGGCCATACATTCTAAATCTCCTTGACAAGAATTTGGTTCGGGAATACAACAACAACGACAATCATCTCCAGATTCATACAAACATTGATAAACTGGTGCGGCACAAGCAAAAGCAGAATTAAGCGGACAAAAACTTTCTTCTAAACAAGCTTCTCCGGGAAGACCCCGATGAAATAAAACACTAAAAGGCAAACCATTACTTTTTCCTTGACTATTAATTAAATAAACTAATCCGGATTTGGTTCCCAAAGGAACAGAGACTTGTTCAACTTTTTTTTCTTCCCACTTCTGCCAAGAGGCTGATTTTTGGTTATAAAATAAAATTTCACTTTCTTTAGATTCAAGACCAAACCTAAGTCCGGATAAACTGACTTTACTTTCACCAGGATAACCAGCTCCAGGTTTAATCGACAAAAGACAAGGTCCTCCAGCTTGCTCATCACTATCAACATAAAATTCAACTAAATTACTTTTTACTAAATCCTGATTAGATTGATATTCAATGGTAGTTTGAATTTCTAAACGGTCACCTAAAGAATAATTATTAGGAACTGTGGTAGTTATATAATTAGCATCAAACCCACCAATTTCTCCTTCAGTTATAACCTCATCAAGAATAAATCCAACTTGTTTTACTGTGGCTGGTTGAGAACTAGTTCCAGTAAAACATCGACCCTGTAAAGTAAGACACTCCCCTCTTTTACCTTGGGCTGGTTCTAAGCGGCTAATCCAAGGAGAACAAAGACAATCACTTAAACTAACCGTGGTAAATTCCCAACCACCAGTTAAAAGGGTTCCTTGTTGGTCAATGACTAAATCAGTTAAAATGTCAATTTTATAAGTAACATTTGTTTTTAAATCATTATCGGGTTGAAAAGTAAAAACTCTAAAATTATTTCTAATTGGTTCTCCAGGGTCATCTACTCTTAAAATTCCTCCCAAAACTTCTTTCTCATAAGGATGATTCAAATCACTTGGCCTTAATTCAAAACTCCAATTATCTCCCCCACCCTTAATATTAAAACGAACTAAATTATCATACATTTGAGTATTAAAAACCACACTAATACTTTCGTCTGGGCAAACTTGGTCTCCTTGGGGATAATAAGATTTAATTCCTGAAGACTGGTCATTAGTCTGCCACTCCCAAATTACAGATTCAGACATAGGATTTAAACAAAGGTCTTCCACTTCAGAAACATAAATCCGATACCATTTAAAACTATCTAAAAGAAAACCATCAATTAAAGAAATTTTAAATCCATTTTCTTCGCCTTTAACTTTAAAATTTTCTGCGGGTAATTTTTTAACAATCTCTCCTCCTTCTCTATCTAATTCAGCTATCCAAATATTGGACCGCAACTGGTCATTTTCATCCGCCACCGTGGTTATATCAATGGCCTCGGAAAAAGAAACTTCTATCACTGGATTACGAGAAACATTTTGGTCTGGATAATCAGGATTTTCAGAATCAAAAATAGGATAAGTAGAAGTAATTTCTGGAGGAACATCATCAAGTGTTTCTCCGGTAGTAAAATTCCAAATAAAATAAAGACTGGTTTCTGAACAACCTCCGGCGGCTAAACAAGCTTGCAACATTTTTGACCGCGTATTAATTATTGTTTTAGGAAAATAAGATTGGTATTTAGTATTTTCTTGCCAATTTTCTTCTGGTCTAAAGATTAAATTATTTCCCCGGGCTTGCCAAAGACCATTTATCTTGTCTTCTTCTAACTCAATTCTTAATTCTCCTTGAGAACTTAAATCATTAATTCTTTCTTTATCTAAAGTATTATTAAAAATCGGTTTAATAATTGAACAAAGATGAACTTGTTGGTGATAATTTTGTTCTAACCCGTCGTGAGCCGTCACAATTTTTTTTATTTTAAAAGCGTCTGAAGGCAAAGAACAATTTGAATCAACAATTTCACACCTTCTTTCTGAACTACACCGCCAACCAGTGGCACAACATAAACCAGGTTCACAGCCCCCTGAAGTCTCTCCGTTTGAAGATATTCCCCCTAACTGACCAATGACAAAACTAACCAGAGCATAAGCAAAAACAATAATCAAAAGTCCGATTAAGCCATTAATCATAATTCCTTTGGCTTTTTTAATTTTTTCCACTGCCCCACCAGAAGTCATCCACATAAATCCGCCAATAATCATAATAATGACCGCTAACAAGCCTAAAAGACTTAAACCAATGCGGACAATTCTTCCAATCGCTTGGGGCAAAGTAGCTTCTCCATAACCAACTGTTTCTCCAAATTCAGTTAATTGTTCACTGCCTAAAGATTGAGCTAAAACAGGTTGAGTTAAATAACCAAAAAAACAAATAAAAAATAAGGAAAAACCAACTAATAAAACAAAAGCTTTATTTAATTGTTTTCCCTTTTTATTAAAAATCCCCATATATTTTTATTTAAAATATCAAAATATTTTTAACCAAGTTTTTTTTCCACAATTTCTTTAATTTTACTCCCTTCAGCTTGACCCTTAACTTTTGCCATTACTTCCTTCATTACTCGACCAAAATCTTGTCGGCCAATTGCTTTTAAATCTTTAATGGCTTGGTCAACAATTTGATTAAGGTTTTCTAAAGAAAGTTCTGGGGGTAAATATTTTTTTAAAAAATTCATTTCTAACTTTTCTTTTTCTGCTTGAATTGGCCGATTGACGCGGCTAAAAACTTCTTGGGCCTCTTGGCGCTTTTTTATTTCTTGACGAATCAAACTAACTATTTCCTCTTCATTTAATTCTTTTCTTTTTAAAGAAATTTCCTTGTTTTGAAGAGAAGCTTTTAAACTTTTTAAAACACTAAGATTGTCGCTTTTTTGTTTTAAAGCTTGAATAAAATCTTTTTGAATATCTTCTTTTAAGCTCATATAATTATTTAACTTTACCGGCTTTGCGCAAAAAACTAAGTTTTTCTCCTCTTTTTTTCTTTTGCAAAGCATTTTTCTTTTTAAGTTCTTGACTTTTTTCTTTAGTATAGAATTGTTTATTCTTATACTCATTAATAACTCCGCTCCGTTTTACTTGTTCTGTAAATCGGCGCAAAAAGACATTCAATGGTTCGTTTTGTTTTCTTTTGCTTTCTACTGCCATAAATTAGTAATTTAGTTAATTAACAAAAAATTAAATTCTAAGTTATTTTTTTAATTAATTCATCTAATTCTTCTTCTTGATAAAATTCAAGAACGACCTTAATTTTTTTATTTTTTCCTCCGGAACTAGAAATCTTTACTTTGGTGCCTAAAATTTCTCTTAAAATTCTTTCTCTTTTTAAAATCTCTGGAGATAATTCAATTCTCTTTTTTACTTTTTTCCCCTTAACTAAATTTTCTGTTTCTTTAACTGTTAAACCCACTCCTAAAATTCTTTTTAAAAGGGCTTTTTGCCTGGTTTCGTCTCCTAAAGACATTAAAGCTTTGGCGTGAGCTTCAGTAATTTTTTCTTCTGCCAGAGCCTCTTTAATTATTTCTGGCAAACTTAAAATCCTTAAACTATTAGCAATACTAGCTCGAGCTTTGCCTAATTTTTGAGAAATTTCTTCTTGAGTAAGGTTAAATTCTTTAATTAAACGCTGATAAGCTTGAGCTTTTTCCAAAGCATTTAAATCCTTTCTTTGAATATTTTCTAAAAGAGAAAGAGCTAATTTTTCATTTTCTTTAATAGAACGAATTAAAGACGGGACTGTTTTTAATTCTAAAACTTTAGCTGCGCGCCAACGTCTTTCTCCAGCCACAATTTGATAACTATTTTCTCCTTGTTTAGTTAAAATCAAAGGTTGAATAATCCCGTATTCCTTAATTGAATTAATCAATTCTTCCATTGCCAAATGAGCAAAATTCTTTCTTGGTTGTTCTGGATTGGGTTCAATCTGCTCTAAAGGAATTTGCCAAACTTGTTCTCCAGTAGCCACAAAAATTTCCTGGTCTTCTTTTTTAAAAGTTGGTTTTTCTTCGGGAATCAAAGAACCCAATCCTCTGCCTAGGGCCATAAATATTTTATTAAACTAAATTAAAAAAATGTTTTAATGTTTTAATGCCTGCCCCGTAGTGAACGCAAAGTGGGAACTACGAGGCGAGACCTCGTAGGTGGAGACCTCGTAGGTGGGAGGCTGAGTCTCGAATTCAGGGATTAGGGTCAGACCCCAAGGGGTCAGACCCTGAATTAGGTGGGAATTGGACAAGGTCGAACCTTGTCTATTTTTACTACGAGGCGAGACCTCGTAGGTGGGAATTGGACAAGGTCGAACCTTGTCTATTTTTCCTTGTCTATTTTTAGGTGGGAAGTATCTACGAGGCGAGACCTCGTAGGTGGAGGCTGAGTCTCGAATTCAGGGATTAGGGTCAGACCCTGAATTAAATGTTCTTATGTTCTATGTTCTTATGTTCTTATGCCTGCCCCGTAGTGAACGCAAAGCGTTCTACTACTGGGGTTCTTATGTTTTAATGTTTTTATGAAGAATTATTAATTAAAAATTCTTTAGCTAATCTTTGGTAAGCTCGGGCTCCTTTAGAATGAGGAGCATATTCTAAAATAGTTTTACCATAACTCGGGGCTTCAGCTAAACGAACATTACGCGGAATTACAGAACGGAAAACATAATAGGGAAAATGACGATATAACTCTTCCCAAACTTCTTCTGATAAACGTCCTCTTTTATCATACATGGTAATCACCGCGCCTAAAACATTTAAATCTGGTTGTAAATTTTTTCTTATTAAATTAATTGTTTTTAAAAGTTGACTTAACCCCTCTAAAGCATAATACTCTGCTTGAACCGGAATTAAAACTTGGTCGGCGGCCACTAAACTATTAATTGTAATCAACCCTAAAGAAGGCGGGGTGTCAATAAAAATATAATCAAAGTTTTCTTCCGGCTGAGAAAAAAGGTCGTTGATGGTTTTTTTTAAAATAAATTCCCTTTGTGGCATATCCACCATCTCAATATCAGCCCCGGCTAAATTTTCATTAGCCGGCATCAACCAAAAATTTTGTCGCACCGCCACAATATTTTTCCACCCGGGATAAGACTGGGCCATGGCTTCATAAACTCCAGGTTGATTTTCCAATAATCCTAAACCAGAAGTCGCATTGGCTTGGGGGTCTAAATCAACTAAAAGAACTTTTTTACCTACCGCGGCTAAATAAGCGGCCAAATTAACCGCCACGTTAGTTTTGCCTGTCCCCCCTTTGCGATTACAAATAACAATATTTTTAGGCCGCATGTTTTTTAAATTATCCGGAATCATTTTAATTAATAAAATTGCCTTAATTAAGACTTTTCTCTTAAAATTATAACATAAATATTGTTAAGCGACAACAAAATTATCCCCTAGTTTAATTTTAAAGAATTAAAAATCAATCTTATTTTTGAAAATAAAGAATAATTAAAGCACTGATTCCTCCAACAAAATTACTTAAAAAATCAGTCAAAGTATCCTTGGCTCCAATTTGTAAAGGAGTTAAAGTTGTCCGGCCCCAATGATTATCTACTAAATACTCAAAAGCCTCCCAAAAAAAAGAAACGACTAATAAAAAAATTAAAGAATAAAACCAGGTTTTTCCCATAGAATAATTGACTCCTTTTTCTTTTAAAATCCAATTAAAAAAGAAAACCGCGCTAGCCCCGGCTAAAATATGAACTATTTTATCATAATTATTAAATTGCTCATAAAATTTTTCCCAACCTAAAAAATGAGAAATTAAAAAAAGGGAAAAACAAATAAATAAAATTTTTTTCATTTTTTAAACCGTTTTTAAATCATTAACTTTTTCCCGCCAAAGGCAAAAAGGACATTCTTTTGAAGGTTTTGGTAAGGGCCCTTCTAAAATTTTAAGGGCGGCCTTTAAACGTGGTAAAACCTTTTCTGGTTCTACTTTAATTTTCTGAAAATAAATTTTCAAAGGAAGTCCTTGTTCTAATTTTTTAATTTCTTGAGGATAAAAATAAATTAAATATCCATAATCAGCCACGGCTTTTCCTTTTTGTGATAAAAGAAAACTATATTCATTTAATTGATTTTTATAAGCCGGAAAAACTTCTTCTCTTTTTTTAGGGTCAGAACTAGCTGTTTTAAAATCAACAACCACATGTTTATTCTCAGGAGTAATAAAGCATTCATCTAATTTACCGTAAAATCCATATTTTTCATTGAGATTATAAAAATATGTTTCTTGAAAAGGGTCTTGTAGTTTTCCTTTAAAAATTTTTTTAACAAACGGAGGAAGGTCATTTTTTTCCCGAAATAAATTAAAATAATCTTTCATTAATTTATCAAAACGAACTGGTAAACGAGAAGAAATTCCTTCTGGTTGTCTAATTCCAGAACAATATTGTAACCAAAAACATTTAGGACAACGATATAAAATATCTAAACCAGAATGAGACAGCCATATTTTTTTATTTTTTCTTTGTAAATTCATTTTTTTAGTTAACTTAACTTATATTATAACAATCAGAAGATAATTAGCAACCGCTAATAAAATAATTTAAAAGGCTTTTCCGTTCTTTTGGAACAAAAAAGCCTTTTTATTTCTCTATTTGTCTCTTGAAAGAATTAAAGGTAAAAAGAGAAGAATAACCAATCCCGAGATAATCCAGGCAAACCCAATTCCTCTTTGTTCTGCTATCCAGCCGCCGAAAAATAAACCAATTGCTCCGGCTCCGGTTTTAGTCATAGAAACAAAAGAATCAACCGTAGCTCGCTTATCAGAAGGAATATTTTCTTGTAAAAGTGAATCACTGTAAGGACCTTGAGCTCCTCGAGCAATTTCGTGAATAAAGAAAAAACTCAAAGAAGGAATAAAACCAACTAAAGCTCCGGCTAAAACCATACTAATTCCAGCAATTAAACCTATGAGAAAATAACTTCTAGTCGGGGTTTTAAGGTGAGAATAAAGCTTTTTAACTAATTCGTTACCAATTAAACTAAAACAGACTATACCTGTCCAAATATAACCTAATTTTTCATGACCAGATAAAAAGGGTTGATAACGGGGTTGCCAATACATATTCATGGTTTGAAAACTAAGCGTAAAAATAACTGTCACAGTAATAATTAAAAAGACAATGTTATTCTGAAATCCATAAATAATACTTTCTCTGGCAATTCCTTTAATACTTAGAAAAATATTTTGGCGACCCTTCTTTTTCTGAAAATATTCTTCTTTCATTACGACATAAGAGAAAACAGCTAACAACCAATATCCTACGGCAGCGACGGCAAAGGGCAAAGAAAGATTATCTTTTCCTAAATAAGCACCGGTTAATCCACCCACTAGGTTGGCAATATTAATTGCTCTTCCTTCTAAACGAAAAACTTTTACCAATTCTCCATTCCAATTATAAAAACGCAATGAGTCAACTAGCCAGGCTTTTAAAGCTCCGGAAGTAAGGGTTGTTCCTAAAGCAATAATAATTTCAGCTAAAACAAAACTTAAAAAACCCCCAGCTAAAGCATAAACCGTAAAACCAATTCCATTAATAATGGCAGAAAGAACAAAAGAAATTTTTCTCCCCCAAAGGTCAGCCACGGCCCCGGTCGGCATTTCTAAAAGAAAAACGAAAAGCATATAAAACAAATTAACCAAACTAACTTGCCAAAGGCTTAATCCGCTTTT
>DKES01000026.1:0-18083 GCA_002452615.1 Patescibacteria group bacterium UBA6816
TCCCTGAATTCGAGACTCAGCCTCCCACCTACGAGGTCTCGCCTCGTAGTTTCCAAATGAAAAAGTTTACTTTTTCATTTGTGAAGCCCGACGGAATTTCAAAACTCACCCATTATGTTCAAAATTAAAGAAAAAATCCTGATTCATCAAATTAAGAACGGGGATGAACAAGCCTTCACTATTTTTTATAATTCCTATAAAGACAAAATTTATCGTTTTGTTTATTTTCGAGTTTCTCAACCAGAAAAAGCCCAAGATTTAGTCGGAGATACTTTTATTAAAATTTATGACTATATTAGACAAGGTCATGAAATTGATAATTTTCAAGCCCTTTTATATAAAATTGCCCGTAATCTAGTAATTGATTTTTATCGCACTAAACGAGAAGAAATTCCTTTAGAAGACGCTCCGGAAATGATTTCTTCTGATGATTTAGAAAACGAGGTTAATAACAGGGTAAAAATAGACCAAGTAAAAAAATATTTATCCCAAGTTAAAAAAGAATACCAAGAAGTGGTTCAGCTTCATTTTTTTGAAAATTTTTCTTTTTCAGAGATTGCAGAGATTATTAATCAGTCAGAAGGAAATGTCCGGGTGCGCGCTTATCGAGGAATTAAGCAATTAAAAAAAGCCTTAAAAGAATTAGAATAAAAGTGTATAAATTTAACCACTTTCTCGTCTTATTTAGTGTATGCAACTTAAAGATTTAACTCAACAATATCAATCTATTAAGTGCGACCCTGCTTTAGAGACTAAAACCCAGGAGCGGGTTTTGTCTTATTTTCAAGAAAATATTTCCGAACACGTCAAAATCAATTATTATTTTAATTTAGTTTTAAAACCAGTCCTTGTTAGCGCGCTGGTTTTAGTTTTTGTTTTTAGTTCTGGATTAGGAACTATTGTCGCGGCAGAAAAGTCCATGCCCGGCACTCCTCTTTATCCTTTGAAAAAAATTGTAGAAAAAAGCCAACTTTTATTGGCTTTTAATTCTTCTCATAAAACTGCTTTAAGAGCGGAAATGTTAAATAACCGCTTTATAGAGTTTAAAGTTTTATTTGATAAAATAGAACAAGGAGAAAATAATAAATCAAATAAAGAGTTAGATCTTTTAGCCCAAAATTTTGCCAATAATTTAAAGTCTTTAAAAGAAGAGGTTCAAAAACAAATTCCGGTTCAAGAATCAGAACCAGATTTAATTGTTCCTTTTCCTGAAGATGAGTTATTAATAATGGAAGAATATATTGAAGGGGATTTACCAGTTCAAGATAATTGGGAAGTTTTTAAAGTTGTCCCCACTTTAGAATTAGAACAACTTTTAGCCGAAACCAAAGAGCTCTTAGCAGAGCAAAACCTGGTTTTGGCTTTTGCGCGTTTACAAGAAATGGAAAAATTAGTTAAGGAGAAAGAATCTTCAAAAGAGATTTTAAAAGAAGAAGAAACAGAAGAAGATGAAAATAAAGAAGAAGAAATAATTGAACCAGATATTCCTTTAAAAGAAGAGGAAGTCAAACCAATTATGGAAAAACCAGTTTTAGATAATTTATCCGGTTCTACTGGACAAATTTCTGTGCCCGAACCCGAACCCGAACCTGAACCCGAACCTGAACCCGAACCAGAACCAGAATCAGAACCAGAAGAACTAGATTTTGAAGTTAACACCAGAAGAGAAACAGAAGAGAACTCACCAAGCACAGGAATGATTAGAGAATAATAAACAAATTCACTCTTAACAAAATATTTTAATTAATTAATTATAAATTGTACTCCCTTGGTTAATACTAATTTATTCAGGTCGGATAATTAGTTCAAGCCAACTCTGGCTAGTCCAGGGTGTTAAAGGTCGAGCTTTAGTTTAGGAAATTTTCAGGTCGGGATATCCCCTGAGTGTTTCTTGATACAAAGTGGAGTAAAGATATCTAACAGTAAATAATTAGTTTTAGTCAAAATTAATTTGTGGACTTAAACTTTTATTTATTGCTAAAGAGGATTATAAATGAATAAACTTAAGAAATTAATTGCAATTGGGACAACTGCTTCCATGCTTTTGAGTTTTGTAGCTGTAATGCCAGTTCAAGCAGTCACTATCGCTGATGGCGATTTAGTAAAAACTGCGGACAGCTCTGCGGTCTACTATATTCAAGGCTCTAACAAGCGGGTTTTCCCTCACTATAATGTTTATCTTTCTTGGGGCTATCCAGAAGATTTTTCCACTGTGAAAACAGTGACTGCTTCTGAATTAGCTGCTTATGAAGATGCTAATCCTATGCCTTTCCGTGATGGATCACTTTTCCGTGGTACTGCTGCCAGTTTAGGCGATAAAGATGCTACGGCAGTCTTTTATGTGGAAGACGCTAAACTTCGCCCTGTTTTATCAGAGCAAGTTTATCAAGGATTATTTAGCGACCCTGATTGGGTAAGAGTTACTTGGGTTCCAGATGATTTATTGAGCAAATTTGATTATGAAATGGGCTCAGATATTACTTCATCTTCTACTCATCCTGACGGTGCTATTGTTCAATATGAAGGCGAAAGCCAAAAGTATTTAATTCAAGACGGTAAAAAACGCGCTATTTCTGACGCTGCTTTTTCCGCCAACCGTTATAAAGAATCAATGGTTATTACCATTGAATCTAGTGAAACTTATGCTAATGGGTCAGCTATTACTGGAGTCGAATCCGGATTATTAACTCCGGGTTGGGTCGGAGAAAGTGTGGCTGCTGGTGCTTTAAGCGCGAGCTTAGTTTCAGTCGCTGGAGCTACTTTACCTGGTGGCGCTACTAATGTCTCACTTTTGTCCGTAAGATTTACTGCTGGTTCTAGTGCTGCTACTATTACAGGGTTAACCTTTAAGAGAAGTGGTATTGGAGCTTATAATGATTGGGACGCCTTGTATGTTTATGAAGGCGATACCAGAATCACTGCTTCATCTAGAAGCCTTAATTCTGATACCCATGAAGTAGAATTTCCCACGGTTTCTATTAGTGTTCCTGCTAACTCCAGTAAAACAGTTACTTTAAGAGGTGATTTAAAAGCTGGTCCTACTGCTGGTGGAGTTCACTCTTTTCAATTAAAAGCAGTGGAAACTACCGCTAGTATTTCCGGACTTCCTTTAACCGGCTCTGCTTTCACTAATGGTGCTGAAGATGTGAGTACCGTGACTGTAAGAGCTGGAGCTGCTCCTTCTAATCCTTCAGTTGGAGCTGATGCCGCTGAAGTAGCTACTTTAAAGTTAGAGGCTGGAAACCAAGATATAGAATTCAATCAGGTTGTTTTAACCATGACTGGTTCTTTGTCTCGTGGTGATATTTCCAACATTAAACTTTATCAAGAATCAACCTTATTAGCTTCTGCCGCTAGTGTTCGTTCTGACGACACTGTTACTTTAACCCTTGATTCTCCTTACAGTATTACTAATGGTCAAAACAAGACCTTTAGTATTAAAGCTGATTTAGGAGGACGGGTTAGTGAAACTTTAACTGTTAAAGTTGAGGAAAGCGGCCATGTTTTTGCTACTGACAAACAATATGGTTATGGGGCTAAAATTACTGGTCCTGTAGTT
Source organism: Patescibacteria group bacterium UBA6816 (assembly GCA_002452615.1). Lineage (GTDB taxonomy): Bacteria > Patescibacteriota > Patescibacteriia > UBA2591 > UBA6264 > UBA6264. The sequence continues at coordinate 3,560 of DKES01000026.1, forward strand.
ACCCTTAATACTTTAAAACTTCAAGGTGGTTCAGTCACTATGACTAATAATGGTCCTAGTGTAGGAAGTATTAGTAAAAATGTTGATGATGTTACTTTACTTAAATTTGCCATGACTTCTGACCGTAATCTTGAAGTTAAAAAGCTTGAAGTCAGGCTTTGTGCTAGCGCTGCTATTGATGTCAGTGTCACTGATACAATTAGTGATTTAAGAGTAAAAGATGCTGATACTGGTTCTACTCTTATGAGCAAATCCATTACTTCTCCAACTAATTGGGGAGCTGATGGTGCTAATAATATCTCTAGTGATTGTGATGACCCCACTGATTATGTTTTAACTGATTCCTTTTATTTAACTGCTAATACCACTCGTAATCTTAAGGTTACTGTTGACCTTGGTACTGCTGCAGCTCTTGAAAATAAGAATATTAGAGCTGGGGTAAATGTTGACAGTCCTAATGTTCAATATAGTGGTACTCAAGTTTATATGAGAGATGTAGACACTGGTGATTATGTTAATCTTGCTGATGTGGTCCCTGGTACTCTTACTGGAAAAGACCAAACCATTGAAGCTGCTTCTCTTACTGCCGCTGTTTCTTCTACCCCGGTTACTGGTTTAACCGTGGTTAAAGGAGCGAGTGATGTAGAAGGAGTTGGAGTTAATTTAACCGCTGGTAAGGGTTCTGCCATGAAAGTCAAACAGATGCAAACCAGAGTTTATGTTAGTAGTGGGGTAGGTAAAGCAGAAACTTTCCCAGCCGCTGGTGAAGACACCACCCCTTCAGGAGAAATTATTAAGGTTTCTCTTTGGGATGGTTCTACTAAGCTTAGCGAAAAAACCTTAACCAACACTTCAGCTACTCATGATTATGGTTTAGCCACTTTTGACAATTTTGAAGTGAATATTGCCGCAGGTGCGACCAAAAAATTAGTCGTTAAATTTGATGTGAGTTCTGAATCAACAGCTGCTTTTGTTGCTGTTGGTATTCCTGCTAGTGGTTATAGTGTTTATGACTCAGATGATAATTCTGTTGATGCAACTGGTGATATTAACTTAGTTACCGTTGGTTCAAGGCCAGATCGCTATGTTATTGTGAGTACTTCTGGCAATATTACTATTGCCCAGGACGCCTCTACACCTGATTCTGACATTGTTTTAGCTGGTTCTGAAAACGTGGTTATGTCCAAAGTTAAATTCTCTGCAGTTCAAGAAGATTGGACTGTTCAAGAATTAACCATTGGTTTATCTGGTGATGAAGGAACCGTGGAAGAAGTAGGTATTGAATATGTTTCTGATTCTTCAACCGTAACCACCACCGGTCAGGTTTCTAACAATGAAGCTTCTTTTACTGGTATGAGTTGGGTTATTCCTAAAGATTCTGAAAAAGTGTTAACTATTAAAGCGACCTTAGCTGATATTGATCCTAATATTGCGACTACTGGTAGTTCACTTGTCTTTGGAGTTGCCTGTGGAACCGCTAATAATTGTAAAATTGTTGGCGAATCAGGTGAAACTAAAGGAACAGACGCTTCATTAGGTAATCATAATGGTAATACCATGTATTTAAGAAAGAGTCGTCCTACAGTCGCTAGTGCTGCTTTACCATCCAGTACTTTAATTAATGGCACCAATGTCATTAATAAATTTACTGTCACCGCTGATTCAGCTGGTGAAATTACCTTAAAGAAATTAAGTTGGGATGTTAATGTTAACTCTGCTGGTGGGCAAGGCTTATCCTTTACTACTTGGAAATTGTATAAGGATAGTTCAAGCACTGAGATTGCTGGTGTGTTCTCTGATGGTTCCACCACTAGTGCTGCTGGTGCAGTGCCATTAGCACATAATGCTTCATCTCAATTATTAGTCTTTGAACCAACTAGTGAGATTTCTGTTCCTGCAGGAACCACTGCTACCTTTACTTTAAAGGCTAATGCCACTAATGTGGTTAAAGATGATGCTTCTATTTCTACCAGTTTAAGAAATAGTAATGATACTTCTAGTTTAACTGGTGGTTTATCTGACCATGCGACTCAATTAGTCCAAATTGATGATGGTAGCACTCAATCTCAAGTAGATTTCCTCTGGTCTGATCGCGCTCGTGGTATTAGTCATACTGACTCTTATCAGGTTCTTGCTAAGGATTGGACCAATGGTTACTTGATTGATGTCTTACCAACTGATTCAGTTTCAGTTTCTTACTAACTAGAAACAGTGTTTAATCAGTGCACTTAAAACTGATTAACAGGTTAGGGGTATAATAAAAATATCCACTAACCCCAAAGCCCCGGGCTTCGCCCGGGGCTTTGTTATTTTCTTTGTGAACCAAAAACTTGGGAACTGAGTTCCCAAGTTTTTAAAAAAGTGTTATAATATATAGGTATGAGAAAAGTTAAATTCGTTAATGACCAATATTATCATATTTATAACCGCGGAGTAGATAAACGGACAATTTTTCAAGACATAGATGACTTAAAGCGGTTTTATCAGAGTATGCAAGAGTTTAACATTCTTGAACCAATTGGCAGTATTTATGAAAATTCCTTTTTAAAAAGAAAAGAAGAACAACTTGGGAACTCAGTTCCCAAGTTGTTGATAAAAGATAAATTAGTGGAATTTATTTGCTATAATTTATTACCAAATCATTATCATTTTAGTTTGAAACAATTAAAGGATAAGGGAATTCAAAAATTTATGCACAAACTTAGTCTCGGTTATACAAATTATTTCAATAAAAAACATAAAAGGAGTGGGTCTTTATTCCAGGGTCGTTTTAAGGCGGTTTATGTAAAATCTAATGAACAATTATTACACTTAAGCGTTTATATTAATTTAAACCATCAAGTCCATAATTTAGAAAAGTTTGGTGGCTCAGCCACCAAACTTTTTAAGGGGAGTTGGGGAGAGTATGTTAAGGGTGAAAAAGGAATTTGTGAGAAAGATATTGTTTTACACCAATTTGGTAAATCAAGTGATTATAAAAAATTCGCTGAGGACTCTTTAAAAAGAATTAAAGAAAATAAAGAGATTAAAAAATTACTATTAGAATATTAGAAAAGGGGACTGTCCCTAAAATGATGCTCAGAAACCCCTTATTTAAGAGGGGCTTAGGACGAAAAATCAGATTTAGACAAATATCGACTACTTTACACAGGTTGAACCTGTGTATTTTTTAATATTTTAATTATCCAAACTTCTCACAGGTGTGACCTGTGAGAAGTTTTTCCACAGATAGAGGGTGAATTTATATAAATATTTTGTTATAATGATTATATCAATAGATAATTGGAATAAATAATTTTTATGTCTTCTCCAAAACAATTTTTGGGAAAGATAACTACACATTAGGGTAGTATTTTAAGGACCGCTAATTTAAAGCGGTTTTTTGTTAAAAATAAATTTATGAGAATTCTTAATTTAGTAAAAAAAATTATCAAAATTTTATTGATTGTTTTAATTTGTTTTGTGGTCGCTTATGGGATTTATTTGGCCATTAGTCTATGGATTTGGCATAACATTTCTTCTGAAGACCAATTAAAAGTGGCTCAATATTCTTATGATGAATGTATAGCGGAAGGAAGAGATGATTGCGATTCTCTTTTTGCCCGAGGGTTAAAAGCCTCTTTGGAAACACGGCAGAAAGAAGATATGGCCACGGTTTTAGATAAGACCAAATCAGAAGAAGAAAGAATCAGTGCTTTGGAACATTTTTATCTTTATGCAGATGATAGTTATGGAGAAATGATAAGTCCGGAACGAATGGATTTTTATTATTTAATTGTGATGGACGAGGAAAACCCATTAAGTTTAAGCGAACAAGCTTTAAAATATTTATTAAGTCATCCCAGTGAAGATGAAAAAATACTTAAAATATGCCGGCAAGTGGCCTTGGACAAAGAGTTTAGCCCTGATTTTAGAAAGGCGGCAATAATGTCTTTGTCTAAAATGGGATATGAAGAAGATAAGGATATTTTTTATCAGATATTACTTGAAAAAAATTCTCCGTCTCGTTTATGGGCAAATCAAGGATTAATTAACATAGGAGCAGTGGATAAAATGCCGGATTTATTAGAAGTCGCCCTTGATGAAAATAAAGATATTTCTATTAGAAGCCAGGCCTTATCCACAATAAATGATTTAATTTTACAGGCCGGCGCAAAAAAAGATTTAACAATGGTGGAGAAATTAGAGCCTTTATTAGAACATGAAAGCGTGGCTATTTGGACTGGCGCAAATAGTCTTTTAAAAACCTTGACTGGAAAGGAGTATAAAAAAAATAAATTAACCGAGGAGGAGATGGATGAGTATATAACCAATACTTTTTTAGAAAATTATTAGATTATAATCATAGATTTAAATTATCTATGAAATTTATTAAACAAAAATTTATTTTATTATTATTTATTTTGTTATTCTTTTTTATTTCTGGAAAATGCTGGGCTTTGCCCACAGGAACTATTCTTTACAAAACTTCAGAAAATGGAAAAATGTTTGGTTATAATGAGACTGATTTTTCTTTAATTCCTGGTAAAATTTATCCTGGTGGCGTGGGGGTATATTTAGGAGTAGGTAAAAAAAGTGGATTACCACAGGTTGCCGAAGCAGACCAAAGCGGAGTAAGAATTATATCAGCTCAGTATTTTGTTGATTTAGATAAAGGAGAAAAATTTATCGGCGCTAAAATTCCCAGAAATTTTGATTATGAAGACGAGGATTTAGTTAATAGATTTATAAGCAATATTATGTGGCAGGTTGAAGGAGGAGAAGAGTTTGATTATGCTTATGAATTTCAAAAAGGACCTTCTAATGGGCAATGGACTGCGGCCGGATTTGTGGAAAAAATGTTTGAAAGCGCGGGCCGAACTAGTTTAACTTATCATGAAAAACCAGATAGAGCTTATGACACTTCTTTTTATTCCATTAACATTACGCCGGATGGTTATGATAATAATACTGTTATTAATGAACATGGTGATGTGATTTCCCAAACAAAAGAGTTTTCTCGTATTCATAAATTAGGCGGGGGTGATTTTTGGGAAAAATTAACAGTTAGAGAAATCAATGACTTAGCTTTAGCTTTAGGCGAAGCTGGAAAACATGTTAAGCAAATAATTGGCACTAATATTTTTGGCCGAGATTATCAAGGAGAGAGGTATTTCTTTTTCCCTTATACTCAGTTTGTTCAGCCCAGTTTAAGAACTGTTCAATTAGATATTAATGTGTCTTCTTATGGCAAATCAGAATTGCCCGGCAGTCTTTCTGAAGCAAAAATAAGAGAGAACACAGCCAAAGCTTTGGCAAAACGTTTAACTTTAGGAGTGGGGATTAAAATAGCCAAAGATGTTGTTTTGGATTTTTTTCATTTTAAAAAAATAACTATTGTTTATAATACTATTAAGGAAAGTTTTGATTTAGTTAAAGATGGATTTAAATTAGCCACTAACGGAGGTGTGGATATAGACCCGGAAAGAAAATTACAAGAAATAGCCTTAGAAAAAAGTAAAATTCAAGGAGCTATTAGCAATATAGAAGAAACCATGGAATATGCGGATGCTAAAATGAAAGAAACTGTTGAAAGAGCGGACCGAATTTCTCTTATGAAAAAGAAACAAGCAGCTCGGCAAAAGGAAGTGGAAGAAACTGTTGATGATATTAAAATTACCACTAAAGATATAAGTGATAATGCTTCTGAGGCTCAACAATTTGGAGAATCTCAAGAAATAATTGAAACCGATGAGTTAAGTGTTTTAGAATTAGAGGAGAATAGTCAAGATTTTATTCAAATTAATCCCGAATTAGAAGAAAGTGAACTCGAATCTGAATTAGAAGTTGAAGTTGAGGAACAAGTCGAAGAAAAAATTGAAGAACAAATTGAACCTCAATTTGAACTGGAAATTGATATTGAGCCGGAAATTGACATTGAGCCTGAAATTGAAAAACCATTTCAGGCCGGAGAAGTAGTAATTAATGAGTTTTTACCCAATCCTGAAACAGAAGAGTCAGAATGGATTGAATTATATAACAAAACAGACCAATCAATTGATTTAACGGATTGGACTATTGGAGATAATACTAAAGCGGCAAAAATATTAAAAGGATTAATGTTAGCCCCTTATAGTTTTGTTTTACTTAATCAAGGGAAAGAATTTAATTTTTATTTAAATAATGGAGGGGATGTTTTACAATTAAAATATAAAAAAATTTTAATTGACCAAGTGACCTATGGAGATTATGATAGTGGGAGTTTATTTAATAATGCCCCTTTAGCAAAAAGGGGCCAATCTTTAGCAAGACAAACTGACGGACAAGATTCTAATATAGATAAAAATGATTGGGCTGTTACTATTAGCAAAACTCCAGGTTTGCCAAACCAAATTACAGCTCCAAGTGAAGAACAAACAGAGTCAAAGACTTCTTCTGGTTCAAGTTATTCTGGAGGAGGGGGTTCCAGTTCTTCTTTGTCATATGATTCTTTTAATGAATTAGATATAGTCATTACTGAAATTGCTTGGATGGGAACAAAGGCAAGTCATAATGATGAATGGATTGAACTTTATAATAATACTGACCAATCAATAAATTTAGCTGGATGGAAATTAAAAGCAGCAGATAATACCCCGGACATAAGTTTATCCGGAGAAATTCCAGGCCAGTCTTATTGGCTTTTAGAAAGAACTGATGATACTAGTATAGCTAATATTGAGGCAGACCAGATTTATACCGGAGCTTTAGGTAATAAAGGAGAAACATTGGTATTAAGAGATGGAACAGGAAAAATTATAGACAAAGTAGATTTTTCTGATAGTTGGCCAGGTGGAGATAATGAAGCTAAGGCAAGTATGGAAAGAATTAATTTTAAAGTTCAGGGTAGCAATATAGATAATTGGCAAACTCATTCCGGAGAGAATTTATTTGCTTTAGATATTGAAGGAAATGAAATTTGGGGAACACCTAAACAAATAAGTAGTTTAATTTCTAATAATAAAGAATCAGAAGAAGATTTTAATAGTCAGGCTAATAAAGAAGAGGAGAACGAAGACGAAGAAAATTTAGACCCCGAACCCGATCCCGACCCTGACCCTGACCCTGACCCTGAACCTGACCCTGACCCTGAAGATAAAACTCCTCCTGAGTTAGAAATAATTTCTCAACCAAATAATTTTACTAACCAAACCAGCGCCACATTTGAGTTTACTGCTAATGAAGCAGTAAATTTTTTTTGTCGCTTAAATGATAATGAAGAAATTTCTTGTAGTTCGCCCCAATTTTATAGTGATTTAACAGAAGGGGAGCACATTTTTTATTTAAAAGGTGTTGATTTATCTGATAATCAATCAACTATTGATTACTCTTGGATAATTGATTTAAGTTCGCCTGATTCTTCTATTACGACCACCGGAGAATATTTTAATAAGGATTCTTGTCCAGATAACATTGAAGGCTCTATTTATTCTGACGATGTAGAAGAGGTGAAAGTGCAGGTTCAAAAAGGGGCTAATAGTTATTATTTAGACGAAGACGGAGATTGGCAGGAAGATAATCCTCAATGGATTACGCAAGGAGTTAGTTTAGATTTAGAGAATAAAACTTGGTCCTATCAGTTGCCAAAAGAAAAATTAGACCAGGATAATAATTATTTTATTCGTTCTCGGGCAAAAAATAAATTAGGTAGTGTTCAAAAAATTCCATCAGAATGGGGTTTTGTTTTTGATAATACCCCTCCTAACAAAGTAAATCAATTAACGCTTCAAGAGATAGATAGTCCTTTAGATTTAAAATTATCTTGGCAGAAAATAGATGATAATTTTTCCGGGATAGATTATTATGAGATTTATAAAAATGGAAAAATAATTTTTGTTTCAAAGGAATTTTATCAAATAGCGGGAATGAATCGGACTGATTATTCTTTTAAAGTTAGGGCTTGTGATAAAGCTGGCAATTGTGGTCCGTTTTCTGATTCCAAAGAACACAAAATTCAAACTCAATCTTTAGTAATTAATGAAGTTCAGATATCCGGAGATAAAGAATTTATTGAATTATATAATCCCACTAATAAAGATATTGTTTTAAAAGATTGGTATTTAGCTTATTATTCTTCTGAACAGAATTGGGAAGAACGACCTCATCGTTTAAAAGAATTTCCCAAAGAAGCACTTATTCCAGCAAAAAGCCATTATTTAATTGGAGTTTATAATGTTTCTGAGTTTCAATCTGACTGGCAGGTTAAAACAGAAGGAGAAGAATCAAAACCATATACTCGTGGGCAACTATCCAATGATAATGGTTCAATTGTAGTTTATTCGTCTAATCCGATAGGGAAAACCAAGGAGAATTTAAAAAAAGAATACATCGATGCCTTGGGATGGGGAGAAGTAGTAGAGGTTAAAGAAACAGAACCAGGAAATAATGATATCTTACTTGTTCCTGAAGAAAACCAATCTTTACAAAGAAAACAAGGTTATTTAGACACAGATGATAATTTTAATGATTTTTTTATTCAAGATAATCCTAATCCCCAGGGAATTTATGGGGCTTGGTTAAGTAATTGGAACAAGAGAAGATTATTAATTATTGATAATAAAGAAAATGCTAATGATTTAAAAGATTATCAAATTAAAATTAATTTAAATTATGAAGATGGCATGAATGATGATTTTTCTGATATTCGTTTTACTGATTCAGACGGTAAAACTGTTTTATCTTATTTTCGCGAAGAATACCAAGAAAACCAATCAGCGATTTTTTGGGTTAAAGTTCCAGAGATTCCAGCTTATTCAGAGGTAGCTATTTATCAATATTATCACAACTCTTCAGCTACTTATCTTGGTCAAGGAGAAGATGTTTTTGTTTGGTTTGATGATTTTTCTACAAATAAAGAGGAAAATTATGATCGTGCTTTTGGTGAATTTGATATTCAAAATAAAGTTTTTAAATTGAATCAAAGTGGACGAGGAGAATCTAGTTATCTTAGTCCTAAGGGAATAGAAATGAAAAATTTATATATTAAAACTAGTCTATATTTAGAAAAAAAGGGGTATGAACCTAAAGATAAAAAATCAAAACAAGGTTTAATTGAATATAGAAAAACAGATGAGGATAATTATTATTGTTTTGGAGTAAATCAAAAATATACTTATCGTGGAATAATTTGGGAAAGAAAAAGACAAGGAGATTTTTATTTAATAGAATATTATAAACAAATTTTTGAAAATGAATGGGTAGATTTGGAAATAAAAGCTTATGAATCCAATCATCAAATTAGTTTTGCTGCTGAAGGAATAAAAAAATCTTGGTCAATGACCAGTTCTTATCTAAACGAGCCGGGAAGAATTTATTTAATCAATGACAATACTGATGCCCCGCATCTTTTTACAAGAGTCAATTATTTAATAATAGGTCAATATACTCAGCCCGAACCTAAAATAATTTGGCAAACAGAAAATTATCAAACAGTTAACGGTTCATTACGACATAATTATTCTGATTTTTTAAATTGGGACAAAAGAAAGACAATTGTGATTAATAATCAAACTACTCATACTACTAGTACAGCCCCTTTGATAGATTATCCAATTAAAATAGAATTAAATCACTTACCTGGCATGAATGATGATTTTTCTGATGTTCGCTTTACTGATTCAGATGGGAAAAAAGTTTTAGATTATTGGAACGAGTCTTATGTAAAAGAGAGTTCAGCAATTTTTTGGACCAAAATCCCAGAAATTCCCGCTAATGGAGAAAAAAATATTTATATGTACTATCACAACCCTTCGGCTACTTATCTTGGCCAAGGAGAAGATGTTTTTGTTTGGTTTGATGATTTTGAAACCGCCCGTTTATCAGAATATGACTTAGCGTTTAGTGCTTTTGATACTGGAAAAGGTATTCTTAAATTAGGAAAAGAAGGTTATATAAGTCCTCAGGGCTTAGAACCAAATAATTTTTATCTCAAAACAAGAATGTTAATGGAGGAAAAAAATAATCACGATAAAACTTATCAGGGATTTATTGATTATCGTCGAAATGATGATTATCATTATCGTTTTGGCTGGAACAGTAAAAATGGTTATCATGACCGGGGATTGAATTTATTAAAAGTTTATAATGGGGAAGAAATTTATCCTCCCTTATTTCATTATTATAAAAATATTTGGAATGAATGGGGGACTTATGAAATTTGGGCCTTTGAAGATAAACATAAATTTAAATTTACGGACCAGAATAATTTAGAAATTATAAATTGGTCATTAAATGACGCAAATATAAGTGCCGGAGATATTTATTTAATTGGTGGGGATAAGACCCCTCATCCTGCTCCAGTAAAAATTGATTATGTTTTCGTTGCTCCCTATAAAGAGGATATAGTTTTTTCTATAAAAGATTAAAAGTCTTATAAAAAATATAAGAAATATGAAAAAATTTTTTGTTTTTATTTTTATTATTTCCTTTTTTATTTTAGGGACATTTGAAAGCTTTGGTTTAGACCAGGCCACTCCTCAAAAAATAAAATATTTAGATGACGAAACAGAAGTTCAGACTCAAGGAATTGTCGTGGTTCCTCCCGGGATTTTAGGATTACAAATTTTTTATATTAATGGTTGCCAAATTTATTCTTATTATAAAGATTTCCCTGATTTAAAAATTGGTGATAAGATTCTTGTTAAAGGAATTATTTCTCAATCGCGCGGAGAAAAAAGAGTCAAGACAAAAACAGCAAAAGATATTAAGATTTTAGAACGTGATTTGCCGGTGATAGCGCAAAAATTAAAAATAAAGGAAATTAACGAAGATTTAATTGGAAATTTAATTCAAACAAAAGGGCAAGTTATTGAAAGAACCGGACTTTATGTTTATCTTGACGATGAAATGAATGAGTTAGCGGTTTATATTAAAGATTATACCAATATTAATAAATCTAAAATTAAAGAAGGGGATGAATTGGAAATAACAGGAATTTTAAGTAAATATAATGGCCAATTACGTCTTTTACCCAGGGGAGAAGAAGATATCTTAATAATAAAAAAGCCTTTGCCAAAAAAGGAAATAATAAATTATCAATTAATGGGAAGTAGTGTTTCTCTGGTTGATTTTAAAAAAATAGAACCTTATTTTATTATTAGTGCTATTATTTTAGGAATTATTTTTATTTTTTTAAATTTTATAATAAAAATATGAGAAAAATTAAATTTGTTAATGATCAATATTATCATATTTATAATCGCGGAGTAGATAAACGAACAATTTTTGAGTGTCAAGAAGATTTAGATAGATTTTTTCAGAGCATGAGCGAGTTTAATGTTCTTGAACCAATTGGCAGTATTTATGAAAATTCCTTTTTAAAAAAAAGAAAAGAAAAACAACTTGGGAACTGAGTTCCCAAGTTGTTGAAACTTTTAGTTTTTCTACAGATTATTAGAAAAGGGGTTTTGAGATTGACAAAAACAATTATTTTTGCTAAGATTTTAATATGCGAAAGAAAATAATAATAAAATTAGTTATTGTTTTTTTTGTTTTTGCCCCTTTCTCAAGGGTGGTTTTAGCTTTGCCTGCGGTTCCAGAAAGTAAGCAATGGTGTATTGATTTTAGTTCTCGTTATGATACTTCTCGTAGTTTTTTAGACCGGGTTGATAATCAAATTGTTTTAGAACAAAGAGAAAATGGCCAATACTCAAATTCAGGAGTAGCCTTGACTAATGAAGTTAGGTTTTCTAGTAATATTTATTCTATTTATTTAACTGGTTCTTATTCTCAGCCTTCATCTACTCAAGTTAAGGTTTTAGCCATTTTTGACAATAATGGAATTAAAGAATATTTTTTACCCTGGAATTCTTTTTTTTATCCTCCGGGAGATTTTAGAAATATTCGTTTAAAGCTTTTTTTAGCTACAGAGAATACTAATATTACTCCGGCAGTAGATGAAATTTGTTTAAATTTAGAATTATTAGATTTTACTAAAAGAGGAATTAAACGAAGAGATGATAAAAGGGTAAGAGATTTAGAAAAAATGGTTAGACTTAATAATGATTTTCACGAAGATTTTAACCGTTATCCCACGGTTAACATTAAAGCCAGGGAAAAAGAGCGCCAATGGGAAATTTTAAGAAATGTTTTTACCTCTGCTTCTTCTAGTTATTTTACTAATTATGAACGTGGTTTTGTTGAACAAATCAAGGGGGTGGACTGGGATTATCAATATGGTTATCTAAGTAATAATTCTGGTTCAGAATATGTTTTTTGGACCCGATTAGAAGATGTTAATTCTTCTCATTTTGAAGATTCTTGGCCAGGTCAAGTTTTAGGGGTTAATTGTGTGCCGCCAATTTTTTGTCTTTCTTCTAAATCAAATCAAGTAGCAGAAGTTAATGTTCAATATTTTGATGAGCCAGGACGAGTGCGACGAATGTCAGAAGTAGAATTTGTGAAAAAGGAAAATGACCCTAAGGTTTGGCTTAAATTAGGCAATTATCGTTTTTGGTTAAGAACTCCGGAAATATTTTCTCGAGCCGGAGGAGATTGGGATAAAATTTCTTTTCAATCAAATATAGAAGATGTTCCTCTTTTAAAGTTTATTAAAAGAGAAGGAAAAGAAGATGTTTATTTGGTGACTGAAAGCGGATTTAAAAGGAAATTGCTTAATTTAGAAATTCTTTATTTATACGGCAGTCCTTTAGAGATTGTTGAGCTTAAAAATGACAATTTTTTTAATATTTTACCAAATAATTATTTAATTCGCGCCCAAGGCCAATCAGAAGTTTATTTTTTAGACCAAGGAATAAAAAGATGGGTTAGTTCTTTAGAGACCTTTGAAAAATTAGGTCTTTATTGGGATGAGGTAGTAGAAGTTCATCCTCGAGAATTAGATTATTATCCCACCGCAACTCCATTATTTTAAAATAAAGATAATTCTTTAAAAAAAGGAGGAAGAAATGGTCTTTAAAAAACAAGAGAAAAGAACAATCATTGTCGGTTGTTTGGTTTTTTTCTTGATGAGATTAATTACTCGAGAACTTGATTATTCAAATTCAATTGCCGCTTTAATCGCGAGCATGGCGGTGGCGGTGATGAATTTTGGTTCTCGGTTTTCCTGGAATAAGATGATGATGGTTATTCCGGCGATTATAATTATGATCTTGGAATTTGTTTTAACCTCACCTTATCCCCAAGGCGATTTTTACGGGGCAATTATTTTCGGTTTATTGCTTATTTGGCTTTTTAAATTGATTTCTTTTGCCCAAATGGAATCTTATCATGAAAAATGTTATCCTGGTCAACCCAATCTTAAACGGATGAAAAAATCTTTTTATTTTGGTTCAGGAATTATTCTGGCGGTGATGTTGTTATTCTTTTTTTTCTAAAACCAAAAGAGGCTTATTAAAGCCTCTTTTCTTTATTAAAAAAGGGCGGTCAGAGGGAATTGAACCCTCATTACTTCTTCCACAGAGAAGTGTTCTACCATTGAACTATGACCGCCATATTTTAACTATAACATAAATTTTTAAGATGACAAGAATAAAAAATACCCCCAAGAGGAGTCGAACCTCTATCTAAAGCTTAGAAGGCTTTCGTTCTATCCGTTGAACTATGGGGGCGCGTTTTTTACATTTGGCGAAGAGCTTTAATCCTTTTTTGAATCGGGGGGTGAGTATTAAAAATTTTCGCCATAAATTGTTTTGATTTGCCAAAAGGGTTGGCAATGTATAAATGGGCGCTCGCTCCGTTGGCCCGGGCTAATGGTTTTTCATATTGGGATATTTTTTCTAAAGCATTGGCTAATCCTTGAGGATAACGGGTTAAAAGAGCTCCGGAGGCATCAGCTAAAAATTCTCTTCTCCGAGAAATAGCTAGTTTGATTAATTGTGCCACCAAAGGAGAAAGAATTAATAAGATTAATCCAGCGATTAATAAAATACTAGTAACAGAACTTTTATTATCCTTGCCCCGGTCACCAAAAAAACTAATTCTAATAAACCAATGGGACAATAAACTGACAATTCCCACTAAGACTAAAACCAAGGTCATAAAACGAATGTCATAGTTTTTAATATGGGATAATTCATGAGCAATAACCCCTTCTAATTCTTCGTTTTCTAATTTTTGGATTAAACCAGTAGTGAGAGCGATAGAAGCATTTTTAGGGTTACGGCCAGTGGCAAAAGCATTGGGAGCAGGGTCATCAATAATATAAACTTGGGGTTGAGGTAAACCAGCGGTAATGGCTAAATTTTCCACCATTCGAAGAACATAGGGATTTTGTTCTTCGCTTATTTTTTTAGCGCCGGCAGAAACAAGAGCTAATTTGTCTCCGGAAAAATAACCACCCAGACTCATAATTAAAGCAATAAAAAAAGCAATAATTACTCCAGTGTATCCTGATTGAGTTATTTCTCCAAAAATCCAACCAAGAAAAAGAATAAAAGCAATAAAAAAAGTGATTAAGAGAAAAGAATTTCTTTTATTGTTGTCTATTTGAGAATACATGTTAGGGATTAGTTAATTAGGGATTAGGGTCAGACCCCAAGGGGTCAGA
>DKES01000026.1:18117-18282 GCA_002452615.1 Patescibacteria group bacterium UBA6816
ACGAGGCGAGACCTCGTAGGTGGAGGCTGAGTCTCGAATTCAGGGATTAGGGTCAGACCCTGAATTAGGTGGGAATTGGACAAGGTCGAACCTTGTCTATTTTTACTACGAGGCGAGACCTCGTAGGTGGAGAGTCTCGAATTCAGGGATTAGGGTCAGACCCCA
>DKES01000022.1:0-29341 GCA_002452615.1 Patescibacteria group bacterium UBA6816
TACGAGGTCTCGCCTCGTAGATACGTCTCGTAGATAGATATAAAATATAAATATATACAAAATAAATATTTTAATGCCTGCCCCGTAGTGAACGCGAAGCGTTCTACTACCAGGGTTCTAATGCCTGCCCCGTAGTGAACGCGAAGCGTTCTACTACTGGGGTTTTTATGTTCTTATGTTCCAAGGTGCCAAATAAAAAATTTCTTTATTATTAACTCGGCCCTTTTTAAATCTTTTTGAAAAAAAGATTGCTTTAATAAAGAATTAAAATCCTGATAAAGAAGTTTTTGTAATATTTTTAAATCTTTTTGTTTAATTTTAAGATTCGCTTCAGATAAATTCTCTAGGGAAGTATGCTTTAAACAAACAATTCCTCCTTTATTAAAATTAAATAATAAATTTTCCTCCAAGGGTAATTTTCCACAAATCAAACATTTTTTTATTTCTGGGCAATAACCTAAAAAAGACAAAAATTTAATCAAAAAAGCATTAATCAGTAAAAGAGAATTTTCTTTTTTAGCCTGGTTAATAATAATTAAAAATTTAACCAGCAAAGAAAATATTTTTTTATCCGGTTCTGGTTTAATTATTTTGTTAATCTGTCCGAATAAAAAATTAAGAGTAATTAATTTTTCTGGTTGAGATAAAATTTGAGGGAATCTCTGTCTTTTTTCCCCACCAATTAAATGATAAATTTTCCCTTGAACTACCACTAAATCTAATAAAGAAAAAGGTTCAGCTAAAATTGGGTTTAATTTAGAATTTATTTTTCTCCCCCCACGAACTAAAATTTGAATTTTGCCGCTTTGACGGGAATAAAAAGAAATAATTAAATCATTTTCTCCTTTATTTTCTCGAAAAAGAACAAATCCTTGTAAATGATGGGTTTGAGACATTTAAATATATTTATTCTTCATTATCAACAACCTCAGCGTTCCCTTGCCACCAAGGGTCTTTAGCTAAACTGGTATTTAAAAAATTATTTTCTTCAGATAAAAAATCATTAGTTAAGCTGTCTTGCGCGGTTAAATAAATCGATTCTGTTAAAGGAATAATTTGGCCAACTTGTTCTTCCGTAGGAACAACGGCTAATTCAAATCCGGCTTCTACCAAAGAATAAGGACCTCCTTGATAAGGTTCTAGTTCAGAAATTTGCCACCGAACTATTCTTTTTTCCTGATTGTATAAAAGAAGCCCCTGACTCGTTTTTGTTCTTTCTGTCCAAATTACCCCTAAGGGCAATTTTGTTTCTACTAAAAGATTTTTAACTCCATTAGTGGTATTTTTTAAATCCCAAAAAACCCAAAAACGAGTTTCTTTGCCCCTTTGAGGAGGAAGGGGGCCAGTGCCGATTTTAACATGTTCATCATCATAATAACGTACTGAGGAATTTAAATTAAGATTGGTTTTAATTAATAATTCAATTTTATTTCCTTGAATCTCCCAAGAAAAATCCTTGCCCCAAACATTTCCCTGGGCAATTAGCTGAGCTTGTATTTGAAAAGATTGATTATTGTTTTTTTCCCAATCTAAATAATTTTTTAAAGGTAAATCAAAAACAATTTTTCCTTGTTGTTGATGAGGAACCTGCCGTAAATCAGAAATAATTGATGAAGTCCAACCTGATTCTGAACCTAAAGAACTAATTAAAGAAGAATCTATTTTTCCTGAAGAAAAAATTGATTCTATTTCTGATTTTTCCTGATAATAATGCCAACTTGACTGATAAAGACGGGAAAAATCAATATATTCTACCCCCTTTATTTTTAATCTTAATTTTAAGTTTTCAATGGTTTGATTAGTGGCATTTTCATAAGATAAAACCACGGGCACTGTTTCTCCCCAATTAACACTTTGTTTTTCTTGAAAAGAATCATTGATTTCTAATTTTAAAGGAAAATTAAATTCTTCTAAAACAATCTTTTTTTCTTTTTTAAATTGAGGATAAAACTGATTATTAAAAATTATTCCTGATTCTAAAGAAAATTCTAATTCACTTACCAAGGGATCAGTAATTAATCCAGTAAAATCAAGCCTTTTCCTTGTTTGGGCGTTTAAGTCTTTAAGCTTCCATTTTAATTGTCCGGTTTCTGAATTTATAACTATGTTTTCTCCTTCTTTCTCACTTTTAAAATCATTATCTAAAAGAGAAAATTGAAGCGGGTAATTAATAACCACTTCTACCTCTGGGATAATTTCCTGACTAATATTTTCTAAAAATAAAGAGGATTCTATTTTCTGACCAAAAGCAGATTGGTCTGGCAGGGACCAATTTAAAAGCAAAGAAGGTTTTAAAATAATCGCGGTGGAAAAATTTTCTTGAAAAATAGAACTAAAACCAGCTAAACTAAAATCAACTCTACCTTCAAAATATTTAGGTCGGTCCACTTGACCCAAAAAAGTTCCTTTAATCTCAATTTCTTGTAAAACGTTTTTGTCAATTTTTTCAAAAGTCCAAATCCCTCCCTGAGATAATTTTCTTTCCACGGCCGGGGAGCTAGAATCGAAAATAAAATCCGAAGGGAAATTAATAGTTACCTCCACATTTTCTAAGTCTGTTTTTTCTTCATTTTTAATAAAAACAAAAAACTGGCCTTTTTCGCCAATAATTTGTTTGTCATTATAATAAAGCCAAAATTTAACCTTTTGGTCTTTTTGATTATCTGAATTTTGGTCAAAGTATAAAAGGCTTAATAAACTTAAGCCTAAAAATATAATCAAAAATAAAAAAGATAGAAACAAAAAACTTTTTTTGTTTTTTCTTTGTTTACTCATATTTTTCCCTGATGGAAACTATTGTTTGGCTTGTTCTTTAATCCCAGAAATTATTTGTGAATTTTCTCTTAACTTTTGGACGTACAAAACATGGTCTCGATTAATTTGAACCTCACCTTCTGGGCTATGAATTTCATCTTTAACACTCATTAAAGAAAGTTGAGATTGGGGCTCTTCTCCTTCTTCTAAAGGAGGAACTTGCTGCATTTGTAAATAATGAACATCTTTCAAAACAATTAAATCAGAATTTTGTTTGGAAATTTGTCCAAAATAAGTTTGTCCATTGGTAAGAAAAAGAGCGTACCAATTGTCTCCTCTAGCCGGGGAAATAAAAATTGTCATTACCAAAAAAACAATAATTGCCACCAAGACAATAATGCCGACTACTAATAAGGCAATTCCCTTTTTCCCGTTGTTGGATTTTTTTTCATTTTCCATACTTTTAAAAGTTAATTCTTCGGTCATTTTAATACAATTTAAATTAATTTATAAATAAAAATATTTTCGACCAATAAAATATTTCAAGTTATCCTTTTTAGGATATAATATTTAAAAAAATAAATCAAGGCTATTAAGAATTTTTAATTATTTTTTTGTACTTTTTTATAAACTGCCAAGGTTTGACGAGCACATTTTTCCCAAGAAAACTTCTCCACTACTTTTTTCCCTTGATTAATTAGTTTCTTTTTTAATGACCGGTCAAATAATACATTATAAATACCTCTGGTTATTTCTGCCACATTATAAGGGTCAACTAAAATAGCGGCTCGATTAGTAATTTCCGGTAAAGAAGAAACATTACTTGTAATTACCGGGACTCCTTTGGCTAAAGCTTCTAAAATAGGTAATCCAAAACCTTCGTATAGGGTGGGAAAAATAAATAAATCTGCACCACCGAAAAGAGAATCCAAGTCTTCTGCCGGGACATAACCTGTTAAAATAATATCTTTTTTATATTTTGATTGAAAAATTTTCTTTTTAATCTTTTCAAATTTTTCACCGGGGGCCCCGCTTAAAACTAATTGATAATCAAAACTAATATCCTTTTTCCCAGGCTCAGCTCCAATTTTTTCCCTAAATCGTTCATAAGATTCAATAATTCTCAAAATATTCTTTCTGGCTTCTAAAGTCCCAATAAAAAATAAATATTTTTTCTTAATTTTATATTTTTGTTTAATTTTAGAAATATCTTTTAAAGAAGTTTTTGTAAAAAACCTTTTATCTATCCCGTGATAAATAACTTCTATTTTTTGAGGACTTAAAAGAAACAATTCCCTTAAATCCTTGGCCGTTGATTTGGAAACGGCAATTATTTTTTTGGATTTTTTTAAAATATGGGGGAAATTTACCTTTAACTCCTGTAATTCTTCCGTCTCAACTAATTCAGGAAACTTATAAAAAACCAGGTCATGAACAGTTGTTACGGTCAATCCTTTATACTGATAATAAGGAAAAGAACTAGGAATATGTAAAACATCTAAATTCTCTTTAGCTAGGGTAGCATTAACTAAATGATTTATATAACGTTCAGGTAATAATTGACGATATTGATAAAAAGGAAAAAAACGAACAAAAACATTTTTTTGTTTGAATTTTTTTAACTTTTTTGTCTGAACTGAACGGTCAAAAAACAAAAAATAAGTGTTTTCTTTGTCAATTTGCAATAAATGTCTTACTAATTGATAAACATAATGACTCACTCCGGCCCCGGCTCCTTTTTCTGGGTTTAAAATTGTTCGGCAATCAATCCCAATCTTCATAAAATTTTGTTATAAAGGATTAAATAGTGTTTGGCCTTGATTTTTTATTATACCATAATTAAGATTAAAGACAAGATTAAAATATTGTGCTAAAATTAATTTGCCTTTATTTAGTAACATAAAATAACCATGGCCATTACCATAAATAAAAAAGCCTATCATAATTATGAGATTTTACAAACTTTTGAAGCCGGGATTGTTCTTACTGGACCAGAAGTAAAATCAATAAAACAAGGGAAAATTAATCTTAAAGGAAGTTATGTTCAAATTAATTCCCAAGGAATTCCTTGGTTAATTAATGCTCATGTTGACCCCTATGCTCCGGCGGCCCAAGTCCAAAAAGAATATGACCCTACCCAAAGCAGAAAAATTCTACTTCATAAAAAAGAAATTAATTCTTTAATCGGTAAATTAAAAACTCGAGGATTATCTTTAATTCCTTTAAAAGTATTTGTTAAAAACAATATTATTAAATTAGAAATTGGTTTAGCCCGAGGGAAAAAGAAGTGGGATAAAAGAGAAGATATTAAAAAAAGAGATATTGATAAAAAAATAAAAAAAGCTTTAAAAGAAAAATTTAAAACTTTTTAATTTTTTAACTAATATTGCCCTGGAGGCAAAATATTTAACCCTTTTTTAAACTTTCTTGAATAATGAGTATGACAGAGATAATGAGCTGTCTTTTTATTTTTTAAAAAATCTCGGTAAACCTCTTTTATTACTGGGTTTTGATGAGCAGTTCTAATGGTTCTTTTTTTATCCAATTGATAAAGTCCTTGCGCTCTTTTATTCCTAATTTTTTTACTGGTGGGAATAGGTTGTCCTCCTCCTCCAATACATCCTCCTGGGCAAGCCATTACTTCAAGATAATCAAATAAATCCGGGTTTTCTTTTAATTTTTCTAAAATTTCCTTAGCAAAACCCAAACCATTAACCACCCCTATTTTTAAAGATTTTCCTTTAATTTTAACTAAAGCTCTTTTTACTCCTTTCATTCCCCTAACTTTTTTAAATTCTATTTTAGAAATCTCTTTTTCATTTAACATTGCTTGAGTAGTTCGTAAAGCTGACTCCATTACCCCGCCGGTGGCCCCATAAATTATTCCGGCGCCAGAATGATATCCTAAAGGATGGTCGGCTTGAAGGGGTTTAATTTTATTTAAATCAACCTTATATTTTCTAAATAATTGAGCTAATCCCCGCGTAGTTAAAACATAATCTACTGGCTTTAAACCTTTAATTTTTAATTCTGGACGCGTAATTTCATATTTTTTAGCCACACAAGGCATAACTGAAACCACAAAAATATCTTGAGGATTTATTTTTTCCCTTTGGGCCCAATAGGTTTTAATTAATCCACCTAAAATAATATGAGGCGAACGAACACTAGTTAAATAAGGAATAAATTCTGGATAATAAAACTCAATATATTTTACCCAAGCCGGGCAACAAGAAGTCATTAAAGGCAACTTTCTTTTATCTTCTAATTTAGTAATTAACTCTTTTGCCTCTTCCATGGTAGTAAAATCAGCTCCTAAACTAACATCAAAAACTTTGTCTACTCCCAAAGATTTAATCCCGGCAATTAATTTTCCCGTTAAGGGTGTCCTTAAAGGAAAACCAAATTCTTCTCCCAAACTAGTTCTAACTGCTGGCGCAAATTGAAAAATTACTTTTTTACCTTTTTGTTTTAAGGGCGTTTCTACTTCTTCAAATTCTCCCACTCCTTCAAAACTACCAGCAGGACAATGAATTAAACATTGACCGCAATAAACACAATCTTTATTTTTATCTTCACTAGGAACCACCCTTATATCGGCTCCTTGTCCTTTTAACTCTAAAAATCCCACTCCTTGATTTTGACAAACCTCTACACAATTACGGCAATCAATACATTTTTTACTATCATAAATAAGCGCCGAGTCAAATTTATAAACCGGCCGCTTTTCCTTACGATTAGAAAATCTGGAGGTATCGGCTTGATATTTTTTTGTTAAATCTAAAAGTTGACAACGAGAAAACCAAACACAATCATGGCATTCCTGAGAATGTTGAGTGAAAATAAGTTCTAAATTAAGTTTTCTTAATTTTTTTATTTCCGGGGTGTCTGTAAATATTTCCATTCCTGGTTTAACCTTAACCGAACAAGATGTTTTTAATTCTTTTTCTCCTTTTATTTTAACCAAACAAATTCGACAATTTTCCTTTACTTTAAGGTCAGAATGATAACAAAGAGTGGGGATAAAAATGTTATTTCTTTGGGCCACTTCTAAAATTGTCTCAGAAAAACGAGCTTTAAATCTTTTTTTATTTATTTTAATATAAAAACTCTGAAGCATTTTATTTATTTTTATTAAAAATTCCAACTTTTTTAATTAAAGAAGAAAAAGGTTGAGCCATGGCCTTACCAAAAGGACAAAAACTGCTTTTTTCTAAAAGAAATAATAAATCCTTAATTATTTCTTGGTCTGGGTTTTTCTGAGATAATAATTCTTTTAAACGATAAACTCCTTCTCGACAAGGTGAACATTTTCCACAATTTTCCTGAATAAAAAAATCAATCCATTTTTTCATTAAAGAAACTGGATTAGTTTTATCCTCAGGATAAATAATAATAGCTCCCAGGCCTGATCCGGTTTGGTTCAATTCTCGAGTTAATAAAATTTCTCCACTAGCTCCTCCCCCCACTTGAACAAAAAACTTAAAATTAGGCCAATTACCTGTTTTTTTTAAAACCTGCTTTAAACTTAAATCTGCAGAGAGTTCATAAACCCCTGGATGGTCGCCTCCAGAAATAGAATAAAGCCTTTCTCCTTGATAATTATTATTAATAATACGGGAAACATAATAAAGAGTCTCAACATTATTAATTAAAGTAGGACAATCCCAAAGTCCTTTTTCTGAAGGATAAGGAGGCCGGGACCGTGGTTCTAATCTTCTCCCTTCAAGAGACTCAACTAAGGTTGTTTCTTCTCCACAAAGATAACCACCTTGTTTTTTAAAAATAATTATAGGTAAATTTTTTTCTTTAATAATTTTTTCTAATTTCTTTTTATACTTTTGGAAAAAATCTTTTCTTAAATAAAGATAGGCTTTGGCTGCTTTAATTGTTTCTTGGGCAATTTTTATCCCTTCTATTAATTCAAAAGGGTGAGTTTTTAAAATAAACTCATCCTTAAAAACTTTTGGCTCTCCTTCTGACCCATTAGCTATCAGATATTTTTTTTCGGCTTTAACTTTTCTGACCATTTCCCACTTTAAAGCCGTGGGGAACTCTGCTCCACCTCTTCCTTTAAGGCCTGCTTTTTTTATTTTTTGAATTACTTTTTCTGGGGACATAATTTAAAATAAAATCGGGGCGCCGGGAATTGAACCCGGGTCACAGGGCCCCCAGCCCTGCATAATAGCCATTATACGACGCCCCGAAGATTAAGATAATCCCATTTTCTTTTTTAAAGACTTTAAACAACGCGCACAAATTTTTATTTTCTTACCGGAAATAGTCTTTGTTTGTAAATTCAAATATTGTCGCCTTTTAGTGGCTACATTTGAATGAGAACGAGAGAAAGATGTTTGTGGCCCTCGACCACAAATTGAACAACGTCTTGCCATAAATTAAATAATTAGTAAAATATAAATAAGTATTTTGCTGTTAATTAACTATTAAATAGTTTAACAAATTTACAGATTTAAAACAATCTTTTTTTATTCTCTAAAAATGTTAAGATAATCTTATGGAAAAAATTTTTTTATATATTATCATTGTTCTCTCCGCGGTCTTTCATGAATACGCTCATGGTTGGGCCGCTTATCAAATGGGTGACCCCACCGCTAAAAATGCGGGTCGTTTAACTCTTAACCCTTTAGCTCATTTAGATTTAGTGGGAACGGTTATTCTTCCTTTATTCCTACTTTTCACTTCTGGTGCTTTTTTAGGTTGGGCCAAACCAGTTCCTTATAATCCTTATAATCTTCGCGACCAAAAATATGGCTCTTTAAAAGTGGCTTTGGCCGGACCAGCCACTAATCTTTTAATCGCTTTAATTTTGGGAATTATTCTTAGAATTTTTCTCCAACCCTTAAATAATTATAATCCTTCTTGGCCAATGTTTTTAGGTTTGATTATTTATGTTAATATTTTTCTGGGTTTATTTAACCTCTTACCGTTTCCCCCTTTAGATGGTTCTAAAATATTTGCTGATCTTTTTCCTCGCCAATGGATTCATTTTCGCCAATTAGGTTTTGCCGGAATTTTTTTAGCGATTTTATTTGCTTTTTTTATTTTGTCACCAATCGCTAATTTTATCTTTTATTTAATTGTTGGCCAATCATTTTTTCTTTAAAAAACTTGACTTAAAAAATAATTTATTGTAAAATATTACTCACCTTAATAAATTAATATTATGCCGACTACTAATCAACTTGTTCGCCAAGGACGAAAAAAATTTAAAAAGAAAACTAAAACCCCTGCTTTGCAGAGTACTTTTAATATTTTAAAAAGGAAAAGGAAAACCCTTCCTAAAGGACATCCTTTTTTACGTGGGGTTTGTTTAAAGGTTACCACCCAAACTCCTAAAAAACCAAATTCAGCTTTACGAAAAATTGCCCGGGTAAGATTATCTAATGGATTGGAAGTAACTGCTTATATCCCGGGAATTGGTCATAATTTACAAGAACATTCCGTTGTTCTTTTGCGCGGAGGTAGAGTTAAAGATTTGCCCGGAGTTCGTTATCATGTTGTCCGTGGTGTTTATGATGCTTCTGGTGTAGAAGGAAGAAAACAAAGTCGCAGTTTATACGGTACTAAAAAAGATAAACAAGCAAAATCTTCCTCGGCAGAAAAAACTGCAGAAAAAGAATCTTAATTATATAAAAATATGCGTGGAAAAAAAGCTCCCCAAAAAAAAATTAAACCAGAAGTAAAATATAATTCTCAAAAATTAGCTAAGTTTATTAATTATGTTATGAGAAAGGGAAAAAAGAGTATCGCCACTAAAATAGTTTATCAAGCTCTTGACTTAATTCAAGAAAAAAAACAACAAGACCCTTTAAAAATTTTTCAAACCGCTATGGAAAATATTTCTCCGGTAGTAGAAGTTCGTTCCCGTCGTATTGGCGGAGCCAATTATCAAATTCCTTTTCCTACTAATGAAGACCGTCGTTTTGTTCTTGCTTCTCGCTGGTTAATTCAAGCCGCTAGATCTAGAAAAGGTCACCAAATGGCTGATAAATTAGCTCAAGAAATTTTAGAAGCGGCTGAAAAACAAGGCAATGCTATAAAAAAGAAAGAAGACGTTCATCGCATGGCCCAGGCCAATAAAGCTTTTGCTCACTTTGCTAGATATTAATTGTTATGTCCCAACCAGAATTTAATTTAAAAACAACTCGTAATATAGGCATTATCGCCCACATTGATGCTGGTAAAACCACGGTCACCGAGCGTATTTTGTATTATACTGGAATGAAACATAAAGTCGGAGAGGTTCATGATGGTCAAGCAGAAATGGATTGGATGGAACAAGAAAGAGAAAGAGGGGTGACAATTACTTCTGCTGCTACCACTGTTTTCTGGACCCCTTCTCAAGGAGAAAAAATAAGAATTAATGTTATTGATACTCCGGGACATATTGATTTTACAGCAGAAGTTCAAAGGTCTCTTCGTATTTTAGATGGCGGGGTGGTTGTTTTTGATGGAGTTGCCGGAGTAGAACCTCAATCAGAAACTGTTTATCATCAAGCAGAAAAATTTGAAGTGCCTCTTTTAGCCTTTATTAATAAAATGGACCGGACCGGCGCTGATTTTTATACTGATATAGATTCAATTCAAGAGCGCTTAACTCCTAATGGCTATCCTTTACAATTACCCATTGGTTCAGAATCTAATTTTAAAGGAATTATTGATTTGTTAACTCGCCGAGCCAAAATATATTCAGACGAAATGGGACAAAAAATAGAGGAACAAGACATTCCTGAAGAATTAAAAGAAAAAACAGAAGAATATCGTCATAAATTAATTGAAGCGATTGTGGAAAATGATGAAAAATTAATGGAAAAATATTTAAGCGGTGAAGAGCCTAGTTTAGAAGAATTAAAACAAACTTTACGACAAGCAGTTATTAATAATAAAATTATGCCCATCCTTTGTGGATCGGCTTTGAAAAATAAAGGAATTCAAATACTTTTAGATGCTATTTGCGATTATCTCCCCTCTCCTTTAGATGTTCCTCCGGTAGAAGGAACTCTTCCTGGTTCTGAAGAAAAAGAAATTCGACCAGCCGACCGAGAAAAACCTTTTGCTTCTTTAGCTTTTAAAATTGCTACTGACCCTTATGTGGGAAGACTTTGTTATTTTCGAGTTTATTCTGGTACTTTAGAAGCTGGTTCTTATGTTTATAACACCACTACTCGAGAAAAAATAAGAGTCGGAAGAATTGTCCAAATGCACGCTAATCAAAGAAAAGAAATTAAAGAAGTTTATGCTGGAGATATTGCTGCCATTGTTGGAATTAAAAATACTACCACCGGAGACACTCTTTGTGACGCTGACCATCCTATTATTTTAGAATCTATTGAATTCCCTGAACCAGTTATTTCCGTAGCCATTGAGCCTAAAACTAAATCTGACCAGGAAAAAATGGGCTTAGGTATTTCTAAATTAGCTGAAGAAGACCCAACTTTTAAAGTTAAATCAGACGAAGAAACTGGTCAAACTATTATTTCCGGTATGGGAGAACTTCATTTAGAAATTATTGTTGACCGCTTAAAACGTGAATTTAAAATTGAAGCTAACGTTGGTCAACCTCGTGTGGCCTATAAAGAAACTATTACCACCCTCACAGAATGTGAAGGAAAATATATTCATCAATCAGGTGGTCGTGGTCAATATGGTCATTGTTATTTAAGACTAGAACCTTTAGAAAGGGGTCAAGGATTTGAATTTCATGATGAAGTCAAAGGAGGAGCGATTCCTCGAGAATATATTCCCGCGATTAAAAAAGGTGTTATTGAGGCTATGGAAACCGGAGTTTTAGCTGGTTATCCTGTAGTAGATATGAAAGTAACAGTTTATGACGGAACTTTTCATGACGTTGATTCTTCTGAAGCCGCTTTTAAAATTGCGGCTAATCGAGGTCTTAGAGAAGGAACAGAAAAAGCTACTCCTATTCTTTTAGAACCAGTCATGAAAGTAGAGGTGGTGGTCCCAGAAAAATTTTTAGGAGAAACTATTGGTGACCTTAATTCTAAAAGAGCTCAAATCCAAAAAACTGACACCCGCGGACAAATGAAAGTTATCAAGGCTCATGTTCCTTTAGCGGAAATGTTTGGCTATACTACTAATTTACGTTCTTTAACAGAAGGGAGAGGAAGTTCAAGTATGGAATTTTCTCATTATGACCGGGTCCCTCAAAATGTTCAAGAAAAAATAATTGGACAAAAAGAAAAAAAATAAAGGGGGTGAACGGCTTCGATGAAAAGTTTATTGTTAAAAATAGCTCTCTGTCCTGAGAAAGACAAAAACTCTCAAACAAAAATAATTGCTAACAAAAATTTAGCTTTTGCTGTTGCCTAATTATAGGCGATAGTCGTTAACATTAGAGACTCCTACTATCTAATCTTAATGTCATTTCTGTTTCGTTATCTAATGGAACAGGTAGGATCAGTATTTTGGGGGCCTAGACCAAAATACCTAAATCACCTAGGATAAAAGCCCTTGAGTTTTGTCTAGCTTTAATCAAGGTCTTGAAAAAAATAAACTAGACTATGAGAGTAAAAAGTTTTTAACCAGGCTTTTTAGACGGGAGTTCGATTCTCCCCACCTCCATTTTAATAACAAAATAATTTAAAAATTTGAAGTATTATCGCCTTAATCATAAAATTAATGCTCCTTTAGTTCGTTTAATTGACGAACATGATGAACATTTAGGAGAAGTAAAGTTAGAAAAAGCTCTTCAAATAGCCAGAGAAAAAGAATTGGATTTAGTAGAAATTGGCCCTAAAGCTGAACCACCAGTGGCTAAAATAATGAATTTTGGCCAATTCAAATATAATTTAAAAAAGAAAGATAAAGAAGCTAAAAAACAACAAAAAACCGGTGGAACAAAAGGAGTGCGCTTAACTCCACGTATTAGCCGTCACGATTTAGAAACAAGAATAAAAAAAACAGAAGAATTTCTTGCTCAAGGAAATAAGATAAAAATAGAAATGATTCTTAAGGGAAGAGAAAAGGCTCATTTTGATTTAGCGCGAGAAAAAATACAAGAATTTATCAATTCATTAACTAGAGAAATAAATATTGACCAATCCCCACAAAGACAAGGAAACCGTCTTATTGCCATTATTTCTCCTTCATCTAAAGAATAATTATGTCTAAAATTCGCCAAATAATCTCGAAGAGATTTAAAAAAACTAAAACCGGAAAAATTCTGCACCGTACTTGCGGACAGAATCATTATAATAGTAGTGAATCTAGTAAAAAAAGAAAAAATAAAAGAAAAGATAAGCCATTATCAAAAGGTTTTCGAAAAACAATTAAACAACAATTATCACAATAACTTATGCCTAGGGTAAAAAAAGGAACTATTCACCAAAAAAAAAGAAGGAGAATACTTAAAAAAACAAAAGGTTATCGCGGAGGCCAAAAAAGTAAAATTAGAGCGGCTAAAACCGCTACTCTTCGCGCTGGAGCCTATGCTTATCGCGACCGAAGAAATAAAAAAAGAGAGGCTCGGCAACTTTGGCAAATTAAAATTAATGCTGGTTGTCGGTTAAATGATTTAACCTATGCTAGATTTATTAATGGCCTAAAAAAGAATAAAATTGATTTAGATCGTAAAATCCTAGCTCTCTTAGCTGAAAAACATCCTCAAATATTTTCAGAAATTGTTAAGACTATAAAATAATAATTAGGTCCGGTAGATCAATTGGTTAGATCGTCTGCCTGTCACGCAGAAGGTTGCGGGTTCGAGTCCCGTCCGGACCGCCATTCGACAAGCTCATGACTTTAGGATACGTCGTAAATTTATCAAAAATTCTATAACTAAAGAATATCCCGAGCCTGTCGAGGGGTCCGGACCGCCATTCGACAAGCTCATGACTTTAGGATTATAACAATCACAGGTCCGACCTGTAAATACTGTAATTAAAAAAAACCGCTCAAAGCGGGTTTTTTTAATTTCTTAAATGGTGCCCCCAGCAGGAATCGAACCTGCACTTTTAAGATCCGCAATCTTACGTTTTATCCATTAAACTATGGGGGCAAGCTTTGGTTAATTTTTTAACTTTACAAACTTTATTTAAAAATTTAAAGTTTTAACCAGCGATTAATATGGTCAAAAATTGTTTCTTCTTTTCTTTCTAAATCTTCTTCTAAGTATTCTTGAAGAATTTCTCTAACTTTAACCGGGTCTTGGTCTTGTAAAAAAATAGAAATCTCAGGAGAAAAATTATTTTTTAAATCAAGATAAAGTTTTTTTATTTCTGGAGGACGGTAAACTAAACGAAAATTTTTAATTTCTGGCCACTCATAAAAATGAGAACCCAAAACTATTCCGTCTTCACAAATTTTAAAATCAATTTCTAAAGGGGTTCTTTTAAAACTCAACATTAAAATAAAGCCAAATAAAATAATAAAAAGAGTAAATAAAAAATTAGCCGTAATAAAAGAATAAATTAAAATTAAAGCAAAAATAATTCCTGCTTTAATATACCAAGAACGGCTTTTTTCTTGTTGATTATATTCAGGAAAACTCCATTGTAAAAAAATTTCTCCGTAATCAGGCTCTTTTTTTTCTTCTGATTTAGACATAAAATTTAATTATTAAATAATTTATCACTTAACCTTAAACTTCTCGCCCCTTTTTTAAGGGCGGAGGAGGTGGGTAAACTCCGCTCCGCTACGCTTACCTATTTAAGCCTCCCATTATTAAACTTTTTTAATGCTTCTTTAAACGAATTTGAAATCAATCTTTTCTGCATAAAGGCCTTACCCGAACTGGATTTTAAATAACGCTCAAAATCTTTCGCTTGTTGTTCTGTAGAAAAAGCAAAATAACTTTCTATCTCCCAAGGGGCATATTTTTTAGAATATTGGTTTAACAAAGAATTGTGCTGTATTAATCTTGATTTCAAATTCTTGGTATAACCTTTATAAATCGCTCCGGGAACTTTTTTACTTTTTAAAATATATGTATAAAACATTAAGCGAAGCGTTAGCGAAGTTTAAGGACGGAGGAGATGGGGCTTCCGCCAGAGGCGGATAAACTTCTCGCCCCCCCTTTAAGGACGGAGGAGGTGGGGCTCGAACCCACAAGTCCCTAAGGACGCCAGTTTTCAAGACTGGTGGATTACCAATTATCCGTACTCCTCCCCTTACTCACAGGCCGAATAAAATATTAGCAAAGTATTAGCGAAGTTTAAGGGCGGTGGGTGTGGGATTCGAACCCACAAGCCGCGATTAAACGGCTACAGTTTAGCAAACTGCTGGCTTACCATTCGCCGCAACCCACCTTAATTTTTAAATCTTTTTAAATGTTTTGGATTATGAGAACCAATTAACTGAAAATATTTTTTTATATCTGAAACACTGTCAAGGCGCACATCTTTTCTTTGAGACATTCTCGGATTTAATCCATTATCTTTTAGTATAGCAAAAACGGATTGACGAAGAAACTTAGAACTATTTGTAAAGCTAAATTTCTTATACCTATAAAGCTTATCATTCACCCTATAACTATGAGTAAAAATACACCCATCGGTATCAACAAGCCCTCGAAGACAAGCAATTGAATATAATCTATTCTGTTTAATCCAATCTGGAATATCTACTTGTTGTTTGACCTTGTCTCCTTTTTTAAGTCCAAGTTTGTCAAAAAAAAACAATCTACATTAACTCTTAACAACATTATATTTAATTTTAACAAAAAGTCAATAAACCTTGATTTTTTTTAAATTTTGATTAAAATATTAATCTTTAAACATTTTATGATAAATTTAAATTCTTCTATTACTGATTTGAGTCGAGTGGGTAAATCCACGGCTCAACAAATGAAAAAAATAGGATTAGAAACAGTTAAAGACCTTTTAACTCATTATCCTTTTCGTTATGATGATTTCAGTAATATTTTAACTATTAAAGATTTAAAAACTCAAAAAACTGGCACCATTAAAGCCCGGATTGATTTAATTGATAATCATCGTTCACCAAGAAAAAAAACAATCATCACCGAGGCCATTGTTTCTGACCAAACTGATTCTTTAAAAGTAATTTGGTTTAATCAGCCATTTTTAATTAAAAATTTAAAAACAGGGAAAAGAGTTTATTTAGCCGGAAAAATAAATCATGATTCTTATTATGGACTACAATTAACCAACCCTTCTTATGAAATTTGCCAGGAAAAAAGTCCCACCCATACCGGACGATTAGTTCCTATTTACCCCAGCACCGGACGATTAACTCAAAAACAAATTCGTTTTCTAATCCGCCAAGTATTACCTTTGGTTCAACAAGTAAAAGACTGGTTGCCGCGAGAAATCCGGGTGGAATACAATCTGATTAACCTTTCTTTAGCTTTAGAACAAATTCATTTTCCTCAAAATAATCTTTGGCAAAAAAAAGCAGCTGATCGTTTAAAATTTGATGAGCTTTTTTTAATTCAGAGTAGAAATCAACTTATCCGCAAAAAATTACAAAAAAGAAATGCGCCAATAATAGAATTTAAGGAAAAAGAAACCAAAGAATTTGTAAAAAAACTTCCTTTTTCTTTAACCACCGCTCAAAGAAAAAGCGCTTGGGAAATTATTAATGATTTAAAAAAACAAACCCCAATGAACCGTCTTTTAGAAGGAGACGTTGGTAGTGGCAAAACCATTGTGGCCACAATGGCTATTTTAAATGTTCTCTTAAATGATTATCAAGTAGCTTATATGGTTCCTACGGAAATTTTAGCAGAACAGCATTTTAAAAATATCACCAAATTATTAAAAAATTATAATTTTAAAATCGCCCTTTTAACCAGAACAAACGCCCAGGTTAATAAAAAAACAATTCTAAAAGAAAATTGTCAAAAAAATATTGCTTTAAAAAAAATAGACCTGATTATTGGCACTCATTCTTTAATTCAAGAAAAAATAAAATTTAAAAAATTAGGATTGGCTATTATTGACGAACAACATCGTTTTGGAGTAAAACAACGCGCCTCTTTGATAAAAAAATCTTTAACCAAAAAAAATTCTGACCCCGATTATTGCCCTCACTTTTTATCTTTAACCGCGACGCCTATACCACGCTCTATTGCCTTAACTTTATATGGTGATTTAGACCTTTCTTTAATTGACCAATTACCAGAAGGAAGAAAACCAATTATTACTCAAATTATTAAACCAAAGCAAAAAGAAAAAACCTATGAATTCATTAGAAAAGAAATTAAACAAGGAAGACAAGCTTTTGTGGCCTGTCCTTTAATTGACCCTTCTGACAAATTAGAAGTTAAATCAGTTAAAGAAGAGTTTAAAAAATTAAAAGAAAAAATATTTCCGGAATTTAAAATTGCCTTTTTACATGGGCGCATGAAAACAATTGAAAAAGATAAAATTATGCGGGATTTTAATCAAAATAAAATTCAGA
Source organism: Patescibacteria group bacterium UBA6816 (assembly GCA_002452615.1). GTDB lineage: Bacteria > Patescibacteriota > Patescibacteriia > UBA2591 > UBA6264 > UBA6264. Next base: position 17,158 of record DKES01000022.1, read on the forward strand.
TTTTAGTTTCCACCACGGTAGTAGAAGTAGGAATTGATATTCCTAATGCCTCTTTAATGATTATTGAAGGAGCGGAAAGATTTGGTTTAGCTCAACTTTATCAACTCCGGGGAAGAATTGGTCGAGACAAACACCAATCTTATTGTTTTCTTGTTTTAGATAAAGAAAAAGAAAAAGCCCAAGAAAGGCTAACGGCTCTAATAAAGGCGAAAAATGGGTTTGAATTAGCGGAAAAAGACTTATTATTACGTGGACCCGGAGAAATTTTTAACACCCGCCAGTCTGGATTTTTTTCTGATTTAAAAATTGCTCGATTATCTGATGTAGAAATTATAAAACAAACTAAAACCGCGGTTCAAAAAATCTTTAACCAAGACCCTTCTCTTAAAAAAGAACAATTATTAAAGAAAAAAATTGACCAATTAATAAGCATAACCCATTTAGAGTAAAATTTAAATCACAAATAAATCTAAACTTTAGTCCGCCTCTTTGGCGGACTAAATAATGCTAAAATTAAAATGATTTTAAAGTAAAATAGAAAAAATGTACAAATTTTATCATTTTTTTAAAAATCCGCTCTGAAACCCGCTCTGAAAGCGACTTTTCAGGGGGTAAAATTTGGGGTCTGACCCCAAATTAAATTTTTTCAATGGCCTCAGACAAGTTTTTAACCTGAATAATTTTATCCGGAGAAAAAATCTTCTCTCCTATGGGACAAATAATTTTTTCAAAGCCCATTTTACGGGCTTCTTTAATTCTCTTGACCGGTTCTTTTACTCCTCTAATTTCTCCGCCCAATCCCACTTCTCCAAAAACAACTGTTTTAGAATCAATGACTTTATTTTTAAAAGCCGAGACCATAGCCAAGGCCACTCCCAAATCAATGGCGGGTTCTTTTATTTTTAAGCCTCCCACAATATTAATATGAACATCTTGATTGGCTAAATTTATTTGACAGCGCTTAATAAGAACAGCAATTAAAAGTCCGGTTCTATTCAAATCAAATCCATTCGCTTTTCTTTGTGGATAACCAAAAGAAGTTCGCGAAACCAAAGCTTGTACTTCCACTAAAAAAGACCGGCTTCCCTCTATAATAGGAACAACTACTGAACCACTAATTTTTAAATCACGATTAGATAAAAAAACCTTAGAAGGATTAAGGACTTCTTTTAAACCTGATTTTTCCATATCAAAAACCCCAACTTCATTAGTTGAACCAAAACGATTTTTAATGGCCCTTAAAAATCGGTAATGATGAGAAGGGTCTCCTTCTAAAAACAAAATCACATCTACTAAATGTTCTAAAGTCCGGGGACCAGCCATGGTTCCTCCTTTGGTAACATGGCCAATAATAAAAATAGTGGCTTTAATTTTAGGAGCAATTTCCCTTAATTTTGCCGTGCAAGCTCTAACCTGATTAACACTTCCGGCCTCTGAATCAAGTTCTGAAGAAAACATGGTTTGAATTGAATCAATAATTACTAAGTCGGGCTGATGTTCTTCTAATTTTTGAGCAATAACTGAGATATTAGTTTCTCCTAAAAATTTCCAATCTGGAGAAGAAATTTTTAAACGGTCAAACCTTGTTTTCACCTGTTCTGGTGATTCTTCTCCACTAATATAAAAAATTTTTTGATTCTTTAGGGCTCCGGCAATTTGTAAAACTAAGGTTGATTTACCAATTCCTGGTTCACCTCCCAAAAGAACCAAGGATTGAGGAACAATCCCTCCTCCTAAAACTCGGTTAACTTCATTTATTTGAGAGTCTATTTTAGAAAAATTAATTTGACTAATTTCATTAAAATCAAGCACTTTAGCGCTTGATTTTATGTTTTTAAAATTCTGAGGCAAATTATTATCTTCTTCTTTAATGGTTCCCCAACTTTCACATTGAGGACACTGCCCAAACCACTTGGGAAATTGACTACCACATTTTGTGCAAACAAATAAACTCATTTTAACATTTTAACATTAAAACATTTTAACAAAAAAACGAGAAATAAAGCTCGTTAAAAATAATATGAGTCAAAACCATCTTTTTATTTAAGGTTAATATATCTAAGTCGATTTGTATTTTCATCAACAAAATAAAGAATGTCTTCTTCTGCGGACAAATAAATATCTTTAACATTATATCCTCCCATGGCTCCTTCAGCTAAAAAAGAAACTGTTCCGGTTAAAACATCAATTTTATAAAAATCATCTCGACTATTTTCCGCTAACTCAAGCACTAAACCTGCTCCTTCTGGTAATTCTCGGGGAACCGCGCAATAAAGCTCTTCTCCAGTTTGAGAAAAAGTACATTTATGGGCCCAGGTGGCTAAACCAGTATTTTTTTTATTTTGTCCAATTTGATTTCCTTGGGCATCAACAATATAAAGACGGGGCAGGTATCCAGTTTGGGCACTATAAACGCTATAAGCAATTTTATCTCCTTGAGGAGACCACTGAGGTTCAAATCCTCGGCCATCAATAACCAAAGATTTAAAATTTTCTTGATTCTGGCCAATTAAAAGAATTTCTTGCTCCCAGGTTCCTCGCGGGTCACCAGTGGCAGAAAAAGCTACTACTTGATTATTGGGTGACCAAGAAACTGTTACTTTATCAGCGTTCTCTCCCACATGCTCAAGGGGTTGTGACTGGCTTCCATCTGGACTGGCAATGGCTAACCAATTATTTTCTGGATAAGCGCTAATTGACTGAAAAGCAATTTTAGTCCCGGTACGATTCCAAGAAAAATCTTGCCAAATTTTAGGTAAAGTATATTGTTGATTTTTTTCAAAATCATACATTACTTTAAATCCATCAGGATATTCTAAAATGGCCTTATCTTTAACCGGAGACCAATTTATTTTTTCCACGTTATAAAAAATTTGGTCAGAGAAAAGTTCTTTATTTCCAAAAATATCAGTAGAATAAAAATAACCAGAATCAGAATCATAATAAATATTATTCTCCCCATCCGCTGCTAAAGTGGGAAAAGATACTTTTTCATTAAGCACTGGATTAACCCAGGTTCTTCCCCCTTGAGCCACGTCGTCAATTTGAGGGACAATTTTTTCTACTGGTTCAATAATTTCTTCTGGGTCATCTTCAGGCCATTCAAGAGCTGGCAAACCCTGGTCTAATCTGTCTTTTATTTCCATGCCTTCCCACATTTGTTTAGTTACTGGCAAACGAACCCTTTCTCTTTCTTTTTCTACTTCTTCAGGAATAACTTCTTCGGGAGGAGTAACTGGTTTTTTAAAAAACATTAAATATAAAAGAAAAGCTAAAGCCACTACCACTAAAACAAAAAGGGATATCACAATAATTTTTTTTATTTTCTCTGACATAGGTTAAAAATTTTAATATTTTTTAAAAATTTACCCTGGAACCCGTTCCGAAAGAGGGTTTTTCAAAGGATAAAATTTGGGGCCTAACCCCAAATTAAAAGTATTAATCAGAAACACATTTTTTTTCTTCTAAATTCCACCTACAATCTAATGAGCATCTATTATTAGCAATAACACAACAAATTTCAGTCCCACATTTACTACAGTTTGTTACTAATTTATCACAAAAAAATGAATCACATCTACTAACACTTACATTTGTTTTAAACGGTTCAGGACAAACCCGTCCACAAGTTTGATTAAAAGGTATCTGAGCGTAAGTATATTTATATTCTCCTGTAACAGGATCCTTACCCTCACAACAATCTAATTTAGTTTGTTCATTCATCCACTCTTGTAATCCACAACTTGCTTTACTAACACATTTATTATCATGAACCTCACAATGAGCATAAAGTTCGCAACTAGCAACGCTAATATCCTCACAAAAATTCAATTCTTTATCCTTATTTATATCCTCTTCTTTTCCTACCTCGCTGATTTCTAAATTTCTTAAACTAACTAATTGAGGATTAATAAAGTTTAACAAGGCAAAAGAACCAATACCAATTAACAAACCAATTAAAGCTGAGGTTATCTGATTTTTGGCTTGAGTAATTAAAGAAGCATTGCCTGCGGCAGTAAGCCAACGAAAACCCGCAATCATAATCATAACAATAGCTAAAATAACCAAAGCTCTTAATCCCCAATTATAAAGGGCAATAATATAATGGGCAAAAGTATTTCTTTCTACTTGAATTGTAGACCCAACTTGACCAAATCCAGGAATTTCTACTTGAGGAGTAAAAACAGGGGAATCTATTTGTCCTAAAACCATTAACGGAGTTAAAAGTCCCAGAAAAAGACAAGTAAAGAAAAGAATTTTTTTTAGCATATTTAGTATAAATTAATTTATTTAACAGGTTAGAGTTAAAAGGATAAATTTTTTAAATTATTGACTGAATAAAGATTTAAAAGCATCCCAAACAAAACCACTTAGCTGTTTAGCTAATCCCCAGGGATCAGTAATTGCCGTAACCATAAGAACAATCATCACAAAAAAGATTGAGAGCAAAACTAAGGCTAAAAAATTTAAAGAAAAAAGAACAATAATTCCTAAAATTTTTCCTAAACCTTGAGGTAAAGAATGAGTCAGAATGCCAAAAGGGGCTATTCTTTTTGATAATCCTAAAAAAATAATATCTAATAAACCAGTAGAGGCGAAAAAATAAATATTTAATCCTAACAAAGCCGGGAAAAAACCTATTAGAGTAAAAAGGGACCCCCACAAAGAATTTAAGATAAAAACAGAAGCTGATTGGCTTATTGCCTGAGAATCTCCTTTAAGGGTTGATTGAGCAGCTTGCTTAATTTGTTTAAAATTTCCTTTTTTTAAAGAAGAAAAATCTTTAGCGGGTTGGTCTGAGGAAGAAAAACCTTCTCCTTTAACACTTTCTTGAGAACGAGTCTCTTGGGTTTTTTGAAATTTATCTGATGATTTAATTAACTGCTCTGGATTTATAGTTCCACCAGGTTTCATTCTTTTTTGATGTTGCTGACGCTGAAGTTCTCTTTTTCTTTGTTGTTCTTGTTGTTCAACGGTTAAATCATTATTTTTTTTAAAAGACTGGTTTTCTGTTTCTGAATTTTTAACCATATAATTATTAAGAATAATTTATTCCTGATCATTTATCTCATCTACTTTCCAGGTTCCTTTTTCTAAAATAAAGACTATTTCTACTTCTTTTTGATTTAAACTTCTCCCTTGTTCATCCCTAACTTCTTCTTGGCCTTGAACTAAAAAAACCGCCCTAGTATCTTCTTTAAACTCTTTTAAACTAACCGTGCTGGGAATAAAAGTATGGGAAAAAAAGCCATTCTCTGGCAAACCCTGGTCTATTTTCTGTTTAATTACCAAAGTTAACTGTTCAGACATTAAGGGTAAAAGATTTTTTAAATTATAATATCCACTGTCAGAAGAATAACTGTAATAACGGCCCACAAAAGAACGTGCCTCTATTGATAATCTTGATTTTAAAGCTTCTAAAGAAATTTGTTTTTCTTCCTCCCCGGTTAATTCTTCTTTAACTGTTTCTTCTGTTTCTTCTGTCTCTTCTAACTCTGATGGGGTTTCTTTTTCTATATTTTCTTTATTAAACAAAGAAAATACAATAAACCCACCAACAATCAAGACAATTATAATAATCAAGGCAATAATCTTTTTCATAAACAATTTTTAAAATTAATATTTTATTTTTCTTCTCTCTCGGCAAACTCTTTTTTGGCTTCTTCTATTTCCAACATCTGTTCAGGGTCAGAGGTAATTAATTGGTCTTCTGAATAAGAGGCCACGACTTTAATGGCCACGTGTTTGGAGCCAGCAAAAAAGATTCCTTCACCTAAACCACATTCTAAAAGAAGATATTTTTCTCCCTCAGTTAAAATAAAGGTTTTGACCACTGAATCAATGGCAGCCGGAGATTGTTTTAAAAGTAATTGAAGAGCAGAATTGGTTACAATGGCTCGTCCATAAGGAGATTGTAAAAAATCATTAACATCCTGAGTAATTGTTGTTACTCCTAAATAATATTTTCGGCAACGCTTAACCAAAGCAAAAATAAATTTAGCTGAATCTTCATGTTGCATTAACCACCAGGCCTCATCAATTAATAAAATCCTTTTTTTCATTTCTGAACGAACCACATTCCAAATATAATTTATAATCGTGTAAACAGCCAAAGGTCTTAACTCGTCTTCTAAGTCCCGGACTGAAAAGACCACTAACTGATTATCCATTTTTACATTAGTATAATGATTTAAAAATCCGGAAAAAGTTCCTTCAGTATATTTTTTTAATCTTTCCGCTAAATCAGACCCTCCTTCCATCCCAGATAAAACATCTTGTAAATCACTCATTACTGGCATTTCCACTTGAGAAAGGTCACACCCAGGAACAATGTCTTTTTTAGCATAAGTTTCTAATAAGGCCCGGTCAATTAAAGAATCCTCTTGAGGAGTAAAACCTCTTCCTCCGTGTTCTAAATGATGGCCAATCATAATTTTTAACAAACCCTTAGCCGTAATTACTCCGGACCTAATAAGGTCAGTTGACTCAACTTCTTCGCTTCGGCTACGAGGTAAATCAAAAGGATTAACCTTGCTTTTTGAAGAAAGTGAAATATCAACATAAGTTCCTCCCACTGCATCAGAAAGATGTTTATATTCTTTTTCAGGGTCAATAATAATAACATCGGTTCCTTGCATTAATGAACGCAAAACTTCTAATTTACAAAAATAACTTTTCCCTGAACCAGAAGTAGCGAAAACCACAAAATTGGCATTAGGCATGGAAAAACGGTCAAAAAGAACCAAACTATTATTATGACGATTAATACCATAAAGTACTCCTCGGTCAGAAGTTAAATCAGAAGAAATAAAAGGAAAACTTGAAGCACAAGGAGAAGAATTCATATTTACCAAAACCATTAACTCATCTTGAGCAATTGGCAAAGTTGAATTAAAACCTTGTTCTGATTGATAAAAAGCTCTTCTAGTTTTAACCAATTTAGAAGCAAACAAGCTCTCCATTTTTTCAGTAAGAGTATCTAATTCTTTTTCTGTTTCGGCATAAATAGTAACATATAAGGCGTGCTGAAAAAAATGTTCTACCCCGGTAGTTAAATTATCTCTTAGTTGTTCAATGTCTTGAAGAGCTGTCTCTTTAATAGGGTCGCGGGGCATTCCTTTTTCTCTGTCCGTAGATATTTCTGCTTGTAAATTTCCCACTTGTTTTTGTAATTGTTTTAAAATTATTTTTGCTTCAATAGGATAAAAAAATAAAGAAATATCTGTATAAGCATTAAAATTAATAATAGAAACAAACCAACCCACGGAGACATAACGAGGAAAAGTAGTCACAAAAATTGTTCTTAAATATTTATTTCCTAAACGAAGATGATAAGGATTTATTTGTAGAGAAGAAGGGGCAATTAAATCTCTTACTGAAACCATGCCTCGACGATAAGCTTCTTCAGTTTGAATAATTTCCTGAGATTTTTTTATTTCTTCTTCTGGAGAAGAAGTTCCCTTGGCTTTTTTCTTTTCTTTTTTAGTCGGCTCATTAAGAGCAGAAGGTTTAATAGCCATAAAATATTTAATTTATTTATTTATTCTTAATTCTTTAATTTCTCCTAAGGGTTGATTTTCTGATTCCGCCGGGTTGTAAATGTTATAAAAAAGTTCTACCAAACTTTGAGTTCCCAAAGGAGCCGCTTTTAATCCCATACTGGAAAGGCCGGACAAGACATTGTCCACTCTTTGAAATAAATTTTCTTTGTATTTTTCAAATTTTTCAGTCTTGTATTTAACTACTGAAGCAGCACTAAAAACATCAGTTAAACGAGAGAAAAAACCTCTTTTTTTGTCCCCTAAAGGATTATAAGAAACAACAATATAAAAATTTCTGGTCATTATTTCTCCTAATTCAACTAATTCTTTAACAAAATCAATATAATCATTAGTTTGACTTTTTAAAAGCTCATTATGTTGCTCTTTTTTTATTTTAGACAAATAAGACAAATAAGGTTTAATATTAAATGGTCGAGAATGAAGTATAATTTGTAAGGGATATTCTAAACTATTTAAAAAACTAACATAACTTTGAATCACTGCTTTTTGTTCATCTTCTGACTTTAAAGCAAAATTAATAGAAGAAACCAAAAGAACAGCACAAAGATTGCCATTTTTTAAAACTAAACAATCATTCTTTATTTCAGAAATCTCTAAATACTTTTGAGTGGAGGGTAATTTAGACATAAATTAAATTAATTATTTTTTTCTAATTCTTCTGATTTTGCCTCTCCTTCATATCGCCCTCCGGTGTCAACCATCAAGGCTAACTGAGATAAATGTGAAGTTGATAAAGGCTTACGAACAGGAATAACCTGCTTTTCTTCTTTTTTTTCTTTTATTTTTAATTCTTTAACAATTTCTTTTTCTCGACGCCAAACTCTTAATAAGGGTCTTTTAACTAAATTAAGTAAATTTAAAATAAAATAATAAATGGGTTGACCATTAACTTTGACAAAAGCAATAGTCAGTCCTAAAACAAGAATAATTATACCTTCAATTAAAAATAAGGTAAAATCCGCTAATTTATAAGTAATAAAAATAAAACCCGCCGTAACAATTAAAATAATAAATTGTCTTGGAGTTATTGGTCCAATAATTTTACTTTCAACATCAATAAATTGTGGGACAACAAATTGCATATTGGTTAATTGGTTAATTAGGGCTTGGTTGATTAGGACGCCATAATTAGTACCTAAACTAAAATCTTAAATCTTGATTTAATTCAACAATTGCATTAAATTCTTTTTCCGTTAAAAACGGTTGGCCTGATTTTTTTCTTTGCTCAATAACCTCGGCAATTGATTTTCCTTCATCAATAGACTGAGCTCCAATTTCAAGATATAACTTGTTAATTTTTGAATCTTTCCAGGCTTTAATTCCTTCAGATTTTTTAACCAATGATTCTTCTCCTAATAAATTAATTTTATCTCTAATTATTTTAACTGATTGTTCAGCTCCTCCCCAACGATGCCAATCTTCTAAGGTCAGAGTTTTTAATTCTTCAATTGGACTAAAGGTTTGAGGTTTTGTTCTAATTTCTTCTACTATTTTTTGACTTGTGGTTGGTCGATGAATTGAAATCTTTCCAGATTCTTCTTTTTCCTTTTTAGTTTTTGGTTCTGATTGAGGTTCTTTTTCTAAAGGTGAACTATTCTCTGGCTCAGGCTTAAGTTCTGGTTCTGGTTCTGGTTCAGGCTCTGGTTCTGGTTCAGGCTGGGGCTGAGATTGGGGTTCTGGTTCTGGTTCAGGTTCAGGCTGAGGTTCTGGTTCTTCTGTTACTGCTTCTGCCAAAGGCGGACCAGCCTCAGGCTGGGGCTCTGGTTTTAACTCGGATTCAGGCTGGAGTTCGGGTTCGGGCTCAGGCTCTGGCCCAGACTGAGGTTCTGGCTCTGGCTCTGGTTCTGGCTCTGGTTCTGGTTCTGGTTCTGGCTCAGGTTGAATTTTTAATTCAGGTTGAAATTCTGGCTCTGGTTTTAACTCGGGTTCAGGCTGGGATTGAATTTCAGGTTGAAATTGCAGAATATTTTCTTTTTCTACTACTTTATCTAAAGGAGCTAAAGATTTTTTTTGTTCCCTAATTTTCTGTTTTTTTTCTTCTGAAATTGAAGATTTTTCTAAAAATTTTTCATCAATAAACGACTTTTGTTCTTGTAAAATTTCCATGAATTCTTGAGCTTTTTCTTCTGTTAATCCTAACCCACCAATATTTTGATCTCTTTTTAAAGTAATCTTTGTTTCTACTTTTCCTCTAATTCCTTTAAAAAAAGCTTTAATAATATTTCTTAGTCTTCTTTCAATGTCTTTTTCAGTTAAGTTTATTTTTGTTTGCTTAATAACATTATCTTCTGCCTCAGCAGGGCTAAACCGGGGCCTTAAGGCCTCGGCCTCAGCTTCTTTTCTTTCTTGTTCTCTAATTTTTTGTTTTTCGGCTTGTTTTTTATTCTCAATATTTTCCTGAGTTTGAATTTTTTTCCACTCTTTATCAATATTTATTTTTCCTGTCGGTTGTATTAATTCTAATCCTTCGGAAGAACTTAAATAAAACTCTTCCACTAAACCCTCTATCTCTAGGGCGGAAATTTTTATTTTTTCGTAAAATGAAAATAATTTTTCTATCTTTTTCTTTTCCAATTCATTTAATTTTAAAACATTTTTATTTTTAAATAAAATATCCAAAAACTTTAAACCCGAAGAACCTGATTCTATCTCATTTTCATAAAATCTAAGCCAATTAGAAACTGTCGGGGGGTAATCTTTTTCATTAATGATAATTTTCCCTGTGGTTATTTCTCTTTTATTGTTAAATAAATTTTCCTTAATTTTTTCTTTATATTCATCTCTTAAAGAAAGGGAAGGAATAGCCAAGAGAAAAAGTTTTAAAATGTCAATTAAAGGATATGTTTCCTCGGCTAAAGGATAATTTAAATTTTGTTGAAAAAGGTCAATAAATTCTTGGATTTTTAAATAATCTACGCAAAACCAATTTAATTTTTCTAATCGTTTTAAACAAAATTCATAAACTGATTTGTCCTCTTGATTAAGTCGAGGATTTTCCTTTAAAAATTTTTCCAAAGCTAAACGCCATTGATTCCATTCTTTTATTTTTTCTGGGTTAAAATAAAATCCTCCAGCTAATTCCTGGTCTAGTTGTTCTCTTGTTTTTTGATTAAAAAAATCAATTTCTTTTATTTGCATAAAAATTACCAATGGTTTGAATTAACTTTTTCTAAGTGTTGGATAATCTCGGTAAAATAAGTGTGTTCAGCTGAACCTGAAGGGACTTTTGTTAATTCCTTTTTTAAATCCTCAATGACACTTTGATGGGATAATCCTTTTTCAATGTCTAAGGAAATTTTTCCCTCTTGAATTTTTTTCCAGAAAATTTGAAGGTCGTCTTTAATTACTCTCAGGGCAATTGAATCTGCCCCTTTAATTATATTTCCATCTTTATCCTTTCCTTTTACTGGAACAGTCTCTCCGGTCTTAGCATCTTTTTGCATTTGAAAAAGGTCTTGAGAATTTCCAGTTTCAGCAAATTTATTGCGGTTTCTTTTCTTACTAAGAACACTAATTATTTTTTCTTGATCTTCTTCTGTGGTTGGCTGATAAGTCCCGGTAATTTTGTCTCGTTTTACTCCAGCCCCATATCTCCATCTTCCTTTTATTTTATTTTCTGTTTGTAAATCATTAATAAATAAATAAGCCTCTTGTTCAGAAATCTTTAATTTATTACTTAATTTTTCTCCTAATTCTCCTAAACCAGTTGAGCTTTCCTCTAAGTTAAAGTCTTCTAAAACTTTAGCAATATTTCCATTTCTATTTAACATCCTTATGACTGCTTTGGCTTGGGCTTGATTACCCTTTTCTTCGGCTCGGTGATAAATTTCTAATAATTCATCAGTGGAAGTTTCTGGGTCAATATTTTTCATGGCTTCAACTTCTTTTCGATGCTTAGCCTCTCTTTCTCCTGGAGTAATTATAGTGGGTCTAATAATTTCTGCTTGTTCATATAAAGCTCTTGCTTCATTTTCTAATTCCTTTTTGTCTTTTTGTTTTTCTTTTAAGTCTTCTGAATTAATTACTCCTTTCATAACTTGGCCCCTTGAAGATTCAATTGTTTTAATAATTCCCCCTCCTTCTTTCTGGTCTATTTCTCCATCATCAACTAAATTTTTAATTTTCTTCCGAAGGCCCCAAGATTGGTCAGCTAATTTATCCCGGTCTTCTTGTTTAAGGTCTCCAAAAGGAACATTAATACCTTTAATTAAATCTTGAATTTCTTTTTTTAAACTCTCCTTAACATTGTTATCAATGTCTAAATTTTTTATTTCTCCTTCAAGATTTTCAAAACTTTCTTGCACTTCTTTTTGGTCTTTTTTGTTAAAATTAATTTCTTTTAGTTGGTCTTGTAATTCATTTTTTTCTTGATTAACTTGGATTTTTCCTTGATTAACCTGGCTTTCTTCTTTTTTAACCCATTCTTTGCTTTCAGAAGCTAATCTTTTATTATTAATATCTTGAGGGCCATAAATGTCTTTAAAAGAAACAGTGTCTTCTCCTTGAAACTCGGCTAAATTTTTAGCTTTATTAAGGCCTTGAGTTAATGTTTCTAGCCCTTCTAATTCTTTTTGGTCTGATTCATTTTCAGACCCTTTTAATTGATTAATTTTTATTTCTAA
>DKES01000022.1:29375-35361 GCA_002452615.1 Patescibacteria group bacterium UBA6816
TTTGTTTCTTTTTCTTTTTTCTTTGTTTCTTTTAATTTTCCTTTTATTTCCTATTGTTTTGTATCTAAAGTTTTAGCCCCTAATTCATTATCAATTTTTGATATTTTATTATCTTTTAAATCATCAGCGTCTTTTCTTAATTTTTTGTCTTTTCCCATAACTCCTTTAAATACATTCCCTATTGCTTTTGGTCCTCCTTTAAAACTCAACGCTTCCACCCAAGCATCGGTTCCAGTGGGTAAAGAAGCTAGTCCTCGAGTTTTTGATTGTGTTCGCCATCTATCATCTATCTTACCCTGTACTTTTGTTTTTCTTTTACTCATAATCTCTTGCCAACGAGACTTGGTTAAAGGAACATGAGTTCTTGATTCTAGCTCTTTAACTCCTCGGCTTCCCAAAGCTTTAGTTCCCTTGCCCAGAGTTTTAAAAGGCATTTTTGCCGCCCCCTTGATCACTCCTTGAATTTTTCCTGCTGCTTGACCAGCCATTTGTCCACCCGCTACTCCCATTTGTTGAGCCACCATTAAAGAGCCGATTAACATTGCAATACCAATGATAAAATTCAAGATAAATTGAGGCTGACCAGCCTCTCCGGGCGAGGCCATTATTTGTTCTGCTCCTTCAATTCCAGGTGACTTTTCTTCTTCTAAATTTAGATTTAAAATCTGGCCTTCTTGGACCATAGCTAGAGAAAGCCAAAGGAAAAAAGCCAAAACCGGTCCGACTACTACTTGATTACCAAATTTTTGCCACCATTGACTGGCATATCTTTGTAAATTAGGCAATACTTGAGCCACAAAAGCCAAAGGAGATAAAAGCACTAAAAACCAAAGCATCACAATTCTAAATGCAAAAATAAGGGTCATGATAGTGATTACCACTAAAGCGATAATGGCAAATACTAATCCTAATAATAAGGCTCCTAATTTTTGGTTACCAATCTCTACTGCGTTAGAATCACGAGAAAAACTTAAAAGTTGTCTTAGGCCAAGCATCTCAGCTAAATTTCCTTCACCAACAGATTTAAAAGCATTAACAAAAGTTAACATTAAAACTTGGGACACATCAATAATAATTCCACAAATTAATTTAGAAAAATTAACCAAAACCGCGGCAAATAAAAATCCTCCTAACATTCTTTTATAAGAATAACGCTCTATTTTTAAAACTGTGGCAAAAGCAATCACTAATAAAATAACTACAAAGAAAATATTAAAAATATCCCGAATAATAATCCAGCCCTTGGAAACTGCCGGAGAATTTATAAAATCATTGTATTGGGCTATGTTGATTAATAATCTAATCATTACTCCGGCTAACTTACCAATTAAAGAAATAATCGGAAGAATAATAAAGCCCAAAATATTAGCAACCGCATCAGCTACTCCTGCCTTAGCTTGTTGAGGAATCAAAAGAAAAACTGTGGTAATAAAAAACAGGCTGATAATAAAAATTATTTTTTTATTTTTTAAATGTTTCAAATTAAACATTAATTAATTAATTTTTTATAATTATTGCGGATGAACAATAATTGTTCCGCCAAAAGAAATCCCGGCGCCGGGAAAATTAGCACAACTCTTATCTCCAGCATAAACATTATTAGTACAATGTCCCCAATTATCTTTAATAAAAACTCGGGGTTTAAAACAACAAGCTCCTTCACATTCAAATTTTTCCCAACCCGGACTGCCTTCTCCGTCACAATAATAAATATAATTATATTGGTGATACTTTTCCTCACAAGCTCCTTCTTTACCTCCAAAACCATCTTTTTCTTCGTCACATTTTCCTGTTCCTCTATAATTAGGGGCTAAAATCCGGCTATCTTTACCTAAAACCATGTTTGAATCTTCCCAGCCACCCCAATCAATTACTATTTCTCTAATAGGCATGCGGTCTTTATCAGCCCAAGCAAAAAACTTTAAAGAGGCAATGTAAAAACCATTTTCACGAACAATTTTTCCTGAATCTACATTCCCAATAGTAATCTTGCCCGCTGTTTTTTCTTCGTATTCATCACTTGACATTTTTTCCCAAGAAGCTACTTTAGGGGAATCTCCCCAAACACTTGCATCATTTCTAGCATCCCATTCCCCAGTATCTTCTTGATATTCTTCTCCCTGCCAATATAAAATCTTAAATTTTCTAAAAATTTCCTGTAATCTTGTTGCTCCCAAAAAGGCCTCTTCATCTTGATGAGAATAAAAATATGAAGCTCCGACTTTTTCTTCTAATCCCTCTTTTGGAACAATGTCTACTCTGGTCTGATTATTTTTCCAATTAATTCGGCCAAAAGGTTTTTGTATTGTTTCATTAGAACATTTAGTAGGAATACCTGATGAATTATAACAAGTTAACTCGTCTTCAGAATTATATCTATCGGTAGCTAAAACTATTCCTAACCCGGATGGAATTTTTGCGATTTTATCACAAAATTGAGGACAATTAAAATATTGACAACTTCCAGTCATAGGAACTAAAGAATATTCATTAGTAACATAATAAGAATCATTTCCTGGGTTACACCAAATTCCACCTTTGGCTTCATAGTCTTTAGGATTATCGTCGCACCACTCCTCAATAACATGCCAATTATTATTACAGGACAAATCACTACAAAGCTCCGTTAGTGTTATATCTGTTACTCCAGGAACATCTCCCTCCCAAATAAATTTTAAAGCTTTTACTTCAGCATAAAAATCTTTTAGTTCATCAATAGAAACATTTCCTCCAAAATCAGCAACTAAAAATTTATTACCACTATTTAAAAGTGCTTTATATTCACCAAAATTTTGACCAGCTACTTCTGTAACCACCTCTAAATCAGTTTGATAATAATCTATTTTAGAATTATCAC
This sequence comes from Patescibacteria group bacterium UBA6816, assembly GCA_002452615.1. Lineage (GTDB taxonomy): Bacteria > Patescibacteriota > Patescibacteriia > UBA2591 > UBA6264 > UBA6264. Next base: position 32,233 of record DKES01000022.1, read on the forward strand.
TCTCTGCAATTGTAGTTCCTTTGGGAATATAAACTATTTCTTCACACTCCCACTCTTGTGAAGAATAGTTCTGTTTTCTTTCTGAACAATAAAAACGGTCTTCTAATGTGGTCTGGACTTCAGCGTGCAAACAATAATAATAATCTTCATCCAGGGATACTCCGGCCTTTTTAACCCAAAATTCAAGGTCTGGTTCTCCTAAACTTGGTCCGGGCCACCAAGTAAGACAAGCATTTATATCTTTGGGTTTAGAGCCATCTTTTTCCAAACACCAACCCTGAACACCGGTGGCTGTAGTTATTTTGTTTGGAGAAACACATTGTCCCCCGTCTCCACAAGATTGGACTTCTTTATCAGGTTCACTACATCTTTTACCTTGCTCTGGGCCTCCAAGACAAATATTAGGAATGTCAGAATCATCATTATAATATTTGGTTAATCCAGTGTAAGTCGCTTTTTGATAAGAACACTGACAATTTGGATAATTTCCTGCTCCGCCTTCATTTGAACAAAGATTCACCTCAGAATAAAAAGTTTTTACTGCCGGAGCATAAGGTGAATCAGCTTCAGGATATAACTGGCAAGTTTTAGGCAAAGAGTCTTTATCTAAATTAACTCCTTTCTCATTTGAATCTTTATCAATAAAAGTAAGTTCATAAGTCCCGTTCTTTTGTTCTTGAGCTATTAATCTTTCAATTGGATAAAAATTAAACAAAGAATGTCCGGCATAATCCATACCTGACCAAGAAACATCACGTTCCTTATATAATTCTTTGGTTAAAAGTTTAGGGTCAGCCTCATAAACAAAATGTCCACATTGAGAAGACTCTCCAGTTCCAATTAATTCATCACAACGAGCCACAAAATCACATTTTTCCTGATAAGAACCACTGCTTTTGTCCCAAAGAACTCGAGAACTAATACAGCCAAGCCATTCTCCACAAACACGGTCTCTTCTTACTTTAATAGCTATGTTAGCATCTCCTTTCTTTTGGTCAGTGTTGATAGTATTAACTAACAAATCATTATTTTCTCGACTAGCTTCATAGCTGGCTGCGGAATCATAAATTAAAGAATCAGTTGGTTGTGAAGTATCATTAAATAAAATACAACCTTGTTTTTCTCCGACTTGAGAAAGACAAGCTGATTTATTAATTTTAGAATTATTTAAATAATAATATTTTCCTTGACTAGAATCCAGATTAATTAATCTAACATTATCCCAATAAAAATTAGAATTTTTACTTCCACTGTTACTACTATAAAGAATTACTCTAATATATTGTGTGTTTAAAGGAGAAACTTCAGTAATTGTTTTCTTTTCCCATTCCTGAGAAGAAAAAGCAATTATATACTCCTGGATTCTTTTTTTATTTTGGTCTAAAAAGTCTAAATAAAGGGTCTGGTCATGACCAGTTGAAAGTATTTTTTTTGCTTCGGCGCTTAAAGAATATTCAACATTCCCTTTAGCCGGGACAATGATTGTTGCGCTAACCACTTCGTTTCCGTCTTTATCATATATTTCTAATCCTTTTTTTCCAGTAAAAGCGCTTTCTTGATTAATAGAAATATCAGAAGAGGATATTAAATTATCTACTGGTTTTTGTTTTTCCCGGAATAAATGCCATTTATATAAATCATCTACAGCATTAAAACTTTTATCTCCTGTTTCATATCCGTCTTCTTCAAAACCAGGATTACTTATCAAATTTATTCCCACAGGGTCAATAAATTCTGTACAGCTAGCTTGATTTTTAGGACAAAGACCAACCCAACCCTTATAATCAGGGTCATCATTAGTTCTTATTCCATAAGTAATTTTATCAGGCATATAAGGAGTTCCGTCTCCATTAGTAGAACATGGTTGTTGAGTATCTTTTTTAAACCAACCTGTTTTTAGTTCACCTCCAATTAAGACACTTTCTCGGTATTCACAAACTTTATCCCCCGGATTTTTAAAATAAAAACCTTCTTTATATCCTTCGCAACCTAAGTCTTCTTCTAAACAAAGAATTGGTGCTTGGTCATATAAATCCGGGTCATTAATTAAATAAACATTATGATAAGAAACAACTTCCCCATTAATATCTAATTCTGGCTGACCAAATTTTTGACAACCCTTATATTTACTTGAGCATTGTTTTCCTGAATCATTAACTAAATAAACTAATTCATCCGCTGGAACTTCTATTTCTCCTAAATAAGTTTGGGCTCCTGGCTCAGAAGAATTTTGCGTATCAATCATGGCTTCACATCCCACTGTTTGCGAAGAACAAAGTCGAGAAAAACTTTTTAAATAATAAGATTGACCGGCTCGGTTCTGATAAGTTTGACAACCAACCATGGTTTGTTTAGCGGTGTTATCAGCCTGACAACCTCGAGCCCCAGTAGCAAAGTTCTGATGATTGATTAAGGTATCACATTCACAAGGGGTTTGCCAAGAATCTTTAATTAAATATAAGTTATCTTGAATTTGTTTTAAAATAAAATTGTCAATAAACAATCTGTCGCCACTTTTAATGTCTAATTTTTCATCATTACTTGGTCCGTTCTTAAAATTAAAAGGACCAAATTTAAATTCATGCCATTCACTATCCGAAGAAATCTTTATTTGGTCTTGTTCAGATAAAGAAGAAAAATTAACTTCAATGTTCTCTCCTGCTCTTGTTTTAGCCCAAAAAGAAACAAAATAAGTGTGGTCTTTTTCAACAAAATCCTTCACATTTAATTTAATTATTCCCAGGTCTGATTCAAGAGATTGTCCAGGATAAGTTAAGGCCTCATCAGAAATTGATCCTCCTTTCCAACGAGAATCAATTCCAGATTCAAAATCATCAGTAAAAACATAAGTAAAATTATCTCCGGCCAAGCCTTTATATTCTCGACAACCCTTTTCTCTTTGTCCACAAACCTCCCCTTGAGAAGAAATCGCCATTTGCTCTATTTTATCTAAATCTCTTCGATAAAGAGCACAACTTGGGGCACAGCTAACAGTATTTTTATAAAGGCGGTAATAAATTTTTCCTTCTGAATCATAAAATTGACGACAATGAGGATTTTCTAAAGCATCATCTTTATTTTCACAATCTCCCCACTCTAAGTTAGGGTTAACACTTACTCGGGCTGGAC
>DKES01000004.1 GCA_002452615.1 Patescibacteria group bacterium UBA6816
AGAACAAACTCTTTCAAAAATCTAGTTTTAAAAGAACAGTCTTTTTTGTGTTAGCTGATATTTTGATTGTGGGTGGTTCTTGTTGGCTCGGTTTTTTCTTACGCTTTGATGGCCAAATTCCTGGACAATATCATGTCATGATTAAAGGATTCATAGTTTTGGCTATTATCTTCACCCTGTTCTTTTTTATCTTAGAACATCTTTATTCTGTTTCCTGGTCTTTTGTTAGTATCCGGGAAATTTTAAAAATATTACGTGCCACTATTATTAGTTTTGCCGTGGTAGGAACCACCTTATTTATCTTGAAAGACCATCCTGTTTTTAGGGGCTTCCCCCGCTCCATTATCTTTATCTCAGGATTAATCACTTTTCTTTTAGTTTCTTTTCTCCGCTTTTCTAAAAGAATATACCTTCAATCTCTTAAAAACGGTTTAAAAAAGAAATCCGGCCAACCCACCTTGATTATTGGGGCGGGTGAAGCCGGAGAACAATTAATTCGGCATATTAATTCTTCTTCTCAAACCCTTTATAATCCCCGAGGCTTTATTGATGATAATCCCATGAAACAAGGGGTGATTATCCACGGGATTAAAGTTTTAGGAACGATTAAACATTTACCAGAAATAATTAAAAAATACCAAATTACTCAGGTGATTATGGCCATGCCCACGGCCCCGCGTAAAACCATTAAAAAAACCATTGATTTGTGCCGACAAAATGGAGTCCAAAAGATAAAAATTATTCCTTCGACGGCAGAAATCTTAGCAGAAAAAGTAAGTTTAAGTCATTTAAGGGAAATTTCTATTGAAGACCTTTTAGGTAGAAAAAAGGTGGAAATTGATACTCAGGCCATTAAACAATATATTACTGATAAAAAAGTCTTGATTACTGGCGCAGCCGGGTCAATTGGGGCTGAATTATGTGCCCAAGTTTGTAAATTTAAACCTCAGCAATTAATTTGTTTAGACCAAAGTGAAACCGGCACTTTTTACTTGGAAAAACAATTAAACCAGGATTATCCAGAAATTAATAAAAAATTCCTTATTAGTGACATTACTAATCAGGAAAAAATAGATAGAATCTGGCAAGAGAATGAGCCAGAGGTGGTTTTTCACGCCGCCGCCTACAAACATGTCCCTTTAATGGAAAATAACCCTGATGAGGCCATTAGAAACAATGTTTTTGGGACTTTAAATACAGCTCAAGCCTCTTTAAAAAACAAAGTAGAAAAATTTGTAATGGTTTCCACTGATAAAGCCATTAACCCGACTTCAGTAATGGGGGCGAGTAAAAGAGTTTGTGAAATGATTTGCGTGTGGTTAAATAAAGGTGGGGACAGTCCCCATTCGGGGACAGTCCCCGAGACCAAATTCTGTGCGGTCAGGTTTGGTAATGTTTTAGGCTCTCAAGGAAGTGTGGTCCCGGTTTTTGAAAAACAAATTCAAAAAGGTGGACCCGTAGAAGTCACTCACCCGGAAATGAAAAGATATTTTATGGTCACGGCTGAAGCTTGCCTTTTAATTATGCAGGCCGGGGCCACCAGCCAAGGAGGTGAAGTTTTTGTCTTAGACATGGGTCAACCAATAAAAATTGTGGATTTAGCCAGAGAAATGATTAAATTAGCTGGTTATCAACCTGACGTGGATATTCCCATTGTTTTTACTGGAATTAGACCAGGAGAAAAACTCTTTGAAGAAATCATGACTGACCAAGAAAAACCCACTCGGCATGAAAAAATCTTTCGGGCCCAACTAACTAAAGTTGACGAAGAAAAACTAACCAAGAGTTTAGAGGAATTTAAAAGAGCTCTGGCTCAAAATGACCAAGCAGCGATAATTAAAATACTAAAAGGTTTAGTACCAATACAATAACATTGGTTGGGTACTTGGGCACTTAGGGATTGGGTGCTTGGGGATTGGGCACTTGGGGATTGGGAACTTGGGGATTGGGAACTTGAGGATTGGGAACTTGAGGATTGGGAACTTGAGGATTGGGGAAAAACATTAAAACATTAAAACACGAGAACATGAAAACATATAGACAATTTTGAATAATTGTTTTTTTATTTGACAATCTTTTTTATTGTTTTATAATATAAATAATGATTTCATTTATTTTACATTATGGTAAAAAAACTGAATTTAAATTTAATAAGAAATAAATTCAAAACTAACGGCATTTTTGTCTTTACTCCTTTTAGTTTACAAAAATATTTTGACGTTTCCTCAAATGCGGCAAGCTTATTTTTAAGCCGAAACGTAAAGAAAAAAAATATCATTAAATTAAAAAATGGTTTTTATTCATTTGCCGGCGATTATATAAACGAAATGCTTATTGCCAATAAAATCTACGAACCGTCATATGTCTCCCTTGAATATGCGTTATCTTTTTACAATATTATTCCTGAAACAGTTTATTCAATTACCTCGGTTACAACAAAGACCACTCGTGAATTTAACATCAATAATATTGCTTATTCTTATTTGCATATCAAAAAAACAGCTTTTACCGGATATGTTAAAAAATATTTTGATGAACAAGTGGCACTAATTGCCGAGCCGGAAAAGGCCCTAGCCGACTGGATATATTTTCTTTCGCTTGGGAAAAAGGGCCTAAACGATAGATTGGAATTAAAAAATATTAACAAGAAAAAATTAATCGGATACTGTAATCTTTTCCAAAGAAAAAATTTAATCAAATTAATAGAAAAAATCTATGATGAGGTTGGAAGAAATTCAAAAATTATCTATTAAATATCAGGTGGCCCCGTTAATGGTTGCTCGCGAATATTGCCAACATAATATTTTAGCCAGTTTTTTTAATCAAAAAGGTTCGGAAAAACTTTTATTTAAGGGCGGAACCGCCTTGAGAATAGTCTATCACAGTCCGAGATTTTCCGAAGACCTGGATTTTACTGGTATTCAAAACATCAGCTATTATGAAATTGAAAAGATATTAACCGATACGTTAAAAAATTTATCCGACTGGGGATTTAATATTGATATTGAAGAAGCTAAAAAGACAAGTGGCGGATATTTGGCTAAAATCAATTTTACTTTCCATAAATTTAACTTTATTATTAATATAGAAATATCTTTCAGACAATTAAGAGGAAAATTTAAGAAAGGGATAACTTCTATTTCTAACGATTATATACACACTTACGACATTATTCACCTTCCCCAAGAAGAAATAATAAAGGGAAAAATAAATGCCTTGTTGGACAGGGCCAAACCTCGCGATTGGTATGATTTATATTTTTTTCTTCATAACAGCATGCTCGAACCTGAACAAAAAAAAGTATTACCTAAAATTCTTATCAAGCTCAAAAAAACAAAAATGGATTTTAAAAAAGAACTTAAAGAATTTCTACCTCATAGCCATCAAGCAATTATTAAAAATTTTAAAGATATATTATTGGCAGAAATTACCAAAAATATATAATTGCTAATTTTAGAACATGGATTGGGTACTTTATGAACAATTTTAAAGAATTGTTTTTTTATTTGACAATCTTTTTTATTGTTTTATAATATAAATAATAATTTCATTAAATATTTTTAAACCTTTAATTTCAAAAACAAAAAAATTATTAATTTATAAAAAATATGGAACCAGAACAAAAAGACCAAGAATATAACATTCATTTGGCCCAAGACCGGGACCAGTCTAAAAATCAAGTGGAAAAACCTCTTTTCCATGATGAAGAAGATGAAATTGATTTACGCGACTATATTGAAGTTTTATGGCGCAGAAAATGGGCGGTTATGGCTATTTTTTTAGTAGCTGTAGTAGTTGCCGGCGTTGTTAGTTTTGTTATGCCTGAAACTTATCAAGCCAAAAACTTAGTAGAAATCGGACAAATTAAAGGAAAAATGCTTCAGTCCCCGGATGATATTCAATCAATTTTTAACCGGGACAATATTTTAAAAGAATTAAAAGAAAAATTAATTGAACCTTTGGATTTACCAGAAACCACAACCACTAATAGTATTGCCAACATGTTTGATATTAAAAAAGCCAGTGAAGCGAGTACAAGTGATTCTCATTTTATTGAAATTTTGGGCCGGGCCAATACTCCGGAAAAAGCCGTGATAGTGGTAAAAACAGTCACAGAAAAACTATTAGATTATCACCAAAATATTTTTAAAGAAGCAGAAAAGACCTATGAAATTGAATTAGCCACAATTGAAAATAGTTTGGTTAAAACAGAAAAAGATTTAGAGAAAACAAAACAAGACATTAGCCGTTTAGAACAAGATATTCAAGTTTATCAGCAGGAAATTGATAAAAGAGATAATATTCAAACTGAAGGCCAAGGCCGCATTGCTGAAAGCTATATTAATCTTTTAGCCGAAGTAAAAAATCAAAAGGAAAACAAAGAAAGTCAATTATTAAACCTGGAACAAGAATTAATCAATTTAGAACAAGATGTTCAGCAAAAAATATCTGAACGAGTTTATCAAACCAAATCCACTAAAATAGAAGTGCCTTCAGTTAATCCAGAAACTAGAATTGCTCCGAAAAGAAAGCAAAACGTAATGATTGCTGGAATTTTAGGTCTTTTTATGGGTATATTTTACGCTTTTGGAGCAGAATACTTTAAAAGAACATAGGTTGGGTACTTGGGTACTTGGGGATTAGGAACTTGGAGATTGGGAACCTTGGGATTGGGAAGAAAACATAAGAATATAAGAACCCTGGTAGTAGAACGCTTCGCGTTCACTACAGGGCAGGCATTAACATAAAAACACAAAAACATAAAAACAAACAATGTTCCCACCTACGAGGTCTCGCCTCGTAGATAAATACATTAGTCCCACCTACGAGGGCTCGCCTCGTAGATACCTCCTAGATAAATACATTGTTCCCACCTACGAGGTCTCGCCTCGTAGATAAATACCTCGTAGATAAATACATAAGAACATTGGAATATAAAAAAAGCTTAAAGGTTTTGCCTTTAAGCTTTTTTATTTATTCTCTAAGTTTATCTAAAAAGTTTGGTGGCTCAGCCACCAAACTTTTATTCTTTGGCTGCTTTTTCTTCTTCTTCTTGCTTGACTGCTTGAAGAATTTCTTTTTTTAAATTATTGGCTAATTTTTTATTCTTTTTTAATTCATTTTTAGCGTTTTGCCAACCCACACCTAATTTTTCCTGACCATAACTTAAAGTATTACCTTTTTTCTGAATTAAATTATATTTAGCCCCTAAATTAAGTAAATCTCCACTCCAAGAAATTCCTTCATTATACATTATTTCAAATTCACAAACTTTAAACGGAGGCGCCACCTTGTTTTTTACAATTTTGCCTTTAACTTTATTACCAATAACATCATCTCCTTTTTTAATCTGGGCTAATTTTCTTACTTCAATTCTTACAGAAGAATAGAATTTTAAGGCTAAACCACCAGTGGTTGTTTCTGGATTACCAAACATAATTCCGATTTTCATTCTAATTTGATTAATAAAAATAACTGAAGTTTTAGTTTTACTAACAATGCCGGTTAATTTTCTTAAAGCCTGGCTCATTAACCGGGCTTGTAATCCTATTTGTTGGTCCCCCATTTCTCCTTCAATCTCTCTTCGTGGAGTTAAAGCCGCCACTGAGTCAATCACAATAATATCAAAACCATTGGAACGAACCAGGGTTTCTACAATTTCTAAAGCTTGTTCTCCAGTATCAGGTTGGGAAATTAAAAGGTCATTGATATTAACCCCAATTTTTTTAGCATAATCAGGGTCTAAAGCGTGCTCGGCATCAATAAAAGCGGCGGTCCCGCCTCTTTTTTGCGCTTCGGCAATAATATGTAAGGTTAAAGTACTTTTTCCACTCATTTCCTGGCCAAAAATTTCAATAATCCGGCCACGAGGAATTCCTCCCACTCCTAAGGCTAAATCCAAAGAAAGACAACCTGTGGGAATAGAATCTACTTCCATTTTTTTTGCTTCCCCTAATTTCATAATCGTACCTTCTCCAAAGCGAGATTTAATTTGGTCTACCGCTGATTCAGCTGCTTTTTGGCGAGGACTTTTTTCTGGTTCCTTTGATTTTTTTTCTGCCATATATTTTAAATTTAATAATTAATCTTATCTTTATCTAATTTTAAATCTTTTAAAAAATCTGTCAAATCTACTCTGGACCAGTCATCTCAGTAAAAAGGAGCCCCTAGAGCAGACTTTAAAGCGTTTTTTAATCTGAAAAATAGATTAATTATTCTCTGGTTCAAAAACTAAATGAAGAAAAACTTTTTTTTCTTTAGAATATTTCTTCTTTGCCGAAACTTCAATTATGTTTAAGCCGGGTAAAAGCTTTATTTCCTGACTAAATTTTTGTTCATTTTGTTTTTCTACTAATTGTTGGTTAATAAAAACCTCGGCTCGGGCATCAACTTTACCTTGAATGACCAAAGAATTATCTGAGGTTACAAATTCTAAGGGCGGATAAATAATATTAATTTTGGGTTGGCCTAAAACATTGTTTAAACTTAATCCCAAATAAGTGAAGATTGAAAAAAAGATTAAAACAATAACAATTACTTTAAAATTAATTCTTTTAAAAAATTTTTTAACGTCTTTTTCTATTTTTTTTTCACAAACCGGTATTAATTTATCTTGATACCCGTATGTTTCCGCCCATTCTTTAATAATTTCCTCTGGATTTAATTTTAAAAATTCAGCGTATCTTTTTAAAAATCCCCGGGCGCGCGTAGAATCAGGTAATTTATAAAAATCATCTTCTTCAATAAATTGTAAATATTTTTCCTCAATTTTAATTTCCCGCGCCACTATGGCTAAATCTTTTTTTTGAGAAAGACGAGCCTTTTTTAAAAGCCCGCCCAAAGTATTTGATTTAATTTCTTTTTTAACAAAATCCATAAAATATTAAATAAAACAATTCCTATAAAAAATGTTTATTTTGGTCGTTTTTTAAAAATTGGCTCTAAAAACTGCTCCTAGAGCAACTTTAAAGAAAGAGAAATTTGGGGTCTGACCCCAAATTATTCTTCAGGGCGACGATAAACTTCTCTGGGTTTGGCTCCGTCAGCCGGGCCAATAGTGCCTTCTTCTTCTAAAAGGTCAAGTAAGCGTGCGGCTCGGGCATAACCAACCCTTAAACGTCTTTGTAAAAAAGAAGCAGAAGCCTTGCCTATTTTGACAACCATTTCTCGAGCTTCAGGTAATAAGTCATCCCCTTTTAAATCTGAATCCCCTTCTAAGTCCGCTAACATATCTACTTTATGTTCTTCAGTTACGTCTTCTTGAAAATTTGGTTCAGAAATATTGCGTAAATAATCTACTACTTTTTTAACCTCTTGGTCAGAAATAAAAGCGCCTTGAATTCTTTTTGGTTTGGATAATTCAGAAGAAATAAAAAGCATGTCTCCCCGACCTAATAATTTTTCTGCGCCAGAAAAATCAAGAATAGTTCTGGAATCCATTAAAGAAGCCACGGAAAAAGCGACTCGCGCCGTAATATTAGCCTTAATTAAACCAGTAATCACGTCCACAGAAGGCCGTTGTGTGGCCATCACTAAATGAATTCCCGTGGCCCGGGCCATTTGAGCTAAACGCACAATGCAAGCCTCTACTTCTTGAGCCGCCGTAGCCATTAAATCAGCTAATTCATCAATAATAATAACAATAAAAGGTAATTTTTCTTCGGGGTGAGCCTGATTATAAGAATTAATATCTCTTTTTTTCTTTTCTGACATTAAATCAAACCGTCTTTCCATTTCATTAATAGCCCATTTTAAAGCATTAATGGTTTTTTGAGAATTAGTAATAACCGGAGTTAATAAATGAGGCAAATCATTATAAAGGGTTAATTCCACTCTTTTAGGGTCAATTAAAATAAATCTTAAATCATCAGGAGAATTCTGATAAATCAAACTCATAATGACCGCGTTTAAAAAAATGGTTTTTCCACTTCCTGTAGAACCAGCCACTAATAAATGAGGCATTTTTCCTAAATCAGCTAACCAAGAATTACCGGCCACATCTCTTCCTAAAATAAGGGCTAAATTAGAAGTTCTCTTTTTAAAAACCGGGTCAGCAAAAATATTTCTTAATCTAATCACGGCTATTTTTTGATTAGGGACTTCAATTCCGACTAAAGATTGTCCGGGAATCGGGGCTTCAATTCTAATTGGATGAGCCGCTAAAGACATGGAAAGGTCATTGTGTAAAGTAGTTATTTTAGATAATTTAATACCCTCGGCTGGTTTAAGAGTGTATTGAGTTACTGTGGGACCAACTTTAACTTCTCCCATTTCCACGGGAATATTAAAATTTTCCAAAGTTTTTCTAATAATCAATTGATTTTCTTTAATATTTCCTCCATTAGGTTGAGTAGAATCAGCTTCTAATAAATTTAAGGGCAAATCAATTTTTTGACCTGTCCTTTGATAAGAAACTGATAAATCATCTTCTAATGTTTTTTTGGAAAAAATATTCTTCTTTTTTATTTTAATTTCTACTTCTTCTGAATCTTCCTCTGGTTCAGTTTCTCTTTTTTCTAATAATTTAGTAACTGGCTCAGGTTTTAAGGTTAATTTCTTTTTCTTTTTAAATAAATTTTTAAACCTGGCCCAAGGTTGAAACAATTTTTTTTGCTCTAAAGAATGTTCAACTGATTCTGTTTGGTCTTTTTGTTCTTCTATTTTTTTTCTTTTATTTAAAAAGTCTAAGCCCGTAAAGATGATAATAAAATCAATGGCTAATAAGCCAAAAAGAATAACCCAGCTAGCCCAAAAACCAAAAGTATTAATTAATAAATAACTCACCCCATAACCTAAATAACCACCTCCTTGATGATTTTTTAACACTTCTAAATTCTCCACAAAATAAAGATGAAAAATTCCCGCTAAAAGAATTAAAAAAACAATTAAACCTAAACAACGCGCCATAAAAGAGGGATATTTTTTCTCTTTGTCTCCGTTTAATTCAATTACTTTTTTATAATTAAGCACTAAAATTCCAATCATTAACAAAACTAAAGGAAAAAGCCAACCCGCCCAACCCAAAACAATTCTTAATCCTTGGGCTAGCCATTGACCCACTATTCCGGCTAATTCAAATAATCCAAGAAATAAAATAACCGCCAAAGTAAACAAGACTATGGCGATTATTAACCGCTGTGTTTTTAAACGTAAGGAAATTTTAGATTCTTTTTTATCTTTCTTCTTTTTTTTGCTCATAACAATCACTTTAAATCCCAAATTATAAATCACCAGCAACATTACAAACAAGTTCTAAAAAAATAAATCAAAATAGAATAATTTGTACAAATTTTATCATTTTTTTAAAAATCCGCTCTAAAACTCGCTCTGAAAGCGACTTTGCAGAGGGTAAAATTTGGGG
>DKES01000001.1:0-1690 GCA_002452615.1 Patescibacteria group bacterium UBA6816
GGTGGAATATTGTTTGTGGGAACTACGAGGCGAGACCTCGTAGGCGGAGGCTGAGTCTCGAATTCAGGGATTAGGGTCAGACCCCAAGGGAACTAGGGTCAGACCCCAGGGGGTCAGACCCTGAATTATATGTTCTTCTGTTTTTATGTTTTTATGTTCTTCTGTTCTTATGTTTATATGTTTTATGTTTTATGTTCTTATGCCTGCTCTGTAGTGAACGCGAAGCGTTCTACTACTGGGGTTCTTAATCCCCAAGTTCCCAAGTTCCCAATCCCTACTTCGTGCTTTCTACTCTTTGCCAAATATTAGCCAAAGATTTATTTTTAATTTTTATTTCCCAAAATATTTTTAACCACAAATAAATTCGGGCTAAATAAAGGAGAATTGTCCAAAAATATTCTTTTAAATTTTGAGGCAAGGTAAAAAATAGTTTTAAACCACTTTTTAATTCTTGTTTAAAGTTTCGCTCTCCCCTACTTTGTTTTTGTTTATAACCTCCAGTAGAACGAACTTTTTGTTTTAACCAGTCTTTAAAATTATCAGGATATTTAACATAAACTTGAGCTTGAGGAGCATATTTTATTTGACCTCCTTTTTGACGAATCATTTCAGTAATAATGCCATCCTCAGCTAAAACATTGGCTGGAATTTTGTTAATTAAAGGGCGAAAAGCATATAAGTAGCCAGAACATGGAAAATTATTTCCCTTTAAACGCCATTGATGGGCCGCTTGGGTTAAAAAATAAGCCCAATAACCAAAAAGATTGTTTTTTGGATTTAAGCTGATGGGTTGACCAGTAACTGCCCCTACTTTATCATCCTGAAACGGCCTTAACAGGGCTTTTAAAGAGTTTTTACCAATATAAACGTCTCCGTCAGTACAAACATATATTTCTCCTCTCGCCCTTTGAAAACCTAAATTAAGCGCGGCTGGTTTTCCTTTTCCTTGGTCTTTTAGATATTTTATTTGCGGATATTTTAATAAAAATTTATTAACTACTTGAGCAGTTTGTTTGTCCGGCCCAATCACTAAAATTTCATAGTCTTGATCTATTTTTTGTTCTAAAATTGATTTAATGGCTCGGGACAAAGTTTGAGGTTCATTAAAAGTAGTAAGAATTATAGAAATCATAAATAAATTATAAAGGATATTTTTCTAAAATAGTATAGATGGGACCACTTCTTCTGAGTTCACTTTTCATTAAATCAATGGAATCTACTTTAAATTCTAGTTCTTGAATTTTTTTAAACGAGTCTGGAAAATTTAAAGGATTAATTGCGCGCGCCCAGGTTAAATGAATTTTCCAAGGACGCTCATCAATTTTAAATCCCTTGGTTTTTAATTTTTGACCAATCTTTTTTTGAAGTTTTTTTAAATTTCCCTTTTTCTCTTCCCCGGCAAAAAACATTACGCGAGCTCTTTTAAGATGAGGAAAACAGTTTTTTTCTTTTATTTTTAAAATTATTTCTAGAGACTGATTATTAAGGGTTTGTTTTAAAATATTTTTAACTAAATCAATTTCTTTGGCTGTTAAATAACCTAAAAAATGTAAAGTGAAATGAAAATTTTGTGGGGAAACCCACTTAATATTTTTTTGCCCGCATTCTTTTTTTATTTTTTCCTGAATTTGGCTTAATTTATTTTTAACTTCCAAGGGTAAATTAATCGCAATAAAAGTTCTTGTTTTTA
>DKES01000001.1:1717-21079 GCA_002452615.1 Patescibacteria group bacterium UBA6816
ATTATACCATTTTAAGGCAAATAAAAAAGGCCTGATTATAATCAGGCCTAAAAGCGCTAAAAAGCAACTCTTTTGAAAACAATGACCGGCAAAGATTGAATTCTTTCTGAAAGCCCATAAGAGTTGGTAATAAACAGGGATTGATGAATAAACAACTCCTGGTTAACAGAAAGATTTTTCAACCTTTGTTTTATTTGAGACCAAGTATTAGGAGTAATTTCCAAAATTGGTCCAGCCGGGCAACACTTGAAAAAAATTTTTCTGTTTCCTTCTTTAATTTTAACCAAGTTGCGACAAAGTTTGTGGACAAAAATAAGTTTTCCTTCTTTGGTTACGGAAACAAAAAAGATTTTTTCTGATAATGTTTGTTCTTGCAATTTCAACCTCCTTTGTTTTAATTAACTATTTTTAAAATAACAAAATTTTTTAAAAAAGTCAAGAGGATTAATGTGTTTTTAAATGATTAAAAATATGTTAAAATAGAATAATATGAGCGAAGCTATTTTGTATAAAAAATTAGACAAACATTTAGTTCAATGTGAAATTTGCGCTCATCAATGTATTATTGCTCCTAATAAAAAAGGGCTTTGTGGGGTTAGGGAAAACCAATCAGGTCAACTTAAAACCCTAAATTATGAAGCAGTGGTAGCTTTAAACATAGACCCAATAGAAAAAAAACCTTTGTTTCATTTTTTGCCCGGTACTTTAAGTTTGTCTTTAGGAACCCAAGGATGTAATTTTAGTTGTCAGCATTGTCAAAATTATGAGATTTCTCAAGGGATAAAAAATAACCAATCGGTTTTAGAACAAAAAATTTCTAGTCAGCAAATAATTAATTTAGTCCAAGAAAATAATTTACCTAGCCTTGCTTATACTTATACTGAACCAAGTATTTTTTTAGAATATGCTTTGGAAATTATGAAAAAAGCGCAAAAAAAAGGAATAAAAAATATTTGGGTTAGTAACGGCTATTTTACAAAAAAAACATTTAAGACCATTAGTCCTTATTTAGATGCGATTAATGTTGATTTAAAATTTTTTGATGATAGTTTATACCAAAAAATATGCGGGGGAAAATTAAAACCTATTTTAGAAAATTTAAAAAGAATTCAAAAAAGTAATATTTGGTTAGAAATCACCACTCTTTTAATTCCGGGATATACTGACCAAAATAATCAGTTGGAAAAAATAGCCCAATTTATAAAAAAAGAATTAAGTTCTGAAATCCCCTGGCATGTTTCCTGTTTTACTCCTAGCTATAAAATGAAAAAAGTCCCCCCTACCCCACCAGAATTAATTTATCAAGCCATAGAGATTGGAAAAAAACAAGGTTTAAAATATGTTTATGCTGGTAATTTGCCTGGGGACAATAAAGAAAACACTTATTGCCCTGCTTGCCAAACATTAATAATTAAAAGAACCGGTTATGAAATTAAAAGACAAGACCAAAATGGTTATTGTCCTCAATGTGGAGAAAAAATTAATTTAATTTTAGAATAAAAATTATTGACTTTAAGCTGCAAAATGTTAAAATATTAAAGATAAAAATATTAAAATGAATAACTTTACTCTTAAAGCTCAAGAAGCCTTACAAGGCGCCCATGATTTAGCCATGGAAAATGACCAACAACAAGTGGATACCCCCCACTTAATGTTAGCTTTGTTAAATCAAGAAGAAGGGGTTGTTTTGGCTTTATTAAAAAAATTAGAAGTTAATACAGAACAATTAGAAAATAAATTAATTAAAATTATTCAAGCCCTACCTAAAGTTAAAATGGAAACCACTGGTTTAGCCGAAGTCTATATTACCCCTGTTTTACAACGAGTTCTTTTTCAAGCCAATAAATCAGCCCAAAAACTTAAAGATGAATATGTTAGCACAGAACATCTTTTTCTTTCTTTATTATCAGTGGCCTCTCCAATTCAAGACACCCTTAAAGAATTTGATTTAAACGAAGAAAAAGTTTTAAAAGTTTTAGCAGATATTAGGGGAAGCGAAAGAATTACAGAAAGAGAGCCAGAAAGTAAATATCAAGCCTTGGAAAAATATACTATTAATTTAACTAAAAAAGCGCGTCAAGAAGAAATTGACCCCATTATTGGTCGTGATGATGAAATTCGACGTTTAATTCAAGTTTTGTCCAGAAGAACTAAAAACAATCCAGTTTTAATTGGTGAGGCCGGGGTAGGAAAAACCGCCATTGTTGAGGGTTTAGCCCAGAGAATTGCTGACCATGATGTACCAGAATCTTTAAAAAATAAAGACTTAATTTCTTTGGATTTAGGTGGTTTAGTGGCCGGAACTAAATTTAGAGGAGAATTTGAAAACAGGTTAAAAGCTGTTTTAAAAGAAATAAAAAGGTCAGGAAATTATATTCTTTTTATTGATGAATTACACACTTTAGTGGGAGCCGGAGGGGCTGAAGGAGCCATTGATGCCTCTAATATGTTAAAACCGGCTTTGGCTCGCGGAGAATTACATTGTATTGGCGCGACCACGCTTAAAGAATATCAAAAACACATTGAAAAAGATGCTGCTTTAGAACGCCGTTTTCAAACTGTTTATGTGAGTGAACCCTCTATAGAAGACACTTTAGCTATTTTAAGAGGAATTAAAGAAAAATATGAAGTTCACCACGGTACTAGAATTAATGATAGTGCTTTGATTGCCGCGGTTAAACTTTCTCAAAGATATATTACGGACCGTTTTTTGCCGGATAAAGCAATTGATTTAATGGATGAAGCTGCTTCAGCCTTGCGCATGGAAATAGAAAGTCAGCCAGAAGAATTAGATAAAATGAAAAGAAAATTAAATCAGTTAGAAATTGAAAGTACGGTTTTAAAAAAAGAAAAAAATAAAGAACAAATAAGAAAATTAAGAAAACAAATTGCTAATTTAAAAGAAAAGATTAAAGATTTTACCTTACGCTGGCAAAGAGAAAAAGAATTAATTATGGAGATTCATCAAAAAAAAGAAGAAATTGATAAATTAAAACAAAAAGCTGAGATTGCTGAAAGAGAGGGTGATTTACAAAAAGTAGCGGAAATTAAACATGGTCAGATTTTAGATTTATTAAAAAAAATAAAAGTCGCGGAAGAAAAGTTAATAAAAATTCAAAAAAATAGCCGGATTTTAAAAGAAGAAATAGGTCGAGAAGAAATTGCTGAAATCGTTTCTAAGTGGACTGGAATTCCTGTTTCTAAAATGTTGGAAGAAGAAACTAAAAAATTAGCCCGAATGGAAAAAGAAATTCACAAAAGATTAATTAATCAAGAAAAAGCCGTGGAATCAGTGGCTAATGCTATTCGTCGTTCTCGCGCCGGTATTTCTGAAGAAAATAAACCCATTGGTTCTTTTATTTTTTTAGGTCCTAGTGGAGTAGGAAAAACAGAATTAGCCAAAAGCTTGGCTGAGTTTTTATTCAATACTGAAGATTCTTTAATTCGTTTAGACATGTCTGAATACATGGAAAAACACACTGTTTCAAAAATGATTGGTTCCCCGCCCGGTTATATTGGTTATGAAGAAGGTGGCCAATTAACCGAATTAGTCCGTCGCCGACCCTATAGTGTGATTCTTTTTGATGAAATTGAAAAAGCTAATAAAGAAGTTTTTAATGTTCTTTTGCAAATTTTAGATGACGGACAATTAACTGATGCTAAAGGAAGAAAGGTTAATTTTAAAAATGCGGTTATTATTATGACTTCTAATTTAGGGAGTGAGATTATTAGGGACCATTCCCAAAAAACTGATTTAGGTTTTGAAGGAAAAGAAAAAAATACTCGTCAAGAATTAGAAAAAGAAATTCAAAAAAGTCTTAAAGAAACTTTTAAACCCGAATTTTTAAACCGGGTCGATGAAATTATTATTTTTGAATCTTTAAAGAAAAAACAAGTTAAAGAAATTGCTAATTTACAATTAAAAGAAGTTAAAAAAAGATTAAAAGATAAAAAAATAAAATTAAATATAAGTGAGAAAGCTAAAACTTTAATTGCGGAAATGGGTTTTGACCCTCTTTATGGAGCCCGTCCCTTAAAAAGAGTAATTCAAAGGGAAATTTTAAATCCTTTATCTTTAAAAATTATTAAAGGAGAGGTTAAAACAAAAAAGACTTTTAAAGTAGATGTAAAAAATAAAAGCATTGTTATTGCTTAGCATGAATTTATTCTTAGTAAAAAAAATTATTTTCTGTTTGGGGTTACTTATTTTAATGGCCATGCCTGTTTTTGTTCAAGCCCAAGAGCCTATTTTTGATCCTGAATATATTATTTCAGATCATTTTTTAACTGATTGGCAAACCATGTCCCTGGAAGAAATCCAGGACTTTTTAATTCAAACCGGGGGAACTTTAGGTGATTATTCTGCCATTGATATTGACGGTCAGAAAAAAATGGCGGCGGAAATAATTTTTCGGTCCAGTCAAGAATATAAAATTAACCCCCAAATTTTAATTACTCTTTTACAAAGAGAAAAGGGATTAATCACTAAAAAAAATCCTACCATTGATGATTATAATTGGGCCACGGGATTTAGTTGTTATGATTATCGTAGTCCAGTGGGACGGTTTCGAGGGTTTGCTTATCAAGTAGACCGGGCAGCTTGGCGTTTACGTTATTATTTAGAACATCCTTGGCAATTTCAATTTAGAGTTGGAACTAAAACTCCGACCCTAGTTAATCAAAATGACCGCTGGGTAAAAAATAAATATCAAGCGAATTATGTTGTTACTCCAAAAAATCAAGTAACCGCTGGTTTTTATAATTATGCTCCTCATCTTTATGATAATTGGCTTTTTTGGAAAATCTGGCAGAATTGGTTTGGTCAACCAGGACAAACCTTAGCCGAAGGCTCTTTGGTTCGGGCTAAAAATGAACCAGGAGTTTGGCTAATTCAAGATGACAAAAAACGTCCGTTTTATTCTTCTACTCTTTTTCTTTTAAGCTATAATTTTAATGAAGTAAAAGAGGTCGACCCTCAAATTTTAGAAGAATATCCTGTAGGTAAACCAATGAGATTCCCTAATTTTACTTTAGTTAAATCTTCTTTAGGAGATATTTTTATGTTAGTAGAAGATGAAAAAAGATCGATTACAGAAAATATTTTTAAAAGAATTGGTTTTCATCCAGAAGAAATTATCATCGTAGAGGAAAACGACCTTGATTATTATCAATTAGGAACGCCAATCTTATCTCCTTATCCTAGTGGAGCCTTATTACAAAACAATGAAACTAAGGCTGTTTATTATGTTAAAGAAAATATCAAATATCCAATTATTGATAAAAGTATTTTAATGGCTAATTATCCTTATAGTTATATTATCCGCGTTAATCCAGAAGAATTAGACAGTTTTGATTTAGGAGCACAAATAAGATTCCGTAGTGGAACCCTGGTTAAATCTTTAGATTCGCCAGCGGTTTATGTTATTAGTCAAGAAAAACGTTTACCCATTGTTTCAGAAGAAGTTTTTGAAGTAATGGGTTATCAATGGGATAAAATTATTGAAGTTAAACAATCTATTTTAGAAACCTATCCTTTAGGAGAAATAATTAATCTAGAATAAAAATATGATTTCTTTTGCCTCTCTTCTCCCCTATTCTCCAGAGCTAATTTCTTTAAAAGAAAAAAATAAGATTAGTGAAGCTTTTAAAGATGTTAATCAACTGGTGAATGAATTAAAACCAGATATTTTATTAACTATTTCTTCCCAAGGGCCTCCTTTAAAACAAGCTTTTTCTTTAAATTTATGCCAAGAATATAAAATAGATTTTAAAGATTTAGGAGATTTAAAAACAAAAATTTTACTTCAGGGGAATCTTGAATTAAATTATAAAATTAAAGAAAATTTTGAAATTAACTTTCCTCAAACTCCTTTAACCATGATTACTGAACCAGAATTAGATTCTTCTTTGGCGGTTCCTTTATATTATCTTTACCAAAAATATAAAAATTTTTCTTTAATTCCTATTCATTCTTGTCTTTTAGACTATCAAAAACATTTTGATTTTGGCCAACAATTAAAAGAAGAATTAGTTTTAACTAATAAAAAAATTGGCTTAATAGTCCCCTGGGAATTTAGAGAAAAAAGTTTTGATAAAGATTTAGAAAAAAAAGTTTTAAAAAACATTAAACAAAAAAATCTTCAAGCTTTAGTAAAAATAAATCCTGAATTAATAACTAAAGCAAAAATAACTGATTTTTCTTCTTTATTAATTTTAAGCGGGATTTTAAAAGATTTAAATTATCAACTTGAAATTATTAAACCTCAGTCTTTTTTAGAACTGGCTCAATTAGGGTTAATTTTTAAATTATCCTAATAAAAAAATTTGACTCGGTTTAATAATTGTGTTAAAATATAAAAGATAATTAAAATATAATTTTAATTTTATGTCTATTTATTTATGGATCATTATTGGTTTAGCCTTTGTTCTTTTATTGGGTTTAATAACTATTTATAATGATTTAATTCGGTGGCGAAATCGAGTTAAAGAATCTTGGGCTGATATTGATGTTCAGCTAAAGCGCCGTTATGATTTAATTCCCAATTTAATTAATACGGTCAAGGGTTATGCTAGTCATGAAAAAGAAGTTTTTACTCAAGTTACAGAAGCCAGAAGCCGCGCCATGGGAGCAGAACAACCTCACCACAAAGCCGAAGCGGAAAAAGGATTGAGCGGGGCTTTAAAAAGTTTATTTGCCGTGGCAGAAAATTATCCCCAATTACGCGCTTCAGAAAATTTTCAAAAACTTCAAGATGAATTAACTGATACGGAAAATAAAATTCAAGCCGCCCGCCGATTTTATAACGGTAATGTCAGAGACTTTAACACTAAACAAGAAGTTTTCCCTATTAATTTAGTGGCTAATTCTTTGGGATTTAAAAAAGCAGAATTTTTTGAATTAGAGGAAGAAGAGGCTAAAAAAGCTCCTCAAGTAAAATTCTAGAATTGATTATTTTACGATAATAAAAAAAGTTTGGTCCGCCTACCAGTAGACCAAACTTTTTGATTTGATTATTTTTATTTATTTCCAATAATCTAGGGCTTGTTTTAATTCTTTGTGTTTTTGAGCATAAACCTTAAGACTGATTCCTTTTAAACTGGCTTCAATTGATTGTTGAGCCGCTCGGGCCCCAGCTAAACTACCTTGCGGATGACCATGAATTCCTCCCCCAAAATTAATCACTAAATTATCTCCTAAAATTTCAATTAATTTAGCGGTTAAACCCGGATGTAACCCCCCGGAAGCAATAGGAAGAACGGGCTTAAGTCCACCCCAATTTTCTCTTAATTTATCAATTTCTTGCCAGTCTTCTTTTAATAATTGATTAATTTTTAAAACTTCTTTTTCTTCTCCTTCCATTTTTCCCACCACGGTTCCAGTATGAAGTTGGTCAATTCCAGCTAAACGGGCTAAATTGGCTAATACCAGCATGGAAATACCGTGTTTTTTATTACGCGTAAAAGCAGAATGACCAGCGCGATGACCATGAAGAATTAAACCTAAATTTTGATTTCTTAAAGATTGTACTCCGGCCCAGCCAGTAGTGACAATATCAACCATAACACATTTTCCCCCTAATTTTTTTACTAAAGCGGCGCGGGATAACATAATTTCTGTGGGAGCAGTTACATTAAAAACATATATTTTTTTTGTTTTGGCGGTTTTTTCAATTTTTTGTTTTAAACTTAAAACTCTTTTTACTCGTTCTGAAAAACGATTAAAAGTCATATCAGTTAAATTTTCATCATCTTTAATTAAATCCACTCCGTTTTTAAAAATATCCGCGGCTAAACAAGCATTTTCTTTAGCCGTTAAACCCATTTTAGGCTTAATAATACAACCAATTAAAGGCCGGTTATAAATTTTAGTTATTTTTCTGACCCCCTCAATCCCCCATTGAGGCCCAGGGTATTGATTAATATATTTCTCAGGAAATTCTAAATCATTTAAGCGTAAATTTTTAATAATTTTCATGCTAAAAATATTTCCGGCAAGGCTAGATAAAAGTTGAGGAATACTTCGCGGTTCAAATAAGTCTAAAGGATAAGCAATTTTAAAAATACCTTGACGCGGTTGGCAAAAAAATACTTTGGCGGCTAATTTATTAAATACTTTATCAGATAAAGTGCTTAATTTTGTCCAAGTACCAATAGAAGACTCTTCAGCTACTTTTACCGCCAATTCTTTTAAAGGTAATTTTGATTCGCCATAAAAAGTAGCAATAATTTCATTTTTATAATCAGGCTGATAATGGGGTTGATAATTTTTCATATTTTTTAATTTAAAAAGGGATAGATTTTTTTAGTCACTTCTTTTATTTGTTTTGGTTTAATAATCCCGGCCTCACAAATAATCCCACTAATATATTGGGGAGGAATCTTATCAAAAGCAAAATTAATAATTTTTAATCCCGAAGGTGCTTGAGCCCAAATTTCTTGAGGCGGCCGTTTTTCAATTTTAATCAAAGATTGAGGATGGGAATGATATTTTAAAAGGCTAGTGGCAATGTATAAAGGAACTTTTTCTTGATGGGCTACTAAAGCAATAGTAAAACTGCCAATTTTATTCACCACTGAGCCATCTTGCATAATCGCATCAGCGCCTAAAATAATTTTATCCATCATTAATTCTTGGCCAGAATAACGAGAAATTAAAAAACCAGCTGATGAATCCGCGACCATGGTTGTAGGAATTTTAGCTTTTAAAAGCTCTCGAGCAGTAATTCTTCCTTGAAAAAGAGGTCGGGTTTCAGTATTAAAAACTTCAAATTTTTTTTCTTGTGATTGGGCTTTTTCTAAAATTTTTTCCACTAAAGAAGAATGGCAATGAGTAAAAATATTTTCTTTATTTTTAATTATTTTTTCACCAAAAGAAACAATTAAATCTTCTCCGCTAGCGGCAATTAATAAAAAATCATTAACAAATTTTTTTAAATAATTTTTAGCCTGAATAACATTTTGGGGCTGAATTTTTTTTAAATTACTAAAAATAAATTTCACCACGTTTTGAGACATGGGGTCGGTCGGTCGAGCAGATAAGAGATAATCGGCGGCTTTTTTTAATTCTTTTTGCCACTCCCCTACCTTTTGTTTTTTAATTCTTTGGCCATAATCAGCCAAAGATTTTCCCATGGTTTTAGCTCCAGCTGTCGCCCCTTGAACCTTTAATGATTTAATATCATTAAAGGTTTTTTTAATTAATTTATCCATAAATTTATTGTTTTAATTGTTATTATCATAACATTTTATATAAAAAAGTAAAATATTTTTTAATTAAGCAGATTGCTAAATTATTTTATTTTGTTAAAATAAACAGAGCCGTTAAATTGCTATTATGGAAAAAAAGAAACAAAATTTAGAAACTGATATTCAAAAAATTGTTAATTATTATTTTTATAGTAAAGGGCTTTCTTTAGAAAAAATAAAAGAAAACGCCAAAAAAAGAAAAATAATTTATTCTCGTTATACGCGTCCAGCTAAACAACTTTTAGAATTAGCTGGTTCAGTTAAAAAAGCACAAAAAGCCATTGATAAAGTAGCTCAATGGGCTCAATCCAGGGATTTAGATTATGCCATTGAAACTATTTTTAAAAAATGGCTTGAGTTAGACCGCTTAAAACCGCGAGAAATAGTTAAAAAACCGTTTTTTCAAGGAAATCCCATGGTTTGGAGCCAAAGTAAGAATAAGTGGTTTGTAATTGATGAAACCGGAGATTGGCGTGAATTTGTCGGAGAGGAAAAAGAAATAGAGTGGAAAGTGATTAAACATTAAAATAAAACTTTTTAATAAAAAAAGCGCCTTGAGGGCGCTTTTATGTTTTTCTTAAAAAATTATTCAATTCCTGTTTTTTCAAAATATGGCAAACCATTTTCGTCTTGACCGGTTTGTTTAAAATCATCAAAAATAACCGGGATTAAGGATTGAAGTTCTTTTAATAAATCCCCCATTACTTTTCTGATTTCCCAGTGAGCAAACCTTGACGTCCGCATTTCAAAAATATGGCGCCATTCCCGAAAATTAGCTGAAATAAAATTTAATGTCAAATTAAATCTTGTAAAAATTTTTAAAACTGATAAAATAAATACATGCAGCACCAAAAGAAAAAAATTATTTTTTGGGGCACCCCTAATTTTGCCGCTTTTATTTTAGAAAAACTTATTTCTCAAGGATATTGTCCCCAAGCTTTGATTACGACTTCAGACAAACCAGTTGGCAAAGAAAAATTTTTAAACTCTCCAGCCACTAAAAAAATAGCTCAAAAATACAATTTGCCTGTTTGGCAATTTGATAACCTTAAAAATGAAAGTGTTCTTAAAACTCTGGTTGATTTAAAACCAGATATTTTTATTATTGCTGCTTATGGCTTGATTATTCCTCAAGAAATTTTAAAAATTCCCGTTCAAGGGTGTTTAAACGTCCATCCTTCTCTATTACCTCGATATCGTGGAGCTTCCCCTATTCAAGCCGCTATTTTAAATAATGATAAAAAAACCGGTACTACTATTATGTTAATGGATGAAAAAGTTGACCACGGACCAATTATTAGCCAAAAAAAGCTTAAAATTAAACCAGGAGAAACTACCCCTAGCTTGACCAAGAAATTAGCCCTTTTAAGTGCTGATTTATTAATAAAAATTTTACCCCTTTGGTTGGAAAACAAAATTAAAACTCGACCCCAAAAACATAAAAAAGCTACTTTTACTCGCCAAATAAAAAAAATTCATGGACAAATTTTTTGGTACAAACCCGCTCAACAAATTATTCAAATGTGGCGCGCTTACCAACCATGGCCAGGAATTTATACTTTTTTTAAAGGAAAAATGTTAAAAATTATTGATTTAGAAATTCTGAAAATAAAACACTCTTTTGTTCCCGGACAGGTTTTTTTAACTCCAGATAAAAATTTAGCGGTGGCCTGCTCAAAAAATGCGATTATCCTAAAAAAAGTACATTTAGAAGGAAAAAATCCAGTTAAAGGAATAGATTTTTTTAATGGCCATCGAGAAATAATTAAACAAATTTTATAATTAGATAATTAAAAAAGACCCCGAAGGGTCTTTTTTAATTATCTCTTTCTTAGGAAAAATTTTCTGTATTTTTTTCTTGGTCTGATTTACCAGCTCCTACTTCTACTTCTTCTGAGGGCATTTCTGGAACCGCGGGTTCTTTTTTTTCTTTTGGAGATGATGCTAAAGAAGGGCCAGCGGGTTCTTTTTTTTCTTCTTTACTAAAGGATAAAACAATAAAAATTAAACCCAGTACCCCAATGGCTAAACAAAGCCAAGCATTAAGAGCGGATAAAAGGTAAAGAACAATTCCCACAATTAGTAAAACAATTCCGATGATTAATTTAATTCCTTTTCCTTTCATAATTTAAAATTTAATATTAATTAAATATTTAATTTTTAAAAGTTTCTAGATAAATAAATTATAACAAAACTCAAGAAAAAGACAACCAGGGTTGTGGAGAAGTATTAATTCCCGTGAAAAATTGTCTTTGTTTTTTGAGCCTGAGGAAATTTTGTTTCTATTTGCTCTAAAATTAGTTTAGTTAAAACAAGTAAATCTTTAGCCCAAGCTCGATAACCTAAGCAATAAAATGATATTTCTTTTAAGTCCTTTTTACAAGAATTTAATGATTGCCAGGCTAGTTTAGCGGCTATATTCATTTCTTGTTCTTGTTCCTCTTTAAGTTCTTTCTTTTTTTCTCGGAAAAGTAGTTTTTGTAAGACTAAAGCTTGATAAAGTTTTTTTAAGAAAAAATGATGATACCAACTTAACTCTTCAATTTCCTTTTTAACTTTTAAAAATTCTTCGCTCAGTTCAGTTTCTTCATTTTGAAAAAGTAGGTCTTGTAATAAAATTTCTGTTTGGCGTTGAAATTGAAAACCTTTTTTCCAAAGTAAAAAATGTTGCGGTTCTGGTTCAGCGGTAAATCCTACTTGGACAAGTTTTGTTTTTAATTCAGATAAACTTATTTTTTCTTTAGCCATGTTTTCTTTAATAGATTTAACTAAATAATGAACGTTTTTCCTTAAATCAGAAAAAACAATGTCAGGATGGTCCGGGTCCTCTCCTTTCATAACGTGTTTTAATCTTTGGTTAAATCTTTGTTGAAAAGCTAAACACTGGTCAGTTAAATTACATTTTTCACACCTTTGGTCACAAAAATTAAAAGGCATTTTTTTACTTAAGTCTTTTTTTGTTTTTTTAATTGGTTTTTTAGTCATAAAAAATTTAAGAAGAAAAAGTGTTTAATTCTTTAACAATTTCTTTAGGAATAGGTAAATTTTGTGATGGACTAATCCCTGGATAACGCCAAGCTGTAATAATTTTCTTTTTTCCTTCTATTTCTTGATACATTAACCAAATTTCTGTTGGTCTTTTTGTTCCGGCGGGTCGCATTAAAGCAATGGTTCCGGGGGCAATTCCTTCTTCTTGGCGCTGATAATTTCTTAAAACGCGTTTTAATTGGTTTTCTGAAAGTTGATAATATTTCATTTTATCAATGACATGCTTGGTCCAAATAATTTCAGAATTATTTTGAGGAATTTTAAAAAAATTCATTTTTTGATGAAGGAAAGATTTATTTAATTAACAACGATAATGACCAGTGGTTTTTTACCTGTTTTGCTTAAAATAAAATCACTTAAACTGTTTTGCATTTTATTAATAAATTTCTTTTTAGAGGAGCCATTATATTTATTGATTAAATTTTTTGCCTTTTGTTTTACTTTTATTAATAACTCTTCTTTAATTGTTATCCCTTGAAAAAAAATCTCTATTTTAATTTCCTTTTTATTTTTTAAAGCGGTTAGAAAACAAATTCCTGATTCAATAATTTGTCGCCGGATCTTTAAATTTTGTTCATCTAAAATATTTACCT
Organism: Patescibacteria group bacterium UBA6816; assembly: GCA_002452615.1. Classification (GTDB taxonomy): domain Bacteria; phylum Patescibacteriota; class Patescibacteriia; order UBA2591; family UBA6264; genus UBA6264. The sequence continues at coordinate 14,605 of DKES01000001.1, forward strand.
TTCCTCCTTCTACCGCGATTATTTTACAAGGAATTTTATTTTTTAAAACTCGGGCTTGAAGTTGGGCATTAATTTCTAAAATTTGCCCATTATAAAGCATAAAACAATTTTCTTTTGCCACTCCCCTTTCTTGGGCTAAATCAATGTGACTGGCTTGCATATAATGCTGCCCTTCAACAGGAATAAAAAATTTTGGTTGAAAAATATTTATCATTTCTTTTAATTCATCCTGAAAGGCGTGGCCTGAACTATGGACTCCTGAACCTAAAACAGAACGATAAATTATTTTGGCTCCTTGATTAACTAATCCGTCCATGGTTTTGTGAATGGCGAGCTCATTACCGGGAATGGTTGAGGAAGAAAAAACAACAGTATCTCCTTTTTTAACCTTTAAACCCCAATGTTTATTGTCTGAAATTTTATCCATGGAAGACCCTTCTCCTCCTTGAGCGCCGGCAGCCAAAAAAAGCAATTTTTTATCAGCATAATCGCTAATATCTTTAAGTTCAATAAAAATTCCCGGAAAAGTTTTTAAATAGCCTAAATCTTGAGCCAAAGAAATACTTTTTTTCATGGACATCCCTATTAAAACAATTTTTCGCTGATTTTTATGACAAGCATAAATAACTTGTTGAATCCGGCTAATTAGAGTAGAAAAAGTAGTAAAAATAATCCTTTGCGGGGCCTGTTGAACAATTTTATCAATAATTTTTCCGACTTCTTTTTCCGGGGTAGAATGACCCGGTAAAGTCGCGTTAGTACTATCTGATAAAAGAGCTAACACTCCTTTTCTCCCCACTTCTTTTAATTTTTTTTTGGATAAGGGTTTTTGGTCTACGGGTTGTTCATCTATTTTAAAATCACCAGTATGAACAATGTTTCCTAAAGGAGTATTAATAATTAACCCAGTACTATCGGGAATATTATGAACAACTTGAAAAGGACTTATTTTAAAAGAACCTAAAGAAAATTCTTCTCCCGGAAGCATGGTTTTAAGGTTAACTTCTTTTTCTTTTATTTTTTCTTCTTGCAACCGCTCTTTAATAATCCCCAAAGTTAAAGGGGTACCATAAAAAACAGGCGAACCTAAATCTTTTAAAAAATAAGGAATAGCACCCACATGGTCTAAATGTCCATGAGTAATAACAATTCCTTTAATTTTATCTTTATTTTTCTTTAAATAATTAATATCTGGTAAAATATAATCAATTCCGGGTAAATCTGGCCCTGGAAAGTCAAAACCCATATCCACTACAATAATTTCTTTGTCTTGTTTATTTGAAGGTAAATATTCAAAAACAGTACAATTTTTACCTACCTCTTCTACTCCTCCAAGAGGAATTATTCTTATTTTTTCATCTTTCATATTTTTGTTTGATTTATAGATAATTTTGCTTTAATAGTTTTATAAACATTTTCAATAAAATCCCCACCAGCATAACCAACTACAAAACAAAAAACTAAACTTTCTTGTTTAAAAACATAAGCAACAATCAAACCAATTATTCCTGATAAAAACATCATTGCTAAAAAATAATTTAAATTAAAACTAACGTCTTTGTAGGAAAATTGATGTTTAATAAAGCCAACTAAACCCCTAATCACCCCTCCTAAAAATCCAAATAATAAAATTAAGCTGTTCATAATGATTATTTTATAAAAAAATTATTAAAAATTTCCTGAAGCGGCTCGTCTTTAACTTTAACTTTATTAACCTGGCTATTTTGAGGACCCTTTTTACTCCAATTAATAAATTTTTTTATTTTTTCTTCTTGACCTTGAATCACTATGACCACACTTTGGTCTGGTTTGTTTTTAACCCAACCAGTCAAACCTAATTGTTGAGCTTTTTTTTGAGCGTTAAAACGATAACCCACTCCTTGAACAAATCCAAAAACATTTATCCTTTTTTGCTTTATTAACATTAACTTATTTTATTTCATAAGATAAAGTTGCCCTGACTGTAATTTTGGTTTCTCCTGGTTCTAATTGAGTCGGTTCCATTATTTTTTCTCCTCCTCCAAAAGCTTCATCAAGAGCATAATAATCGCGAGAAGGATAATAACCATTATCCTCGGTAACGGAGACATTAATCAAGCGACCCAATTCTAATCCAGAGGCTTTAGCAATGGCTTGAGCTTTTTCTTTGGCTTTATCAATAGCTTGATTTTGAGCTTGTTGTTTAGTTTCATCTTCATTCTCCAATCCAAAACTTAAATTTACTACATTATTAACTCCTGCCCTTGTGGCCTGGTCAATAATTTGGTTTAATTTTTCAAAATCTTGAGTTTTAACTGAAATATTTATTGAAGCTTGATAACCAACTAGTCTTCTTTGGCCGGTTTCATTATTCCATTCATAACGAGGGTTAATGGTATAATTAGTTGTCTTTATTTTTTCTTTTTTTATTCCTAATTCTTTTAACTTTTCAATAACCTCACTATTAACCTTATTTATTTCTTCTTGGGCTTTAGTAACAGTTTTTTCTTCTTTTTCTACCCCTAAAACAATTGTTGCAGTATCAGGAGTAGTATAAATCTCTCCTTGAGCGCTAACCTGAAAGGGATCTTGTTTAGGAATTATGACTTGAGATGAAGACCAAGTTAAACTGCTTAGATGTTGGCCCGCTAAGGAAATAACCAAAAAAACAACTAATCCTAGAAAAATTGTTTTAAAAATAAAAGTTTTTTTGTCTTTCATGGATTTGAATAATTAATAACTTATTAGATAATTTATTATAACAAATCTAATAATTTTTCCAAGGTCTATAAAAAAAGAGTGGTTTTTAACCACTCTTTAAGCAAGATTTTGATTTTAATAAAACTATCGCCAAGGCTTTCTAATCATCATTGCCCGGGGAACTCGTTTTCCTTGGGCTCTTCTTTTTTGGTAGTATTTTTTTTGCGCTTTCCTTTTTTGATCCAAATATTTTTGGATTTTAGGATTATTAATTCCGCAATCCCAGTCCTTGGTATAAATTATTCCTTGAGGATGAAACCGCCGCCGCGAACAAGACCAATAACGAGCTTTTATTCCTTTTCCCGGAGTAATATTCATAAATTTTCCACAACCAGGGCAACGTGGTCGATGAATAACCCTTTGTCGAGCAATATAGGCTTGTTGTAAAAGATGACGGATAAAATTTTTAGTTCGGCGAAGAGGATGAGAAAAATAAAGCACTTTTTGAAAATCAGAAATTAAAACCCAACCAGCATCTGAATCTCGCGCCCGGCTTTGTTCTTCTAGCCAAGTGGTCCAAACTATAACTTTTAATCCTTGGCTTTTAAAAACAAATCCGGTTTCCCGTCCTTCTCGAACTCGAGGCGCTTTTAGTCTTTTTTGTCGATATTCTAAACAAAATTCTTGGGAAGAAATTTGACGAAAACCCCATTTTTCCAATTGGGATTTTAAATAATCAAAATCTTTTTTACTGAATAATTGTTGTTTAGGCAAAACAACACCCTCCTTTCTTTTTTATTAAGAACTAATATTTTTTGGCTTGGCCAATATGAGGCTCTCGGCCATAAAATGGTTTAACTAATCTAAATTTAAATTTTTTTTTAGGAGTTAATATTTTTTTAATTCCTTGTTTAAATAATTTTTCATTAGTGGTTATTGTTTCTTGACTAACCCCTTGAACAACTACTTTTAAAGACCAACCTAAAGTATTGGCCACGGACAATCCTTTTCTAATCCTAGCAAAAGAGCCAGGTCCATTAACCACTACAATTCCTTTTAAATTTTTAAGATTTTGTTGGTGCTTTTTTAAAATTTGGTCTAAAAAGGGTAAAATTTCTCTGGATTCATGATTAACAAAATTCTTTTTTAACCAATAAAAATTATTTTGGCATTTTAAACCAATTACTAACCCTGAAGAAGCTAAGTTATTAATAAATAAAAACATATTGCGATTTATTTTATTTATATTATAATATAAATAAACAATTAATCAAGTTTTTCATATTTATGACCTCTCCACAACAAACTAAAATTAAACAATTTTGTTTTTCTCAACCCAAGGAAACTAATAATTATTCCCAGGTTTTTGTGGCCCAACCAGAAAAAAATTTTTTAGAAAAATTTGGCCATTTGTGTATTTTAATTAATTTAAACTTTCAAGATGAGATAAAAAATAAAACCTTAACTTGGGCCAGTGATTGGAGTCAAGAATTGATTGATTTAATTAAAAATGATTTTTATAATCCTTTACGTCAAGGAGAGGAACTGGAAAAAGAATTTGAAGACTCTTTACAAAAAATTAATCATTGGATTCAAAAAGAAAAATCAAATCATCAAAATATTTTTGAAAATGAATTATTAAATTTTGATATTGATATTGTGGTGGTTAAAGAAAATAATGTTTATTTTAGTCAAATAGGAGGAATTGAAACTTATTTACTTAAAAAAGGAAAATTAATTAATTTAATAGAAGAAAAAAATAATTCTACTAAATTTTTAAATATTGTTAGCGGGCCGTTAGAACCATCTGGCCTACTCTTTTTCGCTAATAAAGAATTATTTGATTACTTTTCTCAACAAAAAATAACCCAAATATTTGAACAAACTTCTTTAAAAAATATTACCAAGGAAATTAAAAAACTTTTAAATGAAGAAATTAAAAATAATAATTTTTTCTCCTTAATTATTTCCCTACGAGAAGAACCAGAAGAAAAAGATGAACCAAAAGTAAAACCAGTTCCAGAAAGAATAACAGAAAAAGATGAACCAAAAGCAAAACCAGTTCCAGAAGAAAAAGAAAAAATTTCTCCTGACTCAAAATCCAAAAAATCAACCATTAAAAAAGAAAAGAAAGAAAAAATTTCTTCTAAGGGACCTAAAATTAAAAAAAAGACCATTGATTTACCAATTACTAAAACTACTCGTTTGTCATATTTTAGAAAATACCTCTTATTTTTTATTATTATTTTAGCTCTTCTTTTTGCTCAAAGTATTTTTCTTTTAGCCCGTAAACAAATTAATATAAAAAAGGCTCAAGAATATGCAGCCACCTTAGAAAAACTAGAAATAGCCCAAGAAGAATTATCCATTGCTTTTACTTATCAAGACCCAAAATTAATTAAAACATCTATTAATAAATTTAAAAACATTTTAAATCAATTACCCCAAGAAACTGAAGAGCAAAAACAAACCTATAATTTATTTACCCAAGAATATATTGAACAATTAAACCAGTTTTATAATTTAAAAAACATTCTTAATCCCCTTTTAGTGGTTGATTTAAGTCAAAAATATTCAGAAATAATTACTGGAGGTTTGGTTAACCTAAATAATAATCTTTATATTTTTAATCCAGAAAACAATTATATTTATCTTTTTGATCTAACTACTAAAGAAATTGAACTAGTAAATCAAACTTCAGCTAATATTGGTCATTTAAAAACCTTAACTTTAATGGACAATGATAATCTTATTGGTTTAGATCAAAATCAAGGTTTTGTTTCTTTTAATATTTTAGATAAAAAAATAGCCCCACTTAATCTTAATCGCCAGAACGACCCCCAAAACATTCAAGATTTTTATATTTATAATCGCCGGCTTTATACTTTAGAGCCCTTAACTAATCAGGTTTATAAACACGACAAAACCATAGATGGATTTGGTCGGGAACAAAACTGGATTACAGACGAAACTAATCTTAGTCAGGCTCTTTCTTTGGCCATTGACGGGTCAATTTATATTCTTGATAAAAAAGGACAAATTTTAGAATTTTATCAAGGAGAATTAACTGATTTTTCTTTAGCTGATTATCAACCAGTTATTTCTACTCAAGACCCTAATATTACCAAGGCTTTAGGGAAAATTAAACTTTATACTAGTTCAGAATTAAAACATCTTTATCTTTTAGATGGTCCTAGTCAAAGATTAATTATTTTTGACAAAAAAGGTAATTTAATTAATCAATTTACTAGTCCAGAATTTAAAGATTTAAAAGACTTTGTTATTAATAAACAAGAAAATAAAGCTTGGCTTTTAGCTGGAACAAAAATATTTGAATTAGAAATAAAATAAGTATTAATATTTTTATTTAATAAACAAATAAATTAAAACTCGCTCTCAGAGCGAGTTTTAAAAATTTTAAATTGTCTTTAAAATCTAATCCTAAATTATTTTAAGGTTACTTTACCACCAACTTCTTCCATTTTCTTTTTCATGCTCTCAGCTTCTTCTTTATCAACTCCTTCTTTAATCACCTTTGGAGCGGCATCAACTAAATCTTTGGCATCTTTTAATCCAATTTGAGTAAATTCACGAATAGCTTTAATCACGCCAATTTTGTTATCACCGGCCGCGGTTAATTCTACATCATAAGAACTTTTTTCTTCTTCTTTGGCTCCTCCGGCTTCTGCTCCGCCACCAGAAACTACTGTCGCAACAGGAGCTTGAGCCGATACTTTAAATTTCTTTTCTAACAATTCTACTAATTCTGCCAAATCAATGACACTCATTTTTTCTA
>DKES01000008.1 GCA_002452615.1 Patescibacteria group bacterium UBA6816
ATTTTCCTGAACCAGAAGGTCCCATAATAGCCACAAATTCTCCTTGGTTAATAACAAAAGAATCGCCCCTTAAAGCAGGGGTGAGAGCCTCTCCTTCTCCATAAATTTTTTCTACATTTTCTATTTTTATTAAAGGAATCATTTTTAAGGAATAATCACTTGTTCTCCTTCATTTAATCCACTGATAATTTCTATTTGTCCGGTAATTCCCTTAAGGCCGGTCTCTACCTCTATTTTTTCTACTTCCCCTAAAGGATTTAAAATCTGGACATATTTTTTTTGTTTTTCTTGAATAACTGCTCGGGAGGGAATGGTTAAAACATTTTTCTGTTCCGCGGTAATAATATTAATGTCTGCAGTCATACCTGATTTTATACGAGAATCTTGTTCTAAAAAATGAAGCTTGACTTCATAGGTCGCTAAGCCTTCAATCATCTTTTCCACTGGATTAATACTAACCACTTCTGCTAAAAAAATTTCACTTCGAGAATAAGCATCTAGGGTAATGTTAGCTAGATTATTTATTTTAATTTTAGCAATATCTGCTTCTGGGACATTAGCTTTTATTTCAAAGTTATCTTGAGATATAATAGAAACCACTGGAGTGTTCGCTAAAATAATTTCCCCTACTTTAGCTTTTTGTTCCACAATAATGCCAGAAAAAGGAGCCATTAAAACAGTTTTTTCTATTTGAGTTTGTAAACTTTGTTTTTCTGCTTGAATCTGTCTTATTTTTGCTTTTTGTGCTTCCACGTTTGCCTGAGCCTGAGTTACAGCCGCTTCTTGAACTTTAATTTGTTCCTCTGTGGCTCCTAATTTTTTCAAAATCAATTCATCTTCAGCTAAAGTTAATAAACTCTCTGCTTCAATAACTGAATTTTCCGCGGCAACAATATTATTTTGATTAGTCACTTTTTGAGATAAAATAGTTTGTTTCTGAGTATTAATATTAGCAAGAGTTGTATTAACATTAGTCCGGGCCGTATTAATTCCTGTTTTATAAGTACTTAAAGTAGCAGAAGAAACATCAATCGCTGAATTTAAAGCATCATTAACCCGATTTAAAAAAATCCTTAAATCAATCAAATATTTTTCTCCTTGGTCTAAATATTGGTCAAGAACAAACTGGTCATCAAGAGGAAAAGAATCTACCAAAGATTTAAATTCTTTTAAATCTTTTCCCACTTCTACTCTTTTGGTTCGGCAATCTATTCTCGCCTGAGAATCAGAAGTTAAAAAAGATAAATCTGGATTATCACTAGAGGCGCTAGAAAAAATATCTGTTATTTGCCGATTAATAGCGTCGTCAGCATAAAAATAAGCACTATTTAAAATATCTTTAACATCTTCATATAAATTATCAATGTCTATTTGAGCCTTTTCTTTAACATTTAATAAATTGGTTTGAGCATTAATTAAAGTTTTTTCCGCATTAGCCACTTTTGTTTCGGCTAATTTGATTTCTTCTGAACGGGCGCCTCTTTTTAATTCGCTTAAGCTAGCTTCAGCACTTTCTAAAGCGGCTTGATATTGGGCTAAGCTACTTTGGGCACTTTCTAAAGAAGCCTGAGTCTGATTTATTTGCGATTTTAATTCTTGGTCATTTAAAAAAATCATTTCTTCTCCTGTGACCACTTCATCACTAATTGAAACCATAATTTTTTCTACTCGACCGCCCTTTTCAAAAGACAAATCAACCCTTTGGGCCGGCTCTACTCGACCAACAACATCAACTTCTTCTTTAATGTCGTTTCTTTGAACTAAAGAAAAATTAAAAGGTTCTTCTTTTTCTCCTTTAAAAAGAAAAGACAAAGACAAAACCATCAAAACAATTAAAATAATAATGTATTTCTTTTTAATTTTCATAAATATCTTTACAAATTTAAAATTTTCCTTATAATAATTATTAGTCAGCGGGTGTCGTATAACGGTATTACCACAGCTTTCCAAGCTGTTGACAGGGGTTCGACTCCCCTCACCCGCTCCAAAAAATAGATTCAAATCTATTTTTTTATTAAATTAAACTAAAAAGTTTAAGAACGAAAAAAACGTAAAGAAATAAATACATAATTCCTTCCCAAATATGAATTTTCTGAGAAATAATAGAAATAATAAAAAGAAGAGTAACTAATCCTAAGGCCGGCAAACCAAGCCTAAACGTTTGTTGGTCTAAAAACAAAGTACTAAAAAGACCAGGAAAACCAATTACCACTAAAATATTAAAGACATTAGAACCAAAAATATTTCCTAAAGCTACTTCTGGTTTTCCTTTTAAGGCTGCTTTTCCGGAAACAACTAATTCTGGAAGAGAGGTCCCTAAAGCCACGGCAGTTAAAGAAATCACTCCCGCCGTAATATTGAAAAGAAGAGAAAGTTGAACAATCGAATCAATTAAATATTGAGCCCCAAAAAAAAGACATATTCCTCCGACTACTAATAAAACAATGTCTTTAAGACCAATATCTTTCTCTTGAAAAATCTTTCTTAAGGGGAGAAAAGAGAAAAAATGCTTTCTTCTTTCCAATCGACTGGGTAAAAATTTTTTATCTTGAATCTCTTTTTTTTCTTCTCGATGGATAATAGTATAAGCTAAATAAACTAAATAAAGAAAAACTAAAAACAAGGATTCAATAAAAACAACTTTTTTATCCGCTAAAACTCCTAAAACCAGAACCGTGGAAATAGCTAATAAAGGAGCATCTAAATCAATTAAGCTTTTAGAGGCTACCAATTTTTTAGCTAGAATAGAGGAAACTCCTACCACTAAAAGAATATTAGCAATATTAGAACCAATCGCATTAGCTGCAACTATTTCTGTAACTCCTTTAGAAACAGCAATTAAAGCTGAAATTAATTCAGGCAAAGATGTTCCTAAGGCCACAATAGTAACCCCAATAATAAAGGGGGAAAGGCCAATGCTTAAACCAATTTTTTCCGCACTGGCTAAAAACCAATCCGCTCCTTTGATTAAAACAATTAAAGAAGCAATAAAAATAATAATCCAAAAGAATAACATATTTTTAAAGTTAAACTTATTCTATTATAGCATTTTTTAATATTTTTTTAAAGAGATTCTTGCCAAAACATAATATATTTGCTAAAATTTTCTTAAGATTATTTTTTTGTTTAGGCCGAAGTAGCTCAGTGGTAGAGCAAATGGCTGAAAACCATTGTGTCGGCAGTTCGATTCTGCCCTTCGGCATTTTAATTTTCCTCCTTCACAGACCCCAACTTTAAAAGCGAAATACACAGGTTGAACCTGTGTATTTTTGTGTATATTCGATTATGGAAATGGACGGCATAGGACTTGAACCTATAACCCCCGCGATGTAAACGCGATGCTCTGCCAATTGAGCTAGCCGTCCTCTAATAATTATTAATCTAGTAAACTATATATAAAACCAGGCGAGCTACCACTGCGCCAAGTGCCCCTTCTCTTGGTTAAGGTATTAAAAATTAAAACTATAAAGATTATCAATAAATACTTGGTCCAAGCGAGGGGCCAAGTGCCCCTTCTCTTGGTTAAGGTATTAAAAATTAAAACTATAAAGATTATCAATAAATACTTGGTCCAAGCGAGGGGCCAAGTGCCCCTTTAAATTTTAAAAATTTTTTTTACTTCGCCTAAAGTTTCTCGCGCATTTTCTTGAGCTATTTTAGCTCCCTGTTTAAGAACTTCATTAATAAAAGATTGGTCTTTTATTATTTTATCCCTTTTTACTTGAAATCCTTTTAAAAAATTCTGAACAATGTCAGTAAAAACTTTTTTAAATTCTCCCATAACAGCTTGCCCGGCTTGATGCTGACTAATAATCTTTTTAATTTTTTGTTCTTCAGCCTTGTTTTGGGCTAAACCCTGAGCAATTAAAACATAACTTTTTATTCTTTCATTCATTTTTCCCGCAAAACCAGTTTCTGCGGTTTTAATTTTTTTTGCCACTACCTCAGGAGAATCAGTTAAAAAAAGTGCGCCTTGAGGATTTGTTTTACTCATTTTTCCTTCTCCTTTAAGAGAAAGTAAGCGTAAAGATTTCACTTGTAAAACTTCTGGCAAAGGAAAAGTTTCTCCGTATCTTTTATTAAATCTCTTGGCTAATAAGCGGGTTACTTCTAAATGAGCCACCTGGTCTTCTCCTACTGGCACTTTTCTTGACCGATTAATTAAAATATCTGCCGCCATTAAAACAGGATAAAGACAAAGAAAAGTATTAGCTGTTTCAGGACGCTCTTTCGCTTTAAGTTTATCTTTAAGCGTCGGCACCCTTAAAAGTTCGGCTATAGAAATATGACGAGTAAAAAGACTGGTTAATAACCCTAGTTCTTCTCCAATTACTGATTGAACATAAATTTTTGTTTTTTGGGGGTCAACACCCAAGGCTAAATAATCAGCCACTAAACCATTGATATAACCTTTGATTGTTTTGGGTTCACTGTCTGTCATCGCGTGTAAGTCGGCAATAAAAACTACTGGGGATAAACCTTGTTCTTGCATTTGAATTATCGGAGCTACTGCGCCTAAATAATTAGCCACGTGTAAATTACCGGTCGGACGAATACCAGTTAAAACTTCAACCTTATAACCTAAAGAGGATTTTTTCTTAAAATTAACAGACATAAAGATAAATATTAATCTTCTTTTAACTATAATATAAAATAAAAAATATAGCCAGAGAAAAAATAAATTTAATTGCCCTTTTCTTAAAATAAGGAACTTTTATCAAAAATATTCCTAAACAAAAAATAATTGATTTAGCCCGACCTGATTTAATTAAAAAAGACATTAATTGTTGATGTCTTTGTTTTTTCTTAATTAAGCTCTTTATTTTTTTTGACTTATAATTAGGGGAAAGAATAATTTTAGCCACTTCGGCTCCAGAAACTAGAGCCGAATAAATCCCTTCTCCGGTTAAAGGAGAAACTAATCCTGCCGCATCACCAATTAAAAATATATTTTTAAATTGGTGTCCTTGGTAATCACTATTAAGAACAAAGGCTTCATATTTTGCCGAGGAAACATCTATTTTATTCTTTTTCAACCAGATTTTAAAATTATTAACCATTTTTGCCACAGGAAAAAACACAGGATTCCCACCACAACCAATAGAAACATAATTTTTATGAGGGAAAATCCAAGCATACCAAGCAGAGAATAATTGAGGCTCAAAAAAAACCTCTAATTCTTTAAATTTTGAAGAAGGGAGAAGATATTGAATTGCTAAACCTGTTTGACGAGAAGTTAATCCTAAATATTTTCTAACTAAAAAAACAGACCCATCTGCACCTACTAAAAATTTATAGCCTATTTTTTTGCCTTCAACTATAATAAAATTTTTTTCTATTTTTGAAACTGGCGCTTTTGTTTGAACTTTAATATTAGAAAAATTTTTTAATTGGCTAAATTGCCATTGTCCTAAATTTCTACGGTCAACCGTATAAATAAAATCTTTTTGGTCGCGCAAAAAAGAAGAAATCTTTTTAAAGTGTAATTTTATTTTTTGGTCTTTAAAATCAACTAAATCAAGGGGTAATTCTAAATATTCAAGGTCTTTTCTGGTTAATCCGCCCGCACAAACTTTTGGTCCAATTTCTGAATTTTTTTCCAGAACAAGAATTTTAAGATTGCTCGGACCTAAAACTTCTGCACATTTTAAACCAGCTGGGCCCGCGCCAATAATAACTACGTCAAAAAAATCCATGGTTAATTATTATTATTTATTAATTTTATCTTAACTATTTTTACAAAAACAAACAAGATTAGATTAATTTTTAATAAATCCAATAAAAAAAGAGTTTTAAACTCTTTTTTTGGTGGACCCGGGGAGATTCGAACTCCCGACCTCCTGCATGCCATGCAGGCGCTCTAACCAGCTGAGCCACGGGCCCTTATAAATTATTCTCTTAATTAATGGTGGGCGAGGAGGGATTCGAACCCTCACGACCCTACGGCCACAACCCCCTCAAAGTTGCGAGTCTACCAATTCCTCCACTCGCCCATGTTTTATTCTTTCACTTCCTTTAATTTTTTACGATAATTGCGCAAAAAATATAATTTAGCTCTTTTGACTTTATTCTTTTTAACTATTTCAACTTTTAAAATAGAGGGTGAATGCAAAGGAAATATTTTTTCCACTCCCACTCCTCCAGTAGCAATTTTTCTTACTCTAAAAGTTGCCCCGGGCTGATTTCCGCTTTTTCTTGCGATTACTATTCCTTCAAAAATTTGAATTCTCTCCCGAGGATTACCTTTGGTATCAGTATCAGTTATTTTTTGGTGGACTTTAATCACCATCCCTGGTTGAATATCAGGAAGTTTTCTTTCCTCTTTTGGTTCTTCTTTTTTCTCCTCTAATTGAGGTTCTTTTTCTTTGGTTTGTTTTTGTTGTTGTTGTTTTTCTTGTTCAGTCATAACTTTATTTTTTATTAAATTCTGTTTCAATTATATTTTTAACCTGAGCAATGGTTTCTTTTAATTTTCCTTGTTGATTAATAATTACATAATCCCATTGGTCCAAGGTTTTCATTTCTATTGCTATTTTTTTTAATCGCGTTTTAATTGCCGCGGCTTTATCTTCTCCTCTTTTTTTTAATCTTTGAGCAATAATTTCAGGAGAAGAAACACTTAAGAAGATAACAATGGCTTCTGGAAAATTTTCCTTAATAGTTTGAGCCCCTTGAACATCAATTCGTAAAATAACCGGCTTATTCTTTTTTAAAGCTTGGGCCACCTCTTCTCTAGTGTTACCATAATAATGGTCATAAACCACGGCCCATTCAAAAAACTTATTTTCCGAAATCATGCGTTTAAACTCTTCTTCAGAAACAAAATAGTAAGGTTTTCCTTGACTTTCGTTTGACCTCATTGAACGGGTCGTAGTCGTAATAATTTGAGTATAATCTAAGCCTGATTTTTTTAAACCTTCAATAACACTATCTTTACCTGCTCCGGATAAACCGGAAATAACAAAAATTTTAGCCATTTTTTTCCCTTATTTTATTTAAAAAATTTTCTAAATCTAGGGGCAAATTTATTTTAAAATCCCGCCATTTATTTTTTAAATCATAAAAACCTAAATAATAAGCGTGGAGAAAAATTCTATCTATTTTAAAATCGGGAATTAATTTTAAATCCTTAATTTTATATTTTTTATCTCCCACTAAAGGACACCCAATTGCTTTTAAATGAACTCTAATTTGATTTGTTCTTCCGGTTAAGGGAAAAATTTCTAAAAAACTAATTTTTTGCGGATAAAAAAATTTTTCTTTGACTTGATAAAAAGTTTTAGCCGATTTAGTATTTTTAATCTTTTTTAAATAATCAGCCACTACTATTTTCCCTTTTTTATTCCGGCCCAGAGAATAATTGATGGTTCCTTTTTCTTTTGGAGGAAAATTAAAAACCAAAGCAGCATATTTTTTTTCTATTTTTTTCTCTTGAAACTGATTAACCAAGGCCTGGTACATTTCTTTGCTTTTAGCCACCACCATTAAACCGGATACTTCTCGGTCTAAACGATGAACAATCCCGGGTCTTGAAATTTCTCCAATTTCTCTGATTTTAGGAAAATTATTTAAAAGCCATTCTGAGAGAGTATTTTTAAGTTGATATTTAGTGGGCTGAACTAAAAGACCACTTGGCTTTTCTAAAACTAAAAAATCTTTATTCTTATACAGTATATTAATTTTTGAACAAATGTCAACCATCTTATTTTTTATTATAACATAATTTTTAAAAGGAAAAAGAGGCTTTTTACAAAGCCTCTTTTGTTATTATTTCGGTTCTTTTTCAAACGAGACATATTTAGGGAATAATCGGGTGATATTTCCTTGCTTGTCCAAAGTAATTTCCGTGATCCACATACCTAACCAGGGATTAAGTTGTTTTCCTTTTAAGTACCAAGTTTGTTCTTCCAAACAAGGAACAAGAAAAGCAGCTATTCCTTTATAGAGCATTGCCATGGAAAGATGAAGATGTCCGACCAGAATAAGATTGGCTCCAGAAGAAGCTTCGTCTATTTCTTCGGTCAGGGCTTCAATAAACTTTTGCAATCGATAGGATTTTCCATAAGGAACTCCACCCTTGGGGTGAACCAGTTTCACAATTACACCTTTTTTCTTAAATTGACCCTCAAGGCCAACTCGACCGCCAATATATTCCCAATTGGGAATCTCTTTGGCGAGGTTCTTTACTGAATTGTGACCGGCTCTATCCCAATAAACCCACTCATGTAAAGACCCAGCAATAACATAGGTTTTGATCTTGGATAAAGGCCAAATAAGTTTAGCCCGCTCTTCCTGTTCATCAGCTCCGTGATATAAAAGTTCCAATTCATGGCCACGATAAGCATCCATACCATCTAAAACATCACCGGAATGAGTTATCACATCCACTTTGTTGGCTTCGCAGATCTGATAAGCTTTGGGGATTAAATCTTCTCTGGCACTACGATTGCCGAGATGGGTATCAGAGATATTACCCAGTTTTAGTTTTTTTACAAACATTTCTTTTTCAGAAAGTGGCTGAAAATTTCGATTTTCCCAATGGTGCATTAAAGAAATCATCCCTGAAGAAGCATCCCAAGGAAGATCATATCCAAGTTTTCTCATTTCTCCTACAATTCGCTGAAGATAAGATTTGGATTTCCCAATTTTTCGAGAAATTTCTCCGTAACGATGTGGTCTTTGCTTTAACATTTCCAAAACAGCAAATTGGTCCTCAGTCAAGTCTTTTTCTTGAGTAAAAATTTCAGAATCATCAATCATGGAGGGGTCTCTTTGGTAAGCGGTTAAAGGATACCATTGATTTTCAATTTCCTCAGGATTTCCTTTTTCGTCCATTTTCACAGTTACAATCACATAACCTAATTCCGGGGAACCACCTCTTTTTTTGCGCGCTTCTTGAGAAGGGGTCATGGCGTAAAGAGAGGGCAGGCCAATGGCCTCCATTCCTTTTCTTTTTTTGGTTGGCAAATACAGATAAGTGTGATTGCCTCCGATCAACAAAAGATTGGGTTTTCGGTCCTGGCGATAAATATAATTTAACTGCTCTCTTAGGTTTTCCGCTAAGCCCTGTAACATATACGATTTTGTGTAAGTGACCCGGTCTTTCACGTGAGTAACTGTAATTTTCAAATTTTTCACAAAAAAATCAGCCTTTAAATCACCGGCGTATCGGAAATCAGATCGCGAACGTCCCAATGTTTGAGCAATGTTAAAGCCGCTTCTCATGTGTTCCAAATCCCGAGGCCCATTTAAAAAATACATTTTAAATGGTGTCCGAGGCATTTTCATGGCAAAATCAATTTGGGCCCAAAAATTTCCTGACTCAAAATCCATTTTTGTACTTGGGGTTGGTTTTCCTGCAGTAATGTTTCCGACATGAATGCCAAAATCAACTTTTTGTTTTTTAGCCATGGCAATGGCCGTGGCATAAAGTTCAGGTTGATGAGTTTTAAGACCAAAACCAGTATCAGAAACCACTAAAATTTTAACCTGTTTTCGGCTAATTTCGTCTAAACGAATTGTCTTTTTCTTTTTGATTTCCCGATTCAACCGAGCCTCATAAACCACTTCTCCAGAACCAAGTTCTTTTCTTTCAATAACGGCCTCATAGCCCTTTTTTCGCAAAGAATCTACAAGAGCGTACAAATCATTAGAAGATTTGTTCATTTTCTCGCAAATTAAAGGCAAGGGAAGAGGAGTAGAGCCGATAATTCCTAAAAACTGTTGTTCCTCTGGGGTTAAATTGGTGGTTTGATTGATTTTCTTGTGACAATGTTTACAAAGCCGGTAATCTGAATCTTGAATTTTATCAATCTCCAAATTTACCTCTTGAAGGTTATCCTTTTTTATGTCTTTCAAACTAGTACAACCAGGTAAATGCAAAATCCCGGTTCTTTTATTAAGGATAAACTCACTCTTGGAAGTCTTTATCTTCTTCATTGTTCTTCCTCCTTTTTTGTTTTTTTGTAAAGAACCTTATTTAAAGTATAATTAAAAATAAAATTTTGTCAATTAAACTTCACTCTCTTAATTAGAGTTAAAAATAATTTTCTTTTTTTATTATTTCTCCTGCTCGAACCAAGGCTTGTTCTTTTGTTTTTATTTTTTTATCTAATTGTTCTTCTCTTATTTTTCTTAAAACAGTCCCAATCACTGGTCCGGGTTTTAAATTAAATCTCTTAATTAAATCATCTCCACTAATCAGTGTTTCTGGTAAATTCTTCTTGTTTTTGCTCATTTGTTTTAATTCTTCAATTCTCTCAACCATTTCCTTAAATTTATCAAGACTTAAAGGTCCTTTTTTAGTAATGGTGGCTTTAATGTCAATAAAGGAAACTTGTAATAATTTTTTTCCAGAAAAACGAGGATTAAAAAAATATTTTGCAATTGTTTTTGCTTTCATTTTTTTAATTTCTCCTCTAATTAAAATCATATGTTGTTTAACCAGCCAAACCACTTCTTCAACATTTAATCCATATTTATCCGGACTAGATAATTTTAAACGCTGACTAATTTCCCGAGCTTTAGCTGCTCCTACATTGTCGTGGTCATCAAATCTAATTCGGTCGGTTTTATCTTTTTCCGGGGTTTTAATAGTATAGGGCTTTCCTAAGTCATGAAGAAAAACTGCCATAATTACTTCTAAAGAAGCTGGCTCTGGACCAAAATATTTTTTAAATTCATTTGAATTAATATTTTTTAAAGCTAAACGAGTGTGTTGCCAAACATCCCCTTCAGTATGATAATTTTCTGGTTGCGGACAATTTTTCATGGTTAAAACCTCAGGAATTAATTCCTGAAAAGCCCCGCTTTGGTCATATAAATCAAAAGCTTTGACTGGATTAAATGAAAAAGATTTTAAAACTTCTTTGGCCACGGTTTCATAAGGCACCACTCTTTTTTCTATCACCCGAGATTCAACAATTTTCCCTTTTTGAACTGAATCAACGGTCCTTTCTATTTTATTAAGAAATTTTACTTTTTCTTTAATTGTTTTCCAAGTATTTTCTTCTATTTTAAAATCTAATTGACAAGAAAATCTCAGGGCTCTTAAAATTCTAGAGTAATCCTCTTTAAATCTTTTTTCCGGAGCTCCGACTGTGCGAATAATTTTTTGAGCCAAATCTTTTTGCCCGTTAAAAGGGTCAATTAACTCCCATTGAGCAATTCCTTTTTGATTAAATCCTTGCCATTTTAAAGCCAGGGCATTAATGGTAAAATCTCTTCGACTTAAATCACTTTTAATAGATAAACGCGGATTGGTCTGAATTTCCACGTCTCGATAACCCCCGGTTCCCCAAGAAAAATCCCGCCGTGGCAGGGCAATATCAAAAGGATTTTTTTTGTCTCCTTGAGGCGGAACAAATTTAAAAACTCCAAATAATTGGCCAACTAAATTAACTTTTCCTTGTTGAGTAAAAAATTTTTCTAAATTTTTTAAAGAAACTTTTCTTATTACAAAATCATAGTCTAATGTTTGACGTCCTAAAAATAAATCTCTAACTGCTCCACCCACTAAAAATATTTCCGCTTGAGGAAATTTAATTTTAAGGTCTTCAAAAAAACCTAAAAATTTTTTATTTAAAACTGTTAAATTTTCTTTTTTTATTCTTTTCATTATTCTAAAATTGCTTTAATTCTTCTGACTCCGGCACCAGAAGAAGCTTCTTTAATAATTTTAAAATTTCCCAATTCTAAGGTAGAATCAACGTGTGGTCCCGCGCAAATTTCTTTTGAAAAATTACCAATAGAATAAACTGTCACTTGAACCGGGTATTTTTCTTTAAAAAAAGCCAAAGCTCCTGAATCAATCGCTTGTTGATAAGATTTTAATTCTTTTACTACTTTTAAATCCTCTTTAATTTTTTGGTTAACTATTTCTTCCACCTTTTTGATTTCTTCCGCAGTCATTTTAGCCGGATGAGAAAAATCAAAACGCAAACGTTGAGAATTAATATCCGAACCCATTTGTTGAACATGTTCACCCAAAACTTCTCTTAAAGCGCGGTGCAATAAATGAGTGGCAGTATGAAATTTAATTGCCTGTTTATCAGCTTCATGACCAATTCCACCAAATTTAGCTTCTGCTCCAGCCCG
Source organism: Patescibacteria group bacterium UBA6816 (assembly GCA_002452615.1). GTDB lineage: Bacteria > Patescibacteriota > Patescibacteriia > UBA2591 > UBA6264 > UBA6264. Next base: position 12,097 of record DKES01000008.1, read on the forward strand.
AGAAATTTCTTGATGAGCGGTGGCGGCTTTAATAAAAGCTTTTTTATCTATTTTAAAACCCTTTTCTTGAGCTAACTCCTCTGTAAACTCAAAAGGAAATCCATAGCTCTGATAAAGATTAAAAGCTTCTGCTCCGCTTATTTTTTTATTTAAAGCTGTTAATTTAGAAAATTCTTTTAATCCTTTTTCTAGGGTTTGAGAAAATTTTTCCTGTTCTTTTTGAATAACTGTTATAATTTCTGATTGTTTAACTCTTAGTTGAGGATAATTTTTTTCATATTTTTTAATAATTTCTTCTCCCAAGGGGATTAAAAAATCCTTGGGCAAATCTAAAATTTTTCCATAACGCATCGCCCGCCTTAAAACTCTTCTTAAAATATAACCGGTTCCAATATTAGAAGGAAGGACTTTGTCAGCAATTAAAAAAACCGCCCCTCGAACATGGTCGGCAATAATTCTAAAATTTCTTTTTTCGGCCTGATATTTTTTTTGAGAAATTTCTTCAATTTTGTTAATTACTTCTAAAAATAAATCGGTTTCAAAAACAGAATCTTTTTTTTGAAGAAGAGCCACTAATCTTTCAAAACCTACTCCTGTGTCTACATTTTTTTGAGGTAATTTAAGATAAGACCCATCCTCTTTTTTTTCATACTCCATAAAAACCAGATTCCAAATTTCTACAAATCTTTGACAATAGGGACAATTGGGTCCGCAATTTTTATTGCCACAGCCATATTTTTCTCCCCGGTCATAATGAATTTCAGAACAAGGCCCACAAGGCCCAGTGTTTCCGGCAATCCAAAAATTATCTTTTAAACCAAATTCTTTTATCCTTTCCCTGGGAATTCCGTTTTTTTGCCATATTTCTAAAGATTCATGGTCTGGGGAAATATTTTCTGCTCCCTTGAAAACCGTGATATAAAAATTATTTTTATCCCAACCTAATTCTTTTTCAAAAAATTCTAAAGCTAAAGCAATGGCCCCTTCTTTAAAATATCCTTTTTGAGGGTCTTGTCCAATTGACCAGTTTCCCAACATTTCAAAAAAAGTATTATGAGTATCATCGCCAACTTGGTCAAGGTCAATAGTTCGAAAACATTTTTGAATTGAAGTTAAATGACGTGAGCCAAAATCTTTTAAAGGGTCCTTTTTTCCTGACAAATAAGGAATAAATTGTTGCATCCCAGCTGAAGTTAACAAAACACTTTTGTCTACAGGAACCAAAGAACTAGAAGGCACTACTTGATGCCCTTTTTTTTTAAAAAAATCTAAAAAAATATTTCTTATTTCTTGACTGGTTCTTGTTAAAGGCATAAATATTTAATTTTAGATAATTTAGACTCTTTTTTAATTCTAGCAAAATCAAGCAAAAAAACAATTAAAATAATAACCTTAGGCTATTATTTTTTTAATAGTTTAGTTTATCAACCAGAAAATGGGCGGCACAGGGTTCGAACCTGTGACCTCCTGCGTGTCGAGCAGACGCTCTAACCAACTGAGCTAGCCGCCCTTTAACGGTATCTTTTATTAAACTTTAAGTGTTA
>DKES01000024.1:0-202 GCA_002452615.1 Patescibacteria group bacterium UBA6816
TGATTCAACGTTCTTTATTGGAAAAAATAGGGTCTTTTGATGAGGCTTTTTACCTTTGGTTTGAAGACGTTGATTTATGTTACCGTTTTAAACAGGCTGGTTATCAAGTAGTTTATTGTCCTCAGTTTAAAATATTAGACCATCATGGAAAAAGTTTTGGTCAACTTTTATCCTGGTCTCGCCAAAAAATTTATAATCAGAG
>DKES01000024.1:297-6902 GCA_002452615.1 Patescibacteria group bacterium UBA6816
AAATTTTGGGGTCAGACCCCAAAATTTGCCTCTTGAAAGTCCGCTCCCAATGCGGAATTTAGGACGATTTTTGAAAATGTACATTTTTGGTCACTTTTTTAAAAATATCAATTCCTAATAGGATTTTATGAATATTAATATTAAAAAATTAACAGAAAAAATAAATTTGACCAAGGTAAGCGTGGTGGTGTTTATTTTTTTTCTAACCCAGGTTTTTTCTTATCTGGGCTATGCTTTTCCGGTTTGGTCAGGAATTTTTTTCTGGTTGATTATTTTAAGCGCTTTGGCTTTGGCAATTAAAAAAACAGAATATGGATTCTGTTTTTTACTCTTTGAATTTTTTTTAGGTCATGAAGGACATTTGTTTGAATTTGCCGGGATTTCTTTAAGGTTGGCTTTGTTTTTAGGTTTAATGTTAGTTTGGGGAATAAAAAAGATTATTAAAAAACAAGGAATAGATTTTTTAAAAAATTCACTAAAAGACCCCGGCTTAGCTGTTTTCTGGTTATTATTATTAGTGGTTGCCTTGTCTTTTTTTCAGGGTTTAATTAGGCATACCCCTAATTTAGTTTTTAAGGATTTTATTAATTATGCTTATTTAATTTTAATTTTTCCTTTTTTAGAAATTTTTAAAGATAAACAAGTTCGGCAGAAATTTTTTATTTTAGCCAGTGGAGCAATTATTGGTTTAAGTTTTTTAACTTTAATTATTTTTATTTTAACGGCTTTGGGAAAAGTCCAAATTCATGACCAATTTTATTGGTGGTGGAGAGGAACTCTTGTTGGTAAAATTACTGATGCTGGTAATAATTTTTGGCGAATTGTTACCCCGGCTCATTTATTAGTTTTACCTGGTTTTATGGTCGCGTTGAGTTTTTTAATTAGAAAAAGAATTAGCCAGAATTTTAAAAAAATTAGTCAAAATTTTAGAAAAATTATATTTTTTTTAGTTAGCGGAGCCAGTTTAGCTTTGGTCATTAATTTTTCCCGGGCTTATTTTTTAGGCATTCTTGGTGGTTTAGTTTTTTTAAAAAAGAATGTTAATTATGTAAAATGGCTAAAATTTACCCTTTTGGTTATTTTAATTTTAATAATTGAATTTGTATTAATTTTTAGTTTAGTTAGTGGAGGAAAAATAGGGGAGAGTTTAAGAGTTTTTACAGGTAGAATGGGAACAGTGATTCAGCCGGAAGGAGAAGCTAGTTCTTTAACTCGGATGAATATTTTACCTCGCTTATGGGAAAAAATTAAAATTGCCCCTCTTTTTGGCCAGGGCTTAGGCGCTACAGTGGGAGTTTTTGACGCGGTGATTAATCGGGAGAAAATTACTTTTCATTTGGATTGGGGTTATTTTGAAATGTGGCACGAGATAGGATTATTTGGTCTGGTTGTTTATGGTCTCCTTATTTTTTATCTTTTTTATTTTTCTTTTAAAAAAATTAAAGATTTAGGAAAGGAGAGTCAAGAAGCTAGTTTAATTTTAGGTTTATTAGCTGGTTTAATTAGCTTATTAATCGCTAATTTAACTGCCCCAGTTTTATTTCATTCTTTAGGTGTATTTTATTTTGTTTTAACTTGGTCTTTAGTTTTTAATCTTAAAAAAAATGACCTCTAAATTAATTGTTCAAATTGTTACTTGGAATAGCGATAAATTTTTAAAAGATTGTTTGGATTCTTTACTTTCACAAGATTATCGTAATTTTTCTATTTTAATTATTGATAATGGTTCCCAAGATAAGACGCGGGAGATTTTTAAAAAAGATTATTCCACTGAACAAATTAAAAAAAGATTTAAACGTCGCTTAACTAAAATTTTTGTTTTAGAGAATAATAAAAATTTAGGATTTTCCCGGGCTCACAATCAGGGCCTGCACTTAATGTCTTCAGAATTTGTTTTGGTTATGAATCCAGATATTATTTTAGAAAATAATTTTTTAAGTAATTTAATGGCGCGAGCAGAAAAAGAAACAGGAGTAGGAAGTTTTAGCGGTAAATTATTACAAATAAAATCAGGGATGCAAGATTATGAAAAATATATTAAAACAGAAATTATTGATAGCACTGGTTTACAGGTTTTAAAAAATCGTCATTTTATTGACCGCGGGCAAGGGAAAAAAGACACGGGGCAATATGACCAACAAATAGATATTTTTGGTGTTTCCGGGGCTTGTGCTCTTTATCGAAGAAAAGCTTTAGAAGAAATTAAATTACCCCAGATAGATGTTGCCCGCCTTCGCCCTCGCCAAACTCGGGCTTCGGCGGACGCTCAATTTTCTAACCAAATCAAAGATTTGGAGAAAATTGGCGAATATTTTGACAAAAAGTTTTTTGCTTATCAAGAAGACATGGATGTGGCTTGGCGCTTACAATTAAAAAATTGGTCTTGTTTATATGTTCCGGAGGCAAAAGCTTATCATTTTCGGGGGACGGGATTAAAACAAGAACCAAGTTTAAAAGAAATTCTTAAAGGACATCGCCACCGGTCGGCTCAGGTAGAATTTTATTCTTATCGCAATCATTTATGGCTTTTATTAAAAAATAGTTATTGGTCTAATATTTTATTACACTTGGGTTGGATATTGTTTTATCAATTAAGCAAAGAACTTTATTTATTGATTTTTAAGCCCCGAGTTCTTTTTCGCGCCAGCGGTTCTTTTTGGCGTTCTTATCAAGAGATGTTAAAAAAAAGAAAAATGATTATAAAACAAGCAGTTCAAAGCCCTAAAGAAATGAGAATTTGGTTTAAATCAGCTCGTTTTTATCAATAAAAAATATTTATGCTTTCTATTATTATCCTCAATTATAATCAAGCGGATTTTTGCCGAATTTGTTTATCTAATTTAAAAAAAGCTCAAATTAAATTGGATTATGAGATTATATTAGTGGATAATAATTCATCCAATAAGAATAAAATTAAATTAACAGAGTTAAAGGATAATTTTCCCAAGGTCAGATTTATTTTTAATTCTCAGAATTTAGGTTTTGCTCAAGCTAATAATTTAGCCGTGGCCAAAGCAAGGGGAGAATATATTTTAATTTTAAATCCCGATGTGATTGTTTCTCCCGGGGCTATAGAAAAATTATATCATTTTTTAAAAAAAGACCCTTTAATTGGAGTAATTGGCCCTCAACTTTTAAACCCTGATAAATCTATTCAATCTTCTTGTTATTGTTTTCCTAAAATATATACTCCTTTTGTGAGAAGAACTTGTTTGGGAAAATATCCCCCTTTTAAAAAAGAATTAAAGCGTTATTTAATGCAGGATTTTAATCATCAAGAAATAAAAACAGTTGATTGGTTAATGGGCGCTTGTTTAATGTTTAAAAAAGAAGTTTTTTTAAAGGTTAAAGGATTTGACCAGAGATATTTTCTTTATTTTGAAGATGTTGATTTTTGTCGTCAGTTAAATCAGTCTGGTTATCAAGTAGTTTATTATCCTGAGTCTAAGATGATTCATTTTCATCAACGACTTTCCGCCGAAGAAAGAAGTTTTAAAGCCCTTTTTAAAAAAATTACCTGGATTCATGTTATTAGCGCGGTAAAATATTTTTGGAAATGGAAAGGAAAAAATAGACAAAATTAAAAAATCTGTTAAAATATAAATAGCAATTAGAGATTGTTTGTAAAGTATCTAATTAAAAATTTTCGGGGGTCGTCTAATGGCAGGACACTAGGTTTTGGTCCTAGGAATCGGGGTTCGAATCCCTGCCCCCGAGCCATAAATCAGAACGAAGTTCTGATTTATGCCGTGAACCGAATTTATTCCGGTTCACGGCGCAACAATTATTTAACACCAAAATGCCAGTTCAGTTTTATTATGTCTATATTCTTTTAAGTATTCGTGATAAGAAGTTTTATATCGGATTAACTAACGACTTGAAAAGGAGATTATCAGAACATAAACAAGGTAAAAATGTTTCTACTGCAAAGCGTTTACCAGTTAAACTTATTTTCTACGAATCCTTTATTTCGGAAAAAGACGCCCGAAGAAGGGAAAAATACTTTAAAACAACCAAAGGAAAGAAAACAATAAGATTAATGTTTCCCTTAACATTAATCTAGATATAACAAAATTAAAAACTACTTCAAATGAATAAAGTAGTCAAAATTAGTTTATCTCGGTGATTCTTTTGGACCCCAAAAAGGTTCCTGACACCTTTTTCCTGACACCTTTTTCCCTTTTTCTACTACATACGATTGCGAAAATAGAAGCGGGAGCAACACCAAACCCGACCATTGATACTGTAAAAAAAATTGCGGACGCTCTCGGCGTTTCGCTTGATGATTTAATGAAATAAAAATATGAAAGGAATTATTTACATAATGACAACAGCCGTTTCTGGTTTGATAAAAATAGGTCAAACTGGCCCTACTAATTTCCAAGAACGAATGCGTTTTCTTGAGGCAAATGGCTACTATAATGTTTCCGGTCTCAAAAGATTTTTTGCGATTGAACTTGAAGATTACAACGACAAAGAAAATCTTTTAAAGGAAATTTTTAACAAACATCGGGTTGGGGATAGTGAATTATTTGCTCTTGATTATGATTTAGTGCGACAACTTTTGTTATCATTCGAGGGTAAAGTGATATATCCAAAAGATGTAAACAAAGAAAAGGAGTTTGACGAAGTTTCAAAAGCGAGAGAGCAAGGAGTACAATTTAGTTTTTATAAAAAAGGAATTAAGAACGGAGAAGAAATTGTTTTTATAGCTGATAAAGAAATCACTGCGAAAGTGGTTGGCGAGCGCGAAGTAGAATATGGCGAACAGACTTGGAAACTTTCGCCATTGACATACAAGATATACGAGCAAAAGGGAGAATTAAATCCTAGCGGTGCATACCAAGGCGCCGCTTATTGGCAATATAAAGGCAAACGATTAAGAGACTTGCCGGATCTTAATTGAATATAATTATGCCAAAGATTAAAGACATTCCAAAAGTTGATAGGCCACGGGAAAAACTGATTAAGTCCGGGGCAAAATTTCTAAAAGATTATGAACTTTTGGCTATTTTTTTGAATACAGGAACGAAGGGCAAAAATGTTCTTGAAGTTGCCCAAGATATTCTTTCAAATTACCCTAAAAAAAAGTTGCTTGGATTAGATTTTGCGCAATTTAAAAAAATTAATGGTATTGGACCAGCCAAAGCTACTCAAATTTTAGCCGCCTTTGAATTCGCTGGTAGAGTTTTAGAGGTTGATTCTTCAGGCACTCTGCCGATAGTTCAGACCAAAAAAGACATAATTGCTCAAATTTCCTTTTTGCGAGAACATAAAAAAGAAAATTTTGTTGTTTTATACTTGAATTCACGCAATGAGCTATTAAATAAAGAGACTATTTCTGTCGGTACGCTAAATGCAAGCTTGGTGCATCCGCGCGAAGTATTTGAACCGGCGGCGCGATATTTTGCCGCTCAAATTATTTTAGCCCACAATCACCCTTCCGGGGATTCGGCGCCGTCAGAAGATGATTTAGATTTAACCAAAAGAATGGTGGAAGCAGGCAAAATATTAGGGATTGAAGTCATTGATCATGTTATTATCTCAAATTTAAATTCATTCAGTTTTAAAGAAAAAAAGTTAATTTAAAAATATGACAGAAGTTTATATCAATTTTAATTTAGAAATTAATCCTGCATCTACACAAGCTTTTTTTAAGATAATTCAAGAACAGTTATCAAAAGGAATGGGAAAACTCAATCTTTTAATTTCATCGCCTGGCGGCAATGTTGATCCTGGAATCGCAATCTATAATTTTTTAAAGGGATTACCAATTGAAGTATCTATACATAATTATGGTAGTTGTGATTCCATAGCTGCATTGATATTTTGTGCCGGAAAAAGTAGATATACCGTCAACAATTCAAGGTTTTTAATACATGGAATAGGAATAACAATTCAGAACCAAAGATTTAACGAGAGTCAGTTAAATGAAACGTTGGACTCTATTAAAAATCAAAGGGAGACGATATCAAAAATAATAGCGAAAGAATGCAATAAGAAACTCGAAGATGTTGAGAACGATATGCTTAAAGGAATAATATTAAATCCGCAAGAAGCGATTAAATAAGGTTTAGTTACTGAAATTAAAGATGAATTGATACCAAAAAGGGTTAATTTTATTAACGTAAGTCTATAATTATGACGGAAAATAATCAAACAAAAGAAAAACTTCTCGCCGAAATTGGACGGCTGAAAAAGGAATTAAAGAAAAAGAAGAAATATGGTTTGGTCTGGGATTCAGAACGAGAACCAGAGGAAGTAGTAGAAATGTGTAAAGAAAAACTGCCAATTTTGAAAGAGGTAAAAAGTAAGCAGATAGTAGTTGATAGAAGTAAGCCAATAAATTTACTTATTGAGGGAGATAATTATCACGCTCTTTCAGTTTTGAATTATACTCACAAAGGGAAAATTGATGTTATTTATATTGATCCTCCTTACAACACAGGTAATAAGGATTTTAAATATAATGATAGATTTATAGATAAGGAAGATGGTTATCGTCACAGTAAATGGTTAAATTTTATGGAAAAACGTCTGAAATTGGCTAAGAATTTATTAAAAGATAGCGGGGTCTTATTTGTTTCTATTGATGATAATGAATT
>DKES01000005.1 GCA_002452615.1 Patescibacteria group bacterium UBA6816
TGGGGAATATTTTTACCTTACGCTTATTTTCTGCTTTGATTTTTTATGGAGGAGCTTTTGCTTTAAGTTTTTTATTTAATTATCCCTTAATAGTTCAACTGGGGGTGGGAATTTTATCTGGTTCTTTGTTTTTTTGTACTTTAATCCAAACCTTATCTGCCTTTTATCAAAAAATGTTGGTCACTAAAAATATTTTTTTCGGAGAGGTTTTAGGGAAAATGGCAACCTTAATTTTAATGAGTTATTTTGTTTATCAAAATTTTGGTTTTTACGCGATTCTTTCTGTTTTTGTGGTCGGGCATTTTCTAAATTTTTTAATTTTATTCCTTCGAGCTCAAAAATGGATATTTTTAAAATTACGTTTTGATTTTAATTTTTGGCAAAGAATAATTAAAGATTCTTGGCCCATTGGTTTAGCTATTATTTTAAATGTTCTTTATTTTAAAGCCGACACTTTGATTTTATCTTTTTACCACTCTCCTCAAGAAGTGGGTTATTACGGGGGGACTTACCGGATTTTAGAAGTTTTAATTACTATCCCTCCTTTATTTTTGGGTTTGATTATTCCTCGCTTAACTCAGGCTTGGCAAAAACAAGATTTTAATCAGTTAAAAAATTTATTTCAAAAAAGTTTTGATTTTTTAGTTATGTTGGCTTGGCCCATGGTTTTAGGGACTATTATTTTAGGACAAAGAATTATGGTTTTGGTCGGCGGAGTTGAATTTATTAGAGCTGGAGATATTTTAAAAATAGTAATTATTAGTTGTGGAATTTTATTTGTGGCTGAACTTTTTAAACAAACCGCTGTTAGTTTAGGTCAGCAAAGAAAAATTTTACCCTTTTATTTTTTAACCGCTGTTTTTTCTTTAATTGGCTATTTTCTTTTTATTCCTACTTATTCATATTGGGGAGCGGCTGGAGTTACTATTTTTAGCGAAGCTTTGATGTTTGTTTTCGCTTTTTATCTTTTTTATCAAGCCACAAAAATTATTCCTCAATTATATTTCTTTTTTAAGTCTTTGGCGGCTAGCTTAATAATGGTTTTATTTTTATCTTTTTTAATTGATTGGCCACTTTTTATTCTTGTTCCTGGAGGAGCACTGGTTTATTTTATTTTTCTTTATTTTTTTAAAGGGTTTGATAAAAAAATGATTAAAAGTCTTTTAAAATAAAATTATGATAGGAGTTAGTTTGTTTTTATATAGTCTTTTTTCTTGGTTTAAGCCTCAATATGCCCTAGGCTTGATTGTTCTTTTTTTGCCCGCTTACCAAATTAAATTTTATTTAGGTTCTATTCCCTTTACTTTTTTAGAAGCGTTGGTTTTGATTTTATTTTTAGTTTGTTTTTTAAAACAGGGAAAATCTTTTTTTAAAATAAAAAACAGCTTAAAAGATTGGTGGCCAATAATTTTAATTTGGTTAATCATTGCCACTGGAGCAATGTTTTTGTCTCCTGATTTAAAAGCTGGCGCCGGAGTTTGGCGGGCTTATTTTGTGGAACCACTTTTATTTTTAATTATTTTTCTAAATTTAATTTCCCGAACAAAAGGATTTAAAATAGTTAGTGTTTGTTTATTAATTACGGGTCTTTATTTATCTTTAGGAGCGTTTATCCAAAAGTTTTTTCAGCAAGGAATTTTAAGCACAGAGGTTTGGGGACAAGACCAGGTTTTACGAGTGACCAGTGTTTTTAATCATCCCAATTTTTTAGGATTATTTTTAGGACCTTTAATTATTTTAGGACTAGGCCAAATATTTTTTCTTTTTAAAAATAAAAAAAAGACAATTAAAGTTATTTTAGCCTTTTTATATTTTCTCTTTTGTTTTTCCGCCTTGATTTTAGCTCGGTCTGAAGGAGCTATTTTAGCTGTTTTAATTGGTTTGATTTTTTGGGGATTACTTTGTTTTCCTTTTAAAAAAAAGTTTTTAATTAGTCTCATAATTATTCTTTTAATTATTTTGGTTCTGCCCTGGTCTCGTACTTATATTTTAGAAAAAGTTTTTTTTCAGGATTTATCTGGTCAGTTTAGAATAAATATTTGGCAAGGAGCACTTGATTTATTAAAAAATGCTCCTTGGACCGGAGTTGGTCTAGATGGTTATGAAAAATTAATTCCTCTTTATCAAAGTCAGTCTTTTGAATTTCAAGGGCAAACTTTTTGGGCCTTTTTTCAGCCTTATCCCCATAACTTATTTTTAACTCTTTGGCTAGAGTTAGGCTTATTAGGTTTAGGAGTTTTCTTTTGGTTGATTGTAAAATTCTTTAAGCAAGGATTAGAAAATTTTAAACAAGAGTCTTTTTTAAGGGGAGCAATTTTGGCTAGTTTATTGGTAGTTTTAATTCATGGTTTAGTAGATACTCCTTATTTTAAAAATGATTTAGCCATTCTTTTCTGGTTAATTATTGGTTTAGGAATTTTCCTTTATAATCCTAAAAAAATTTAAATTTTAACAAGCAATACGGAGAGGTGGCCGAGTGGACGAAGGCGCGACTCTCGAAAAGTCGTAGACCAGCAATGGTCTCGTGGGTTCAAATCCCACCCTCTCCGCCATTAAACTTC
>DKES01000003.1:0-13148 GCA_002452615.1 Patescibacteria group bacterium UBA6816
AGCAACTGTTTGTTTTTTTATAACAGGATGATTTTTTATTTTTGAAACAAATTTTTTAATTTTTGTCATTTTTTAAATTCTTTAAGCAAAGGTGCAATTTTCATGAAGTTTGGTCGGGCAGCTGCGACACAGATAATTTTTATTTTTTTGCTTTTTAAAATGTAAACATAAAACATATTGGTGTGGGGTACACCCCCACTACCAATAGATTGGTGTGGGGATGAATTTGACTTAATAAAATAGTATATTATGATAAAAGCATGAAAAGGTTAAAGTTAACAGACCTTAGGGTGATACTTTTATCCGGAATTGTTTTGGTCGGGTCTATTTTAGCTGGTTTGGTTTTGAGCGGCATTAGTCCGGAAAAAACAAGGAAAGTTTTAGCTGGTATTCTTATTGGTTTAATTTCTTTGTTCGGCGTTAGCGGTTTAATGGAATCTGAGGAAACAAAGTCAATCTCTGATAATCTTTATTTTGTTAATGAAGTTATTGATGGAGATACTATTAAAATAGATGGAAACATGAAGGTTCGTCTTATTGGTATTGATGCGCCAGAAAGTAATGAATGTTATTATGAAGAGTCAAGAGACGAACTTGTGAGATTAGTTCAAGGAAAGTATGTAAGACTGGAAAAAGACACTGATAGTATTGACGGACTTGGTCGGTTATTGCGTTATGTATATTTCCCTGGTAAGGATTTAGAAGAAGACGACATATTTGTAAATGAACATCTTTTGCGTCAAGGATATGCGCAAACATTTTTTCAAGCATCCAATAAGCGATATAATATGCTTTTTGTCAAGGCGCGAGAAGAAGCATTAATTCAGAGAAGGGGATTATGGAGTGATGAATGTGATTATTTGGAGGAATTTGAAGAAGAGCATAAGTTAACGCGAGAGATAAATGAACCTCCTTCTGACCCAAATTGTCTTATTAAGGGAAATATTTCTAGTCGAGGAGCAGGCAAGTTATATTTTCCACCCGGTTGTAGCAGTTATAATCAGATAAAAATAGATCCAAGTAAAGGAGAACAATATTTTTGTACTGAAGAAGAGGCGATTGCGGCTGGATTTAAAAAATCAGGCAATTGTCCTTAATGGATATTTTTAATTTGGGGTCAGACCCCAAAATTCTCTCACTGAAAATTCGCTCCCAGAGCGACTTTCAAAGCCAATTTTTCAAATATTGAATTTATATCATGGGGTCAGACCCCACATCTGAGAGTTTGGAAGCCGAGCTTCCAAACTTTTTACTAAAAAAAAGTTACCAATCCTTGATAGCTTTTTTTGTTTTTTCTTTAAGTTTTTGATAAAAGCGGGTCCCGGTTTTTTCAGTTTCTGGGGAAATTAATCTTAAAATTTCTTTACCTAAAATTCTGTATTGCCCGCCAATTTTATTAGCCCGAATAATTCCTTTTTTTAACCAGCGTTTAATAGTGCTTTCACTGATTTTTAAAAATTCTCGGGTTTCGCGGGTATTATAAACTTTATAAGGTTTTATTTCCTTCATGTGATGGCATTATTTTTTTATTTATTTTAATTATGCGCGTATTTTCAAAGGTGTCAACAGGTGTCAGGGGCTAATTGTGGAAAACTTTAAATAAAAAAACCAAGCACTAGTCTTGGTTTTTAAAAGGTCTAAAATTATTTTTTAAATTTCCATTCTCGTTCAGCTTGAGCATATCTTTCCGGGGTCCCAGTATCAAACCATTGGCCAGAATCATAATAACCAAATAGTTTTTTTCCAGGAATTAAAGGAGGGAAAACATCTTTTTCTATCATGGCAAATTCCTTGTTTTTAACTAAATCAAAGACGGCTGGTTCTAAAATATAATAACCAGCATTAATTAAATGAGAGGGAGCTTGAGTTGGGTCAGGTTTTTCCACAAAATCAATAATTTGTTCTCCTTTTAACTTAACCACTCCAAATTGAGAGGTATCTTCAATCTCAGTAAGAGCCAAAGTAGCTGTGGCCTTGTTTTTTTGATGGGTTTGATAGAATTTTTCTAAATCAAGGTTAAAAAGATTATCCCCATTAACCATTAAAAAGGTTTCTTTAAATTTAGGTAAAAGAATTAAGGGTCCGGCGGTTCCTTTAAGTTCTTTTTCCCAACAATAAGTTATTTTAACGCCAAATTTTTTTCCATCTTTAAAATGATTTTTAATTTTTTCGGCTTGATAACCAACACTAAAAACAATTTCTTGGATTTGATATTTTTTTAAAATATCTAAAACCAATTCTACCAAGGTGCGACCTTGGATTGGGATTAAGGGTTTGGGAATATCTAAAGAAAGGGGAGCTAATCGAGTCCCTTTTCCTCCCGCTAAGATAATGGCTTTTTTAATTGGAAAATTCATAAATTATGGATAAAAAAGTTGGAGATTAAGTCCTCCAACCCTTTTATCTTTTAAAAATATTTTAGCTAGTTAATTTTCTTTTGTCAAGATGGTTTTTCCCCGTAAAAAACGGGGAATTTTTTATCCACAGTATTTAATTGTTTTTATTTGAGAATATGTTAATATAATTCTGTATTATGTTAAAAATAACATGTTTTAGAAACAGATTTTATGAAATTTATAGAATTTAAAAATAATTTAAAGGATTTTTTAATTTTTTCTTTAAATGATATTCGGAAAATTGAAGCAAATTTTGACTTAAGGCGACTAAGCGAATGGATGGACAAGGGTTATATAAAAATGGTTAGGCGGGGTTATTATGTGTTCTCTGACTTAGATATAAATGAACCAATTTTATTTTTAATTGCTAATAAAATTTATTCACCTTCTTATGTTTCTTTAGAGATGGCTCTTTCTTATTATAATTTAATTCCTGAATCTGTTTATAGTATAACCTCTGTTACTACTCAAAAAACAAATAGCTTTGAAACAGATATTGGAAAATTTGTTTATCAACACCTTAAGCCAAATTTAATGTTTGGATATAAATTAGTTAAATATGGCAATCACAGTTTTAAGTTCGCTGAGATAGAAAAATTATTACTTGATTATTTTTATTTAAATTCTCAATTAAAGACAAAAGATGATTTTTTTGAGATGCGGTTTAATGAAAAAGAATTTAAAGATAAGGTAAATAAAAAAACACTATTATATTATTTAGAGAAGTTTAATAATAAAAGTCTAGAAAAAAGAGTAGAAAAATTTTTAAAATTTATTAACCTATGATTAGTTTAAAAGAAATAGAACAAAATTATCCAGAAAATTTGCGTATATTTAAAAAGAGTCTTTTACGTGAATATTTACAATACAGAATTTTAGAAATTATTTTTAATTCTAAATTAAGTTATAAATTATCTTTTATTGGTGGAACAGCCCTGAGAATAGTTTATGGAAATAGCCGTTTTTCAGAAGATTTAGATTTTGATAATTTTAACTTAACAAAAAACGAATTTTCTTTATTAACAGAGGAAATTAAAAAGGAACTCCAAAAAGAGGGTTATTTAGTAGAATCTCGTATTGTTTTTAAAGATGCTTATCGTTGTTATATAAAAATTTCTCAAATATTATTTAATAACAAAATTTCTAATTTAAAAGACGAAAAAATTTTAGTTCAAGTTGATATCGCCCCGCATAATTTTAACTATAAACCGGACAAAAAGATATTAAATAAATTTGAAATTTTTACACAAATTAATGTGACCCCAATAGATATTTTGTTGTCACAAAAAATTTATGCAATTTTAAACAGAAAGAGAGGGAAGGGAAGAGATTATTTCGATGTAATATTTTTACTTCAAAAAACAAAACCCAATTATAAATATTTAAAAGAAAAAAAATCTATTAATAATGGAAAGGAGCTAAAAAGAAGTTTAGTTTCAAATTTAAAGAATGTTAATCTTAATGTTCTTGCTGATGATGTTAAACCATTTTTATTTAATCCCTCTGATGTTAAAAAAATAAAGCTATTTGGTGAATATATTAAACAAATTGAATTATAAAGAGATATTGTGAATAGTAATGTTTTAATTAGCTTACAATGTTAAACCAATTCCCCTCTAAAAAAGAGGGGAATTTTTTTATGGAAAAAATTAGAAAATTTTATATTTCCTAAATCAAACTTATATTTTTAATACAAATTATTATCTAAATATATTTTATCGGATAATTTGTATTTGTTAAATAATTTTTTCACAATAAAGCTTTTAAAAATTAAGTTTTTGTTCAAGATATTTTTTAAGATAGTCAAATAATTTTCCTAATCCATTTCTTTCGTTTACAGGGATAAAAGGACGAATATCTAGTACAAAATCCTTTTTTGAGAAGTTTTTAATTCTTTTTAAAACATCGTCTTTATTTAACTCTAGATTATAATACTTTAGCTTTTTATTTATTAATTTTTTGTCTAGCTCAATGTTTTGATTTAAAAGATACCAAATATCGTAAAAATCTCTTCCTTTTGTTTTTTTTCTAGTTAAGAGTGCTCTAATTTTTTCTGCTAAAATTTCTTTTTTTGATAGATGATAAATATAAGAGGTAAACAGGACGGGATAATCTGTATTAATAATTGATTTTTGAGGGTCTATTACTTTTTCTCTAAATGAAAAATCAAGACGAACAAATATTTTATTAGAAAAGAGGGGAGAATTGTTTTTTAATAAAAAAGTTTTGCCGACCAGCGTTTTTTTAGGCTTAAAGGTGACCGCCTCTTTTTTTTCTATTTTTTTAAAAAGAGCTAATATGAATTTATCAAATTCTTTTTCTTTTATCTCAACAGTAAAATCAAGGTCCTCTGAAAAACGAGGGGAATTATAAATTAAGCGGAGAGAGGTTCCTCCTTTAAAAAATATTTTTTCACTAGTTTTTTCTGAATACAATTCATTTAAGAAAAATAATTGTAAATATTCCCTTAAAACTACTGATTCATTAATTTGATATTTTTTTGATAAAAAGTGTATTTGTTCTTCAGTGATCATATTTTTAGATATTTTTTTAAATCCTTAATAATATTTTGAAATTGTCTTGTTGAGGGAAATTGTTTTAAATATTTTTTTAGTTTTGATTTATTTATATTAGCAAAGTCGCATTCATCTAGGTTTATTTTTTTATACCCCTTAGAAGATAAATATAATTGGTCCAAAAGAGCTTTTTCAGGAGAGGCGATAATAAATCCATCTTTTTTTTCATATCCCCAGGATAAATTTTTTTGTATATGGGTATAGGTGAATATTTTATTTTGAAATTGTTTTTTCACGGGCTTTTTAGTCGTGGCGCTGGAAATTTCATAGGGAAATTGGGAAATTATTCCATAAAAATTTAAAGCGCTTTCAAAAGATATATAAGAAGGTTGATATAAAAAGTTGGCTAAAGTAAAGTCTTTAACATTTTTTTCCTTTAGCAAGTATTTATTTTTTTCTATTTTTAATAAAACCCCGGCCTTAGTTAATTTTTTTATAATACTAAACAATCCACTTTTCTTTTCTATTTCTAAGATATCTTTAAGCGTTTTAGTGTGGAATAAAACAAAACCAGAATTATAAATTTTTTGAGTAATTGTCGCTAAATTGTATGTTGCCATATAGTTTATATTATATGGACTATATGGGAATGTGTCAATGTTATTCCTGTGGAAAACTAATCAATTAAAAAATTTTTAGTTGACGAGAGAAAAATTGTTTTGTAAAATAAGAAGGGTAAATTTATTATTGGTTAATTTATTTTTTTATGTTTAATACTGACGAGCAAGAAAAAAAAGTTTTAAAATTTTGGCAAGAGCAGGATATTTTTAAAAAATCTATTCATGATTCTAGCGCGCCTAATTTTGTTTTTTATGAAGGACCACCAACAGCTAATGCTGCGCCAGGTATTCATCATATTGAAGCGCGAGCTTTTAAGGATATTATTTGTCGGTACAAGAATATGAAAGGATTTCATGTTTGGCGTAAAGCGGGTTGGGACACACATGGTTTACCCGTGGAAATTCAAATAGAAAAAGAATTAGGTTTAAATGATAAAAAAGGGATTGAAGAATACGGGGTGGCAGAGTTTAATAAAAAGTGTCAAGATTCAGTTTGGCGCTATAAAAAGGATTGGGAGCAAATGACAGAACGAATTGGGTTTTGGCTTGATTTAGACCACCCTTATATTACTTATGAAAATGAATATATTGAGTCAGTTTGGTGGATTTTAAAGCAAATTTGGTCAAAAGGATTATTATTTCAGGATTATAAAATTGCTCCTTTTTGTCCGCGTTGCGGGACCACTCTTTCTAGCCATGAATTAGCTCAAGGTTATCAAAAAGTAAAAGAACCAGCTGTTTATTTAAAGTTTAAATTAGTTGACCAGGCTCAAACTTCATTATTGGTTTGGACGACCACTCCTTGGACCTTGCCCGGTAATGTGGCGGTGGCGGCTAATCCAAACTTAACTTATCTAAAAATTAAAAAAGGAGAAGAAGAATATATTTTAGCCAAAGAAACTTTAGAATTTTTAAAAGAAAAAGATTATCAAGTGATAGAAGAATTTTCCGGACAAGAATTAATTGGCTTAAAATACCAGCCTTTGTATAAAGCTGAGCCGGAAAACAAAGAAAAAATTTATCAGGTTTTAGCCGCGGATTTTGTTAGTGCTGAAGAAGGAACTGGTTTGGTTCATATTGCCCCGGCTTTTGGAGAAGAAGATTATCAAATAATTAAAGAACAACCAGAAAAGTTTGCTTTTCTTTTAACCGTGGATGAACAAGGCAACATGAATACTCCGGGTTATGCTTGGGATAAAATGTTTGTTAAAAAAGCTGATGCTTTAATTACTCAGGATTTAGCCAAGAGAAATATTTTATTTCGGGAAGAACTTTATGAACATGATTATCCTTTTTGTTGGCGTTGTGATACTCCTTTAATTTATTATGCCCAGTCTTCTTGGTTTATTAAAATGACTGCTTTGCGAGAAAAATTATTAGCCAATAATGAAAAAATTAATTGGGTGCCCGCGCATTTAAAAAAGGGACGTTTTGGAGAATGGCTTAGAGAAGTCAAGGATTGGAATCTTTCCCGAAAAAGATTTTGGGGGACCCCTTTGCCAATTTGGCAATGTGAAAATGAAAAATGCGACCACGAAAAAACTATTGGTTCCATTAAAGAATTAGAAGAGTTAAGCGGACAAAAAATTAAAAATCTTCATCGGCCTTTCATTGATGAGATAACTTTTAAATGCGAGCAATGTGGAGGAACAATGAAAAGAGTTCCGGAAGTAATTGATTGTTGGTTTGATTCTGGTTCCATGCCTTTGGCGCAACAACATTATCCTTTTGAAAATAAAGAATTAGTTGATCAGGGCAAAGCTTTTCCCGCTGATTTTATTTGTGAAGGTATTGACCAAACCCGAGGTTGGTTTTACACGCTTTTAGCCATTGCCACTTTATTAGATAAAGGAGTGGCTTATGAAAATGTGGTGGTGACGGGAATTGTTTTAGATGAAAAAGGAAGGAAAATGTCCAAGTCAAAAGGAAATATTATTGTGCCTCAACAAGTAATTGAAAAATACGGGGCAGATTGTATTAGATTTTATCTTTATACTATTAATCAAGTAGACCAACCCAAGAAATTTTCTTTAAAAGACTTACAAGATTTACATCGAAAGTTTTTCTTAACCTTGAATAATTGTCTTGAGTTTTGGCAAATGTATGCCGGAGAAGAATATAAAAAGGATTTTAATCTTAAATCATTAGACCATGTTTTAGACCAATGGATTATTTCCCGTTTAAATACTTTAATTCAAAAAGTTAATCAAAATTTAGAGGCCTATGATATTGTGGGCGCGGCGCGTTTATTCTTAGACTTTGTTGATGATTTATCTAATTGGTATATTCGTCGTTCCAGAAAAAGATTTCAACGACCAGAAACAGCAAAAGAAAAAGAAACAGCCATTTTAGTTTTACGCCAGGTTCTTTTAGAATTATCAAAATTATTAGCTCCTTTTACTCCGTTTATGAGTGAACATATTTATCAAGCTTTAAAGGGAAAATCAGAAAAATTAAGTGTTCATTTAAATGATTATCCTAAAGTTAAAGAAAAAGAAATTCAGGCGGATTTGGAAAAAGAAATGGTTCAAACTAAAGAAGTGACTACTTTGGCTTTGGCCCAAAGGGTTAAAGCTGGTTTAAAAGTGAGACAACCTCTGGCTTTGTTAAAAATTTCCGACCAGAAAATGCGACCGGCGTCAGCTTTATTAGATTTAATTCGAGAAGAGGTTAATGTTAAAGAAGTTCGGGTTGAAAAAATGGAAACCGAGGTTCATTTAGACACTTGTTTAACCCCGGCTTTAGAACAAGAAGGACAATTAAGAGAATTAATCCGCGCGATTCAACAAATGAGAAAACAAGCCCAAGCTAAACCTCAAGACCAAGTTGTAATAAGTTATCAAGCCCAAGGAAAAATAAAGGATTTTTTAGTTGAACATCAAGAATTAATTAAACAAGAGGTTAAAGCTGATTTTTCAGAAAAAAAATTAACTGGAGCATTAGAAAAAAAAGTGAAAATAGGGGAGGAGGAAATTGTTTTAGGCTTAAAAATATTAAAATAAGAATTATTAAAAGTTTGGTCCGCCTTTTTGATGGACCAAACTTTTTCTAAAGGCTTGAGGTTGTTTTTTTTGATTCAAAATGGTATTATTGAAATATGTCAGAAAGACTAGAAAAAGCATTATTAATTCTTATTAGAATAGGAACGGCAATAATTTTATTTTTGCCGATTTTTGTTTATCGGTCAGTTTTATACCCTTATATTTTTTCTAAAATCATGGTTTTCCAAATAATTGTGGAAATAATGTTAGTGGCCTGGTTAGCCCTTGTTCTTTACGCTAAAAAAAGAGAAAAGTATCAGATTAATTGGAAAAATCCCATAGTGATTGGCTTAAGCGCTTTTATGGGGCTGTTAGTTTTAACCATGTTAACAGGATTGGATTTAAACCGTAGTTTTTGGAGCACTCAGGAAAGAATGACCGGGGTTTTATCTTTGTTGCATTTTTATGTTTGGTTTTTAATTTTAATTTCCTCCTCTAGTGGACAAACAAGTTCTCTTGTTTCAAGTGATAAAAAAGATAATCATAAAACCATTAGGTTTTTTATTTGGATTAGTTTAGCCAGTTCTTTTTTAGTCGGTCTTTATGGTTTAGCTCAAAAGTATTTTCCAGTTTGGGGCATAGAATGGGATTTTATTTTAAAAGGAAGTGCACGCATGCAATCAACTTTAGGCAACCCCATTTTTCTAGCTATTTATGCGATGCTAAATGTTTTTTTAGCCGGGATAATTTTTGTTAAGACTAGGAAAAAAATAGGGAAAATTCTTGGTTTTATTTTAGGAGTTTTTAATATTTGGATAATGTTGTTAGCGGCTTCGCGCGGAGTAATGTTGGCTTTTGTGGCTAGTTTAATTTTAACTTTTGTTTTTATTCTTTTTAATGCTTCGTCTAAAAGAGTAAAAGCTGGGGCAGTGATTTTAATAATATTAATTTTAAGCGGGGCAATTTTTGTCCAAACGCCAAAATTTAAAGAACAAGCCCAAGAAATGCCTTTGTTTGTTCGTCAGTTAACTAATTATTCTTCTGGAGCTGAGGCGCGTTTAGATGCTTGGTCCATTGGTTTAAAAGGCTTTGCTCAACGGCCCTTAATTGGCTGGGGTTGGGAAAATTACAACCTGGTTTTTAACCAATATTATGAGCCTGGATATTTAGCTAAAGGTTATGACGCCACTTGGTTTGACAAGTCTCATAATCAATTAATTGATATTTTAGCCTTAACTGGTTTAGGGGGTTTGTTGGCTTATTTGTTTCTTTTTGGTGCGATTTTTTGGTGGTTATTTAAAAAAATTAAAACCTTAAATCATTTTAAAGAAAAACTGCCTTTTTTGTTTTTAGGTTCGCTTTTTAGCGCTTATTTTATTCAGAATTTATTTGTTTTTGATACTCCGGCGCCTTTAATTCTTTTTTATTTTTCCTTAGCCCTGGTTTATCTCCTTACCTTACAGGTCCGACCTGTAACACAGGTCGCACCTGTAAGGAGGTTTCCCTTACCAGTTTTTATTCTTTTAGTTTTACTCTTTTTGCCCTTTAGTCTTTACAAATTTAATTTAGAGCCAATTCAACAAAGTCATTTAGGGAGAATTGCTTTAGAAAAGACTAAAATTAATTTTAAAGCCGGAATAAAAGACTATGAACAAGTTTTAGCCAAACCTTGTTTTGTTAATCCAGAAATTAGGGTTTATTTAGCCCAAAATATTGCTCAAGCGCACGCAGAAATAGATGAAAAAACTGATTTACAAACCTTGGGATTAGGCACAGAATTAGCAATTAAAGAATATGAAAAAAGTGTGCAAGAGCATCCGCGAGACGCGCGGCAATGGCTTTATTTAGGGCAATTATATGGTTTAGGAGCTAAATATAATCCGCCTTATCTTGACCAAGCTGAACAAGCTTTATTAAAAGCCCAAGAACTTTCTCCTCAGCGTCAACAAGTTTATTTTCAATTAGGTCGCATTTATTATTTTTCTCAAGAATACGCCCAAGCTCTATGGGTTTTACAACAAGCCCTTGTTTTTGCTCCTCAAGTGGGGGAGTCTAAGAATAATTTAAATAAAATGATTAAAGCCATTGAAAAAGAAGCCCCAGATTTAGAAGAATTAGCCAAGGCTAAAAAGTTTTTAGAGTATTTAAATCAATAAAATGAAGTTAAAAACAATTAATCAAATTAAAAGTTTGAAGAATAAGACTGTTTTGCTAAGAGTGGATTTTAATTGTCCTTTAAAAAATAATCAAATAACAGACCAGACCCGGATTAAAAAAGTTTTACCGACAATAAAATATTTATTAAAACAGCAAGCGCGAGTAATTTTAATTTCTCATTTAGGTCGCCCCCAAGGAAAATGGGATTCCCAATATAGTCTAAAACCGGTGGCCCGAATTTTAAAAAAAGAATTTAAAGATTTTTCTTTTATTACCACTTCTATTTTAAATCCAGAGATTAAAAAGGATTTAGCTAAAATCAAACCCGGGGGAGGAGGACTTTTAGAAAATATTCGTTTTTATCCGCGGGAAGAAAAAAATTGTTTGCGCTGGGCTAAAAAAATAGCTAGTTTAGGAGATATTTATATTAATGATGCTTTTGCGGTTTGTCATCGAGCTCATTCTTCAGTGGCCGGGATTACCAAGTATCGACCGAGTTACGCCGGATTTTTATTAGAACAAGAAGTTAAAGAATTAAGCCAAGTTTTAAAAAAGCCTCGGCATCCTTTAGTGGTGGTAATGGGAGGTAAAAAAATTATAACCAAGCTGGGGTTAATTAAACATTTATTAAAAAAAGCGGACCAGATTTTAATTGGCGGAGCCTTAGCCACTAATTTTTTAAAAGCGGCTGGTTATCAGGTGGGACAATCTTTTTATCAGCCCGACATGATTAAAAAAGTGATTCCTTTGATTTCAAAAAAGAATTTAGTTTTACCTTGTGATTTTATGGTTAAATCAGGGACGCAAGTTTTAAAAGTTAATGTGGGAGAGTTAAATCAATTAAAAAATAATTTTAAAATTTTAGATATTGGTCCCGCCAGTATTAAAGAATTTGAAAAATATTTTAAAAATGTTAAAATGATAATCTGGAATGGCCCCTTAGGTTATTTTGAAGATTCAAGGTTTAGTCAGGGAACTAAAAAAATAGCTCAGGCGATTTTAAAAAATAAACAAGCTTCAGTAATTGTGGGCGGGGGAGAAACCATGGCCGGATTAAAAAAATTAACCAATTATTCTGCTGGCCGATATCCTCATTTATTTATTTCTAGCGGAGGAGGAGCCATGCTTGATTTTTTGGCCGGGAAAGATTTACCAGGAATTAAAAATCTCATTAAAACATAAAAATATTTTGGGGTCAGACCCCAAAATTCTCTCACTGGAAATTCGCTCCCAGAGCGACTTTCAAAGCCAATTTTTCAAATATTGAATTTNNATTTATATCATGGGGTCTGACCCCACATCTCAATAATTATTTTAACAATAAATATATGTCTAAAATTAAAAAAATTAAAGCTCGGGAAATATTAGATTCCCGAGGAAATCCCACCGTTGAAGTAAAATTAACCTTAGAAAATGGTTGGATTACTAAAGCCGCGGTTCCTTCTGGTGCTTCCACAGGAAAATATGAATCCCAAGAATTAAGAGATAATGACCCGGAACGGTATTCTCAAAAAGGAGTTTTAAAAGCCTGTGAAAAAATTGAGAAAGTAATTGCCCCACAATTAATTGGTCAAGAACCAGACCCGCAAAAAATAGACCGATTAATGATTGATTTAGACGGTACTAAGAATAAAAGTCAGTTAGGAGCCAATGCTATTTTAGGAGTTTCTTTGGCCGTGGCTCGCGCTGGGGCTTATCTAGCTCAGAAACCCTTGTATCAATATATTCGAGAAAAATATGAATTGCCTTTAACCCGGTATGTTCTTCCTACCCCGATGTTTAACGTCATTAACGGGGGAAAACATTCTGACTCTGGTTTAGATGTTCAAGAATTTATGGTTATTCCGACTAATAAATCAAGTTTTCGAGAAAAATTAAGAACCGGAGCCGAGATATTTGTGGCTTTAAGAGAAGTTTTAAAAAGTCGGGACTTGAGTTTTGCCGTGGGAGATGAAGGAGGTTTTGCCCCGCAATTAAAAAAAACCAAAAAAGCTTTTGAACTTTTAATTTCTATTACTGATTATACTAAACATTCTTTAGGCACGGAAACATATTTAGGGTTAGACGTCGCGGCGGCGGTTTTTTATTCAGAAAAGAATAATAAATATTTATTTGAAGGTAAAAAAAGAACTGGAGCAGAAATGTTAAAAATTTATTACCAGTGGTTTAAAAATTATCCTTTAATGCTTTTAGAAGACCCTTTTGCTGAAGATGATTGGGAACCCTGGTCTGAATTAACCGCTAAAACAAAAACTTTAGGTAATCGTATTATTGTGGGCGATGATATTTTTACAACTAATGTGGAACGTTTAAAAAAGGGAATTGAGAAAAAAACGGCTAACGCGGTTTTAATAAAATTAAATCAAATTGGGACTTTAACCGAAACTATTCAATGTATTCAATTGGGCCAAGAGCATCATCATCAAATTGTTATTTCTCATCGTTCTGGAGAAACTAATGATGATTTTATTGCTGATT
>DKES01000003.1:13179-22585 GCA_002452615.1 Patescibacteria group bacterium UBA6816
CTTAATGGAGATAGAAGATGAATTAGCTTTATTAGAAGATAATATTTTGACTCGGGAGGAAACACCTTTAGTGGGGGGACCAAAAAGTTATCAAGATAAGAAATAAAAAATAATGGACGAGTCTAAAAATAAAAAAGTTTTATTAGTAATTTTAGACGGCTGGGGAATAGCGCCACCTAATAAAGGAAATGCTATTAGTTTAGCCCAGACGCCTTTTTATGATTCTTTATTTAAGCGTTATGCTCATACTCAGATTTGGGCCCACGGAAAGCACGTGGGTTTGCCCCTAGAACAACCGGGTAATTCAGAAGCCGGACATTTGAATTTAGGGGCCGGACGAGTAGTTGAAGATGACGCTGTTTATATTACCCAATCCATTAAAGACGGAACCTTTTTTAAAAATCCTGCTTTTGTTGAGGGAATCAAGTATTTAAAAAAACACCAGTCCCAAGTTCATTTAATGGGTTTGGTTACTGAGGAAAATAGCGCTCATTCTTCTCCTTTTCATTGGTTTTCCATGATTCGTCTTTTAGACCAAGCGGGGATTAAAGAAGTTTTTCTTCATCTTTTTACTGATGGCCGGGATTCTGGACAACATGCCGCTATAAAAATTTTAGGCCGGTTTCAAGAGCAATTAAAAAACAATCATCATCAATTTAATAATATTATTAAAGTAAAAATTTCCACAGTCGTGGGTCGTTCTTATGCCATGGACCGAACCAAGCAATGGGTAAATATTGCCCAGGCTTATGACCTTTTAACTTTAGGAAAAGGGTTAAAAGTCCCTAACCCCAAAGAAGCAATTACTCAAGCTTACAATCGAAAAGAAACTGATGAATTTATTAGCCCGACTGTTATTGTGGATAAAAAAGAAAAACCTTTAACCACGATTGGTAATCATGATTTGGTTATTTTTATGAATTTACGTTCTGACCGGGCGCGGCAATTAACCAAAGCTTTTGCTCAAAAAGATTTTAATCAAAAAAATCCAGAATCATTTAAAAGAAAAAAATGGTTACCAGATTTATTTTTTATTGCTTTAACTGATTTTGGTCCGGATTTAGATAAAGTTAGAACCGCGTTTCCTTCCCGGGTAATTAAAAATACCTTACCAGTCATTTTAAACGGGCGGTCTCAGTTTTATATTGCCGAAGCAGAAAAATACGCTCACATTAGTTTTTTCTTTAACGGCGGTTATAATTATGCGGTCCACGGAGAAAAAAGAGTTAATATTCCTTCTCCAAAAACCGGACATTATGACCAAGTACCCCAAATGAGTGCCCCTAAAGTTTTTAAAAGGTTAATTAAAGAAATAGAGGAAAAAACTCCTTGCTTTGCTCTAGTTAATTTTTGTAATCCAGATATGTTGGGCCATACTGGTAATTTAAAAGCGGCCATAGAGGCGATTGAGTATTTGGACCCTAAAATAAAAGAGTTAGTTAAAAAAGCCCAAGCTAAGGGTTATCAGATTATTATCACTGCAGACCATGGTAATGCTGAAGAAATGATTAATCTAAAAACCAAAGAAATAATGACCACGCATACAATTAATCCGGTTCCTTTTATTTTAATTACTCCTCAGCGAAAGAAAATTAAATTAAAAAAATCAGGGCGCTTAGCTGATGTGGCCCCGACAGTATTAGATTTAATGGCCATTAAAAAACCTAAAGAAATGACTGGTCATTCTCTTATAAAAACATAAAATAGCCAAGGAACCTACGAGGTCTCGCCTCGTACGATTTAATTCAGGGTCTGACCCCTTGGGGTCTGACCCTAATCCCTGAATTCGAGACTCAGCCTCCACCTACGAGGTCTCGCCTCGTAGATAAAAATAGACAAGGTTCGACCTTGTCCAGAGTAAATGGAAAAGATAAAAATATTATAATATATGGTAAGTCAACCTAAAAAAATACAACCAGTAATTTTAATAATTTTAGACGGTTGGGGCTTGGCTCCGGCTAGTCAAGGTAATGCCGTGGCCTTAGCCCAGACCCCGGTTTTTGATAAATTAGCCTCCCTTTATCCAACCATGAGTTTACAAGCGGCTGGTGAGGCCGTGGGTTTAACTTGGGGAGAACCTGGTAATTCAGAAGTAGGGCATTTAAGTTTAGGTTCCGGGAGAATTATTTGGCAGAATTTAGCGCGAATTACTCACGCGGTTAGTGATGGGAGTTTTTATGAAAATGAAAAATTTTTACAAGCGATTAATCATGCTAAAAAAAATAATTCCACGCTTCATTTAATGGGGTTGGTTTCTAATGGTTCAGTTCATTCTTTAAATGAACATCTTTATGCTTTAATGGAAATTGCCCAGAAAAATAATTTAGAGAAAGTGGCCATTCATGCTTTTTTAGATGGTCGAGATACGCCGCGTGATAGTGCTCAAGGATTTATTAAAGAACTCCTTTTCCGGATAGAAGAAATTGGGGTGGGGAAAATTGCTAGTTTAGCGGGTCGTTTTTGGGCTATGGACCGGGACAATCATTGGGAAAGAATAGAACAATCTTATTTAGCCTTAACTAAAGGTTTGGCAGAAAAAGAATATCAAAACCCTTTAAAAGCGATTAAAGATTCTTATGAAAAAGAGGTTTATGATGAAGAATTTAAACCCGTGGTTATTTTAAATGAACAAGGAGAGCCTCAAGGAAAAATACAAGATAATGACGCGGTTATCTTTTTTAATTTCCGTTCTGACCGAGCGCGGGAGATTACTAAAGCTTTTGTGGCGGATGAATTCAAAGGGTTTAAGCGTGAGAAATTAAATAATTTGTTTTTTGTGGCGATGACAGAATATGAAAAGGATTTGCCCGTGGAAATTGCTTTTCCCCCAGAAACAGTTAAAGAACCTTTAGCTAAAATTTTAAGTGACCAGGGATTAAAACAATTACATCTGGCGGAAACAGAAAAATTTGCTCACGTTAGTTTTTTCTTTAACGGGGGAAGAGAAAAACCCTTTCCCGGAGAAAAAAGAGTTTTAATTCCTTCTCCAAGAATAGATTCTTATGCCAAAAAACCTGAAATGTCTGCTCCAGAAGTGGCTCATCAAGTTCTTTGGGGGCTCGGGAGTCAAGAATATGATTTTATAGTGGTTAATTTTGCTAATCCAGACATGGTCGGCCACACCGGAGATTTAAAAGCCGCGATTAAAGCTATTGAAGTTTTAGATGATTTTTTGGGACAAATAATTGATTTAGCCTTAAAATTAAATTGGGTTAGTTTAATTACCGCTGACCATGGCAATGCTGAAGAGATGGTTAATTTAAGAACGGGAGAAATAAATAAAGAGCACACTACTAATCCAGTGCCCTTTATTATTGTAGATAAGAACAAGGAGAGTAAAAATCCTTTGCCCGTGGATTTTAATTCCATGGTTCCTTTAGGAGTTTTAGCTGATATTGCTCCGACTATTTTAAAAATTATGGGCTTACCTAAATCTTCGGAAATGACTGGGACAGCCTTAGTTTAAATTTAAAAAATAAATATTAAGGCAAAGCATTTTAAAAAATGTTTTGTGTGAGGGCCAATTATGAAAATACAATATTTATTAAACAATATTAATTTAACAGAAAAAGACAAAAAAGAAGTGGCGGAGAAATTAGAAAAGTTGTCGAAATTTTCTGATAAAATTTTAAAAGTTAAAGTAGATTTAAGTTATCGCCCCACCCGAGTTAAAGAAGAAGCAGTGCGGTTAGAAGTTAATTTAGTTTTACCTCATAAATTATTACGGGCCGTGGTTAAGGGGTCTGATTACAAAGATGCTCTTGATGAAGTAGAAAAAAAATTAAAAAGGCAATTAAGAAAGTATAAAACTTTTGGGGAAGCTAAAAAAAGATTAACCCAAAAAAAGATTAGAAAAATAAAACAAAAATAATTTAAGATTAGAAACTTTAAAGAAAAAGAGCCGGATTTTTATCAGGCTCTTTTATGATTTTAGAAAAAAAGATAAACGATTTTGCCGTTTTTTTCGCGTAAAGCTAGAGCTTTCCCCTTTTTCCAGATTTTATAAAAACTAAAATACTGGCGAGTGTTGGTCCAATTTCTTTCTGACATTTCTTTTTCCGAATAAACATTATCTTTTTTAATCTCTGGTTTTTGCTTCTTAGTCATAATAATCCCTCCTTTTTTTATTAATCTAACAGGTTTAAAAGATTTGTCAACCTCTTTACTGGTTCAACCAGTAAAAGTTTGGTAAAGTTTGGTGGCTCAGCCACCAAACTTTCCAAACTTTATAAAAATAAAAAAAGGGTGTAAAAACACCCTTATTGAGAAGAGCTAAGGGTCAGAAAAATGTGAGTTATTTCTCCTGTTTTTTTGTCCTGAAAAATAACTTTTTTTCCTTTTTGCCAAGATTGATATTTAGCAAAATGACCATTATCAGAAAATTCTGATTGTATTTTCCAGCCCTTTTTTTCTAACTCTTCTTTACTATAAACCTGTTGGGTTCTAATTCTATCCGCTTTTTCTTCTCGCATAAACCCTCCTTTTAAAGGTTTAAGAACATTTCTATTAAGGTTAGTATAACTAAAATTTTATTTTTGTCGAGCCTACTTTACTTAGGAGCAAGGCTCCTAAGTAGCTCGTTACCTATGTATCTCATCTTTTGCAGCTTTTTACAGTGCAGTTTTTTACAGGTTCAACCTGTGTAAAATACACAGGTTCAACCTGTGCGTGTATGAGTGGGTTTGGGGAAGGGATTAGGGGCTTGTTTTTTCCTTTTAATTTTGTTAATGTTTAAAACATGTCCTTATTGGTTAAAATTTTTGGTGATTTAAATAAAAAAGAATTAAAAAAGAGTCAGCCCTTGATTGAAGAAATTAATTCTTTAGAACCAAAATTAGAAAAATTAAACGCCCAAGAATTAAAACAAAAAACCCAAGAGTTAAGGGGTTTTTTAAAGCAGGGTCAAACTAAGGATGATATTTTACCCTTAGCTTTTGCTTTAGTTAGGGAAGCCGCCAAAAGAACTTTAAATCAGCGGCATTATGACGTTCAATTAATAGGAGGAATTGTTTTACATCAAGGAAAGATTGCTGAGATGAGAACCGGAGAAGGAAAAACTTTAGCCTCTACGGCCCCGGCTTATTTAAATGCTTTAGATAAAAAAGGGGTTCATATTATTACGGTTAATGATTATTTATCTAAAAGAGATTGTGTTTGGATGGGGCAAATTTATCATTATTTAGGTTTAAGGGTTAGTTGTATTGTTCATGAGACTGCTTTTATTTATGACCCTGATTTTTCCGCCGCCGCAGAGAAATTAGACCAAGAAAGAGACCAAAAAGGAAGTTTTAAAGTGGTTGAAGATTTTCTTCGACCAATTAGTCGCAAACAAGCCTATCAAGCCGATATTACTTATGGAACTAATAATGAATTTGGTTTTGATTTTTTAAGGGATAATTTAATTTATGACCCTCAGCAAATTGTCCAAAGAGAATTATCTTATGCCATTATTGACGAGGTTGACAGTATTTTAATTGATGAAGCTAGAACCCCGTTAATTATTTCTTCTCCTGCTGAGGAATCAGCTGATTTATATTATCAATTAGCCACTTTAGTGACTAAATTAAAATCAGAAAAAGATTATGTGGTGGATGAAAAAATGAGAGCCGTGACTTTAACTGAAGAAGGGATTAACCAGATGGTTAATTTTTTAGGTCAAGACCCTTGGCAGAAAAATAATTTTAATTTAATTCATCATATTGACGCGGCTTTAAAAGCCAAGACCCTTTTCCAGCGCGACCGAGATTATGTGATTAAGGAGGGAGAAATAATTATTATTGATGAATTTACTGGTCGATTAATGGAAGGTCGGCGTTATTCAGAGGGTCTACATCAAGCCATTGAAGCAAAAGAAAGAGTTAAAGTGCGTCAAGAATCAAAAACTTTAGCCACGATTACTTTTCAAAATTATTTTCGTTATTATCAAAAATTAGCCGGCATGACCGGAACCGCTTTAACTGAAGCAGAAGAATTTGACAAGATTTATGATTTAGAAGTAATGGTTATTCCCACTCATCGGCCCATGATTAGAAAAGATTTACCTGATAGAATTTATCAGAATAAAGAAGGGAAGTGGCAAGCCATGGTTAAGGAGATTAAAGAAAGACATCAGCAAGGACAACCGATTTTAATTGGTACGGGTGGTTTTACAATTGGAGAAAAAACTATTGGTGCCATTGAAAAAAATAAATTAATTAAAGACCTTTTAGCTCGGCAAGGAATTGAGTGTCAGGTTTTAGATGCTACTAATCATGAAAAAGAAGGTCAAATTATTGCTCAGGCTGGTCGATTAGGCGCTGTAACCGTAGCCACTAATATGGCCGGTCGCGGAGTAGACATTGTTTTAGGAGGTAATCCACCAGACAAAAAAGAACAACAAAAAATTTTAGATTTAGGAGGCTTACATATTATTGGCACAGAAAGACATGAAGCCAGAAGAATTGACAATCAATTAAGAGGCCGGGCTGGCCGGCAAGGAGACCCGGGTTCTTCGCAATTTTTTATTTCTTTAGAAGACGACTTAATGCGTGTTTTTGGGGGGAGTCGATTGTCAGGAGTAATGCAAACTTTAAAAGTTCCTCCAGAAGTTCCCATTGAGAGTAAAATGGTTTCCCGGGCCATTGAATCAGCTCAAAAAAAAGTAGAAGGATTTAATTTTGATACACGAAAACATCTTTTAGAATATGATGATGTTGCAAATGAGCAAAGAAAAACTGTTTATAATTTTAGAAATGACCTGTTGAATGTAAACTATGACATTGATACAAGAATTAATGAGATAAGAGCAGAATATATCACTGATTTACTGTTTCGTTCAGAGATTTACGAGGGTAGCGTAAAAGAAGATTTTGATATTGAGCGATTGGTTTCACTATTAAAAAGTGAGATACAAGAAGAGTTCACACAAGAAGAGCTATCTGGAAAAGATTATGAAGAGCTTCGTGATTTTATAGTTACAAGTGTTAAAAATGCATTTGATAAAAAAATGTCAGTTGTAGATGATAATCAACGAAAAGAGATAGAAAGAATCCTTTACCTACAAGTACTTGATAAAGCTTGGAGAGATCACCTTTATCAGATGGATATACTCAAAACTGGTATAGGTCTTAGAGGCTATAACCAAAAAGACCCATTAACCGAGTATAAAAAAGAGAGTTATAACCTTTTTATGGAGCTTGTAACACAGATAAAGTTTGAAAGCACAAAAACTCTTCACTTGATTCAACTCAGAAATGAAAAAGAGGAAGAAGAGAGACAAGCTATGCAAGAGATGCTAGCCAAAATGCAAGAAAAAGCTGAAGCTGGCATGAAGATGGAACATAGTAGTCCATATGAAGAGCAAGAGCAAATTGTTGATAAAAAAGTTCCTAGAAATGAGCCATGTCCTTGTGGTAGTGGTAAAAAATATANNTCCTAAAAAAGGGCTTTTAGCGTAAAATTCTATGAAGCAGTCACTCAGTAATTACCTTGTTAAGAAGTATTTGAGATTTGATAAATCTCAACCTTTTATCACTGTGACTGCTCTCTTGGCTTTTGTCGGTGTTGCCATAGGTGTTATGGTGCTTTTAATTGCTATGGCGATTATGAATGGCTTTGATAAAGAGTTTGAGAGAAAACTTTTTACTATGAACTATCCTCTAACGCTACACCCAACTACTTTTAATCTTATCAGTGAAACAGATGTTTCTCAATTAAAAAAAGAGTTTCCTCATCTCAAATTCAGTCCTTATCTTTCATCTCAAGTTATCTTAAAAAAAGGTTCAAAACTTGAAGGTGGTCTTATATTTGGTGTTGATTTTGAAAAAGAAAAAGAGATTAATAGTGTTTTAGAAAAAGCTATCAAAGATGTAAAAATTGACAAATATGACATAGTTGTAGGAAATGAGTTAAGAAAAGACTACTATCTACAAGGGAATGAAAAGCTAACGCTTATATTTACACAAAGTGACCCAGGTGGTTTTTCTCTTATTCCTAAGATGAAAAGATTTAATTATAAGTCGTATTTCGAATCTGGATTAACTGCTTATGATAAAGCTTATATGTTTACAACAAAAGAAAGTTTAGCAAAAATTCTTAATTATCCTCAAGATATTTATGATGGTGTGCATATATACAGTGAAAAACCTTTTGAAGATATAGAAAAAATAAAAAAAGTTCTTCCAGATGGGATTACTGTTGTTGGCTGGTGGCAAATGAATGGTAATTTTTTCTCTGCACTTGCTTTGGAAAAAAGAGCACTTTTCATTGTTTTGATGCTTATCATACTTATAGCTTCACTTAACATCATCAGTTCACTCTTAATGACTGTTATGAATAGACGCCATGAAATAGCACTTTTACTCTCTTTGGGAGCTTACAAAGAAGAGATAAAAAAAGCTTTTTTCCTTCTAGGAACTATCATTGGTGGTGGTGGAATGCTATTTGGGGTGGTTTTGGGATTTTTAGGTATTTTCCTTTTGGGTTCATTTGACTTAGTCAATCTTCCTGCCGATGTTTATGGTTCGTCAAAGCTTCCTTTAGAATTATCTCTTTCTGATTTTCTGATGATTACCATAGGCGCTTCTATTATCGTAGCACTTTCAGCATACTACCCAGCTTATAAATCAACACAGATTGATGTTCTAGATACTTTGCGCAATGAATAGTTGTTTTAAACTAATTTGATTATATAATCACTATTATCTTCGATAAGATTTTGCAATTTTCTTAAAAGCTGATTGGCATTGTCTCCATCTTCTGGAAAACTTACTATATTGTCTTGTGCTGGCTGCGCTAAGAACTCTTGGATACCAGAGAGTACTTCAGTAGCTCCATTCCAGTCAGTTCCTGGAAGCATAACAAAAAAGTGGTTGTCAACTTGAAAAAGTGCGTCAGTTTGTCTAAGTATCCTTTGAAAAATTTCAACACTATCAATCTCTTTTCTATTTTCTAGTGAAAAAAAGATAACTGAAAAAGGAGCCTCATCTCTAATCCCAAATCTCTCCAATAGTGCAATATGATGATCAATCAATGAAGCCAAGTCCTGATGTGAGAAAGTAATGCTTGACATAATTCACCCCTTGTGTGTTGAAAATTTAACTTGTCTTATTCTACAATAAACTATCTATTTTTTCAAAATTAAAATAATTATAACCGTTATTATGTTTGTATGTGAAGTCCAAATTGTGTGCTTTTGCTATATTGTCAACGATATACAATCCTAAACCAAAGCCTTGATGAGATGGTTTTTCTTGTGTAAAAGGTTGTATATAGTGCTCTAATTCTTTATCTAAAGGACTGCCTTTTGAGATAAAAGAGAGTCTGTTTTTGCTAGAAGTGATTATAACAAAGTGATCAATGGAGTATTTAACAGCGTTGTCTATGAGGTTTTTGATTGCTGTAGTAAAGAGTCTAAAGTCTACATGTA
>DKES01000032.1 GCA_002452615.1 Patescibacteria group bacterium UBA6816
GACCGGTCCCAACTTTCTGGAGGGGAAAAACAAAGGGTTGCTATTGCTCGAGCTTTAGTTAATGAACCGGATGTTATTTTCGCCGATGAACCAACAGGAAATCTTGATTCTAAATCCGGTCAAATTATTATGAGTATTATCCAAAAGTTAAATGACAAAGGTCATACTATTATTATGGTTACTCATGAAAAATATACCTCGGAAATGGCCAAAAGAATTATTAAATTAAAAGATGGAAAAATCATTAGAGACGAAAAAGTTAGGGAAAGACATTTTGCTGAAAATGGTTTGTTGAAATAGTAAAGTTTGAAATTTCTTTAGGATTCATCTTTTAAAACTATAAATTATGAGAATAAGATACGCTTTTAAAAATGTCCTTATTGGAATTAAAACCAATAAATCCAGGTCTTTTTTAACTGTTCTGGGAATTGTTATTGGTATTACTTCTATTATTCTGATTATGTCTATTGGCCAAGGAGCCAAATCTTTAATTCTTAAAGAGGTAGAAGGGTTGGGGGGGAATTTTGTTCAAGTCAGTCCCGGAAAACAACCTCAAGGACCTCAAGATATGGGCGGGTCGCTTTTTATTGATTCTTTAAAAGAAAGAGAAATTAATGCTTTGAAAAATAAAAATAATGTGCCTGATTTGGCTGATATTACTCCAGCGGTAATTGTTTCAGAGAGCGTTTCTTACGGAGGAGAAATTTATCGTCCTACTATTTTTGGTTGGAGTGCTTCTTGGTTAAGTAAATTATATAATGTTTATCCAGAGAAGGGACAGTATTTTACTGAAGACGACATTAAAGGCCATGCTGCAGTAGCTGTGATTGGACAAAAAGTAAAAGAAGAACTTTTTGGGACTTCTGAGGCTTTAGGTGAAAAAATAAAGATAAAGGATAAATATTTTCGTGTGGTGGCTATTCTTCCCTCTAAGGGACAATTATCATCTTTTATTGATGTGGATAAGTTTGTAGTAATTCCCTATACTACCGCTCAAAAATATATTTTAGGAATTGATTATTATCAAGAAGTTTATATTATGGCTACTAACGAAGCCGCAGTTCCAGGAATGGTTGAAGATATTAAATTAACTTTAAGGGATTTACATAACATTGAGGACCCGAAAGATGATGATTTTTATGTTACTACTTCAGAAGACATGATTGAAACAATTAGCTTAATCACGGGAATTTTAACTGTTCTTCTAACTTCTATTGCCGCGATTTCTTTAATTGTTGGTGGAGTAGGGATTATGAATATTATGTTGGTGGCGGTGACAGAAAAAACCAGAGAAATCGGTTTAAGAAAAGCCTTGGGAGCGAAAAAAAGAGATATTTTAATTCATTTTTTAATTGAATCAATTGTTTTAACTGCCTTAGGGGGGATTATTGGGATTATTTTAGGAATTAGTTTTTCTTATTTAGCTTCTTTGGTCTTATCTCAACAACTTAATATTGTTTGGGAATTTAAAATTTCTTTGCCCGCTATTTTTTTAGGGATTGGGGTGGCTTCTTTTGTTGGTCTTGTTTTTGGAATTTATCCCGCCAAAAAAGCCTCGCTCAAAAGTCCAATTGAAGCTTTAAGATATGAATAAATTATTTAATAATTTTAAAATATGGAAAAAGAGAAAAAAATTATAGTTTATTCTAGTCCAGATTGTGCTTACTGCTATACCTTAAAAGGTTATTTAGAAAACCAAGGGAAAGAATATGAAGAAATAAATATTTATGAGGATGAACAAGCTAGAAAAAAAATGGAAGAGCTTTCTGGTCAGACCAGTGTGCCAGTTACTGTTATTGGAGACGAAGTAATTGTGGGTTGGAATAAGGAAAAAATTAATAATTTATTAGGTATTTAAATTATGAGAGACTTAATTATTATTGGCGGCGGAGCCGCCGGAATTACTGCCGGTATTTACGCGGCCAGAAAATATTTGTCCGCTTTATTAATTGCCCGGGATTTTACCGGTCAAATAGGAACCTCTCCTTTAATTGAGAATTATCCCGGATTTAAAAAAATTTCTGGTTTGGATTTAATTAAAAAATTTAAAGAGCATTTAGAATTATTTGAAAATCTTGAAATAAAAGCTTTTGAAAGTGTCAGGGAGATAAAAAAAATAAAACAAGGTTGGCAAATTATTACTGATGAAAATAAATATGAAAGTAAAGCCGTAATCATTGCCACGGGCAGTCTTCCTAAAAAATTAAATATTAAAAATGAAGATAAGTTTTTAGGCCAAGGAATATCTTATTGTGTTACTTGTGATGAAACTTCTTTTAAAGATAAGATTGTAGCGGTTATTGGTGGGGGTAATGCCGGAGTAGAAGCCGCCTTGGAATTAGCCCGATTTTGTTCTCGGGTATATGTTTTAGAATATTTAAATGAATTAAGCGCTGATAAAATTTTACAAGCAGAAATTAAAAAAAATAAGAAAATAGTTATTATTACCGCCGTGGCAGTAAAAGCGTTTCAAGGAGGAAAGAAATTAGAAAAAATAATTTATCAAAACAGAAAGTCAAAAAAAAATAAAGAAATAATTATTAATGGTTGTTTTATTGAAATTGGCGCTAACCCCAATACAGAATTTGTTAAAGATTTTCTCCTTTTAAATAAAAAAGGGGAAATTAAAGTTAATTCCCATACTTTAGAAACCAGTGTTCAGGGTATTTTTGCCGCTGGTGACGTAACTGATTTGTCAGATAAACAAATTATTATTGCGGCCGGTCAAGGGGCGACGGCTTTATTATCAGCTAATAAGTATTTAAATAAAAAATAATTAGAAAAATTGATTATGTTTAAAAAAGTTTTAGTTTTTGTTTTCTTTATTTCTCTGTTGTTTTCTTTTGGGTCAAATGTGGAAGCCCAAAATATTAATGAGTCTGAGGTAAATATTTATTTTTTCTGGGGCGAAGGTTGTCCTCATTGTGAAAAAGAAAAAATATTTTTAGAAAAATTAGAAGAAAAATATTCTCAAATTAATATTTATGATTTTGATATTACGCAAAGTGTTCGAGGACGTCAAATAATGTCTGAAATGGGAGAAAAGTTAAATACTCATATCTCGGGAGTCCCTTTTATAGTAATCGGCGAACAATATTTTATTGGTTGGTATGATGAACAAAGCACTGGAATGGCCATTGAAGGAGCGGTTCAAGATGTTTTAAAAAATAAGCGCCGAGATATTGGTCAAGAGATTTTATCTTTAATTGATGAAGTTGAAGAAGAAAATTCTCAAAACGAAGAAATTAAATCTCCTATCCCAGAAAAACTAAAAGTCCCCTTACTCGGAGAAATTAAAACCAAAAATCTTTCCTTGCCTGTTTTTACTATTGTTTTGGGCGCTTTAGATGGATTTAATCCTTGTGCGATGTGGGTGCTTTTATTCTTAATTAGTTTGCTTTTGGGAATGAAAGATAAAAAAAGAATGTGGATTTTAGGCTCAACCTTTATTGTTGCCTCTGCTCTGGTCTATTTTATTTTTATGGCGGCGTGGTTAAATTTTATTTTGTTTATTGGTTTAGTGGTCTGGGTGAGAATTATTATTGGTTTAGTGGCTTTGTTCGGCGGAAGTTATTCTTTAAAAGAATATTTTACTAACAAAGAGGCCACCTGTCAGGTAGTGGGAACCGAAAAAAAACAAAAGGTTTTTCAAAGATTAAAAAATATTACTCAACAAAAAAGTTTTTATCTTGCTTTAGGGGGAATAATAATTTTAGCTTTTGCGGTTAATTTAGTAGAGTTAATTTGTTCCGCTGGTTTACCAGCTGTTTATACTCAGGTTTTAGCCTTGAGTGATTTAACCATGGGACAATATTACGCTTATCTTTTGCTTTACATTTTAGTGTTTATGTTGGATGACTTGTTAGTCTTTTTTGTGGCCATGATAACCTTACGTCTTACCGGAGTTACTACTAAATATGTGCGGACCGCGCGTTTAATTGGCGGAGTATTAATGTTAATTATTGGTTTGTTGCTGATATTCAAGCCTGGTTGGTTAATGTTTGGGTAAAAGAATAATTAAATCTGACCCTTAAAGGTCAGATTTTAATAATTCTGAAAAATGCCGAAGGTGGGACTCGAACCCACAAGGGTTTCCCCACATGGTCCTAAACCATGCGCGTATACCAGATTCCGCCACTTCGGCTATTTACTGGTCGGGGCGCCGGGATTCGAACCCGAGCTACATGCTCCCAAAGCAGGCGTGCTACCGTTACACCACGCCCCGAAGATTAAAGAAGAAATCTTTTCTATTTTATCTTATTTTTAAAAAATAATCAAGAAAAAAGCCACTTTTTAAGTGGCTTTAAAGATTATTTTTCTGAAGAGGTTGAGTATAGAGCAATGAGGTTTTCCAGGGTTTGGGGAATTAATTTCTCTAATTTTTCCAGCCGGCATTTTAGTTTTTGTTTTTTTCCCGAAGGAACATCCGGGTTTAAAAGTTTTCTTTTAATCACTTTTTCCTCTTCTTCATAATTTTTGAGGCGGTTTTCTAATCTTTCTTTCGAAATTTTTTCCATCTTAATCCTCCTTTGTCTTTTATCTAACCATAACTTAATAAAAAAATTTGTCAAGAAGAATAATTTAAAAAAGTCTTTTTTTATTCTAGATAAATGTTAAAATCAACGCATGAAAGAATATCTTATTTGTCATTACGCGGAAATTGGATTAAAGGGAAACAACCGGGGGTTTTTTGAAAATCAATTAAAAAAAAATATAAGAAACTCCTGGCCTGATTTTGATTTTGAAAAAATTAAAACAATTTCCAAAAGAATTATTTTAGAGATAGATGGTTTGAGTGTTGAGGAAAAAATAATTTGGCAAAAAAAATTAAAAAAAATTTTTGGCATCGCTTATTTTTCTTTTGCCCGAGAAAGTAAAGCTACAGAAAAGGCCATGGCTCAAACTGGATTAAAATTATTAGCCGAGAAGGATTTTAATAGTTTTTGTGTCAGGGTTCAGCGTTCTGATAAAGATTTTCCCTTTACTTCTATAGAAATGGAAAAACGAATTGGGGCTTTAATTTTAAAAAAAACTAAGAAAAAAGTTGATTTAAAGAACCCCGACCAAATTTTATTTGTTGAAATTATAAAAGGCCATGTTTTTGTTTATTTGGAAAAAATATTAGGGGCAGGGGGTTTACCGGTTGGCACGGCTGGCCGAGCCATTTGTCTTTTGTCAGACGGGATTGATTCTCCAGTGGCGGCTTGGCAAATGATGAAAAGGGGGTTGGAAATAATTTTTCTTCATTTTTCTTCTTACTCAAAAGATGAGGCTTTAGCTCTTAATAAGGTTAAAAAGATAGTTAAAGAACTAAATAATTATCAAGGCCAAAGTAAATTATATTTAATTCCTTTTAAAAATTGGCAACAAAAAGTTTTAAAAAGAGCCGGACGTTATGGTTGTTTGCTTTGTAAAAGAACCATGCTTGAATTAGCCGAAAGGATTGCCCAAAAAGAAAAATGTTTTACCTTGGTAACCGGGGATAGTTTAGGTCAGGTGGCTTCACAAACTCTGGAAAATATGAGGGCTATTGATAAAATTGTGAATCTTTTAATTTTGCGCCCTTTAATTGGTTTTAATAAACAAGAAATTATTAATTTAGCTCAAAAAATTAATACTTATAATTTATCAATTATTCCTACAAAATTTTATTGCCAAGATATTTTACCACCTCATCCGATTACCAGGGCAAACTTAGAACAGTTGATTAAATTAGAAGAAGAAATAGAAATAGAAACAGAATCAATTAAAAAAGAAATTTTAAGTCAGGCGCAAATAAATATTTTTCATTAGTAAAAGATAAGACTTGTCAGGCAAAAATACACTGGTTCAACCAGGGTATTTATTACATTCCTTATAGGCCGGATTTGTTAAAAAACTTCTCACAGGTCGCACCTGTGAGAAGTTTCTGTGAGAAGTTAGAAAAGGGGTTTTAAATGCAAAAGATGAAATACAAAGGATTGACAATTTTTTTATTTTTGCTAAGATAAAAATAATTAAACCAAAATCTTTAAATAAAAGGAGGAATGATGCAGGAACAAAACTGTCAAGAATTTTCTTTAAGGGAAATGCATTTTTTGCAGTCTTTTGGTCGGCCAGAAATTCTGGATTTAGCCACTTATTTTACAGAAAAGATTAAGGAGGCTAGAGAAGAATTTGAATCGGCCAAAGAACGAATTTTTCAGGCTGGACATGAAATCATTGCCGACCCTTT
Source organism: Patescibacteria group bacterium UBA6816 (assembly GCA_002452615.1). GTDB lineage: Bacteria > Patescibacteriota > Patescibacteriia > UBA2591 > UBA6264 > UBA6264. The sequence continues at coordinate 6,215 of DKES01000032.1, forward strand.
TCGAGGAGAGGGGGGACGAGACCAAGAAGAAGAAGAAAGGGAACTTTTTTTGCTAAACCGGTTTGACAAAAAATTAGAAGTCCTTATTCGGCGCAGAAAAGATTTTATGAAAAACCCGGAAAAATATTTTTTTTGCAAAGGATGCGGAAAAAAAATTCCCTTGGAGAGGTTTAAAGAAGTACCTCATTGTCGGCACTGTGTCGCCTGTAAAGAAAATCGATAAACAAAAAAAAGCGGACTAATGTCCGCTTTTTCAATTATAATTAATACATTTTAGTTAAACTAATCCCCGTATAATAGTATTTTAGGATTTGTCCGTAGTTTGCTCCTTGATTGGCTGCGGTCATGCCACTAATTTGAGGTAATCCTACGCCGTGACCTAACATGGTTTTTCCTTGTCCAGGCGGGTCAAATTTCCCCTTTAAATAATCAACCGGTTGAGCGGTCATATAAACAACGTGGGAATCTCTAGTATAACCGTCGCTTTGAGCAAAATAATAAGCGACAATAGGGTCTTGTTGATAAGTGGCTACTATTGATTGAGTTGCTTCTGCAGCTTGGTTTGCTCGAGGGGTTCTTAATTCTCCTTGATAACCTCGATAAACTTGGTCTGCTTGAGTCGCTCGCACAGTAAAAAAATTTTGACCATCTGGAGTATTAGTATATTTAGGAGCAATCATGCGAAAAAGAGCATAAGTTCGCGCCGCAATCATTTGGGCTTTTAAAAATTCAAAAGGAGAAGAGTCTCCTACCTCAACTACTCCTTTAACATATTCTTCTAAGGGAAGTTGGTTTATAATCCAAAGGCGTTTAGTATTGGGATTATAGTGTATTTTTAAATCACCGCGAAATTCATTGTCATTAACATTCTGTCCCCAAAAAGGGCCGTTATGCCAGGAATTTATTTTAAAAATAACCGGATTATTAGACTTTAAAACAAGATAAGAATCAGTCATTAATAATCTTTTTCCAGAAGCATCATTAACAAAATAATAATTATTTTCATAATCATAATCTATTTTAACTGATTCTCCGGCAGTATTTCTAATTAAAAGTCGGTTATTTTGGTCATAAATATCATAAAGTTGTTGGTTAAGGGTGGAAATATCCAAGGGTAAATAATCATTTTTTTCTTCGACATCAACATAAAAAAGACCCACTTTAATTATTGGGCCTTGAGGAGAATTTGGCCAGCGAATATTAGTGGCAATATTAATGTCTGAAGAAATGGTTTGCCACCATTGAGTTTCTGGTTCTTGAGGTAAAGATTCAGGCACTGGAGTGGGAACAGTTTCAGGTTCAGAATCAACCGGAGAAACCGGAGAGGGGGTTATTGCGGTCGCACTTGCTTGAACCGCAATTTCAATTCCTCCTCCGGAAATTGGATTAGAACCCGCATAAAGTTGTAATTTTTCCCAGTGAAGACCAGTTGAGGACGGAGCTTTAATATTAAATCTAAATAAAGCTTCTTCTCCAGGGTAAATATTAGAAACTGGATTAACTCGATTAGGAATATAGTCTTGATACCAACTAGAATCTTTTAATTTTCCTGGCATTCCAGAAACAGTTCTTAAGGTAACAGCCTGAGGACCCATTCCAGACCAAGAAGAATTTCCAGTATTTTTAAATTTTACCCAAAAAACTGAATTTTCCCCGCTTTTTAATTCAATAATTCCGGCGTGACTTTGACTAATTTTTTCTGCTTGGTATTCTTGAGCTAAAACAAAAGCAGGTTTTAGAAAAAATAAAAGACTTATTAATAATAAGGGAAAAAAATAAACTTTCTTTTTTAGTTTTATCATCCGGCTGAATTTTTTAAAATTAATCTTGATAATTTATTATTAAATGATATCATTAAAATATGAATTTAGCAAGACGAGTTTTTTCTAATTTTGTATTGCAAATTATTGGTCGAATTTTGGCTCTGATTTTAGGGCTTTTTATTATTGGTTTAATGATGCGTTATTTAGGGCCAGAAAATTATGGTTATTATTCTATTTCCATTGCCTTTTTGCAAGTTTTTGGTATTATTGCTGATTTTGGTCTTTACTTAATTACTTTACGTTATTTGGGAGCGATTGATAACTTGACTGCAGAAAAAAGAGAGCAAAAAATTTCTTATGTCATGGGGAATATTTTTACCTTACGCTTATTTTCTGCTTTGATTTTTTATGGAGGAGCTTTTGCTTTAAGTTTTTTATTTAATTATCCCTTAATAGTTCAACTGGGGGTGGGAATTTTATCTGGTTCTTTGTTTTTTTGTACTTTAATCCAAA
>DKES01000023.1 GCA_002452615.1 Patescibacteria group bacterium UBA6816
TGTCGTCAGCTCGTGCTGTGAAGTGTACCGTTAAGTCGGAAAACGAGCGCAACCCCTATTCTTAGTTGCTACCCTGATTTATCAGGGGCACTCTAAGAGGACTGCCAATGATGAATTGGAGGAAGGTGGGGATGACGCCAAATCAGCATGGCCCTTATGTCTTGGGCGACACACATGGTACAATGGTCGGTACAAAGGGTTGCGAAATCGCGAGATGGAGCTAATCCCCTAAAGCCGATCTTAGTTCGGATTGGAGTCTGCAACTCGACTCCATGAAGATGGAATCGCTAGTAACCGTATATCAGCCACGGTACGGTGAATACGTTCTCGGGTTTTGTACTCACTGCCCGTCACGCCAAGGAAGTCGGTAATACCCGAAAGTCCACGTTCGTGGGAATAAGGTAGGACCGGTAACAGGGGCGAAGTCGTAACAAGGCATCCGTAGCGGAAGCTGTGGATGGACTACCTCATTTAGAGGATTCTAACCTTTGCTTTAGAGCAAAAGGTAGGGTCGACGACTAATTCTGTCATTGTCTTTAATAGGTTTTTTATTTAGAAAAATAAAATCCTTATCAATTTTTGATAAGGATTTTTTAAAAAGCCCCTTACTGGTTTTAGTAAGAGGCTTTAAAAGATTATTTAATCAGAATCATTTTACGAGTTTGAGTAAAATCAGAAGTTTTGATTTGAAAAAAATAAATTCCTGAAGAGAAATTTGTTCCGTCCCAGGTGAGAGAATAATGTCCCGCTGATTGCCATTGATTAACTAGTTCTTGAATTTTTTGTCCCTGAAGATTATAAATATTCAATTCTACTAAACCACCAAAAGGGAGAAAATAAGAAATAGTTGTAGCGGGATTAAAAGGATTAGGATAATTCTGTTTTAATTCATAATTTTGAGGCAGAGAGGGGTCAAAAAGAGAATTAAAAGAACCAGGATCAAAATTAGAGTCAAAAACTATTTTGATGTATTCCTGATAGAGTTTTAAAGCCCTTATTCCGTCCATCAGAGTTTCTCCTTTAACAATCATTATCGCGGTGACAATTTCTTGAGAGTCTAAAGGAGCCATGGCAAATGGGCCGGTACTTAAAAGAAAACGGCGGTCTCCGGGGAGTCCTAAATCACGGTCAACCCATCCTTCTCGGGTAATCGGATCACCACTGATCATAAAACGAGTTGGTTTTTCTGTTTTTGGATTAATAATCGGCTCTCCTTGAGTAGAAAGTCCAGTCATGAGGTTATAAACCTGTTCTTTTGTGTCTGGATCATAACAAGGTGGCCCAACCGTAAATCTAATAAACGAAGAAAGCTCGGTTTGATCTTCTTCTGAAGGGAGGTCTTTAGACCAGGGAAGAGTGTTTTTCGAGTTTTTAACTACTGGTTTTTGTAGAAAAGAAAAACCAACTGAAGGGGGAGTAGCTCCATAAATTTCATCTGGAGAATGCCCATTAAAACAGTAAGCTAGAGCTAAACTAGTGTCTACTCCAGCTAAATCATCAGTTGCTTTTCCCAGGTCTGGATCAGCCCAAATTCCCACATACATTTCATCATAATGATTGTCTGATTTGTTAATCATTAAACTTTTAACAAAAAGAACATTTTCTAATTGATGATTGATATCGTTCTGGGCAAATCCGAATAAAGTAGTTTGGATTTCTATTCCTAGGGGCAAGGAAGCAAACCTCTGGTCATGGTTTTTCTGTTCCGCATCATTATAGACACACCACATTGTTTGGTCACCCATGATTAAGGGGTTTGAATTCTTATCAACTGGAGCTCCTTGTTCAATCGGCCAATTTAAATAATCAGGAGAAGAAGTTTCTCCGCGATTAATTTTGTAATACCTGTATTTTGGGTCTTCCGGGTTTTGAGCTTTCCAAATACAATTTTCTTGAGGGTATTGATTAGAAGCGACTTCAAAATTACCTAAAGTGTCCCAATATACTATTTGACCTGGTTGAAATTCTGATGAATAATATCTTACGGTCGCAGTTCTAATTTCATCTTTAAAAGATTCATCATCAGGTTCCTTAACTTTTCCACAAACCAACCAAATTCCTGATTGATAAACTGCGTATTTTCCAGAATTTTTAGGCCATTCCAGTCCAGCTTCCCTATTTGCCTCACAACTAACCCATTCACCGCGATTAGAAGTCCAGGTTTTAATTTGATTACCATCAAATTGTTGATAATCAACAAGGGCTGATTCAAAAGAATTTTTTTGGGAGCCTTCTTTTTCAAAATTTACTCCTTGTCCTAGAGTAAGAGAAAAAAGACTGACTACCAAAATCCAACATTTCAACATAAATAACCTTTTCATTTTTTTCCTCCTTTTTTAAAGAACTTGTTTGTTTACAGATATATTATACCCCCCCCTTTTTTTTGTCAAGATTGTTGACTTATTTTATTTTTTTATTTAAAATATTATTATCTTGGTCTGATTAACCTTTAATATTCCTCACTTGGGAAAGGTTTTTACAATATTTTTCAATGTTTTAATAATATATTAAAATTAACTAAGTGAAGGGACCAAGTGAAGGGACCAAGTGAAGGGACCAAGTGAAGGAGCACGCCCCTCACTTGGGTTAAAATACAATTTGTTTATATAATTATTTTTTTTAAGATATTAAGTTCAGCCAAGTGAGGGGGCACGCCCCTCACTTGGGCCAAAATACAGTTTGTTTATATAATTATTTTTTTTAAGATATTAAGTTCAGCCAAGTGAAGGGGCACGTAGCTCAGCTGGTTAGAGCGCGTCTCTGATAAAG
>DKES01000009.1 GCA_002452615.1 Patescibacteria group bacterium UBA6816
TGGTTCCAGAAGTGCCAGAACAAACTGCCAAGGTTGTAGTTTATGTTCCTTCGCCTTTGTCAGGGGAATTAGGCGAATTAAAGCCAAGTAATCCTGCTATTTTTTACAAAAGTCCAGTGATTAATAAAATTTCTCCTTCTCAAGGACCACCTCAAACCTGGATTACTATTGAGGGAAATAATTTTGGTTCTGAACCAGGGGAAGTTTATTTTAAATATGAAGGAGTAGATTATTTAGGAGAAGTTTTGCCAAATTATTGTCCGCAAACCTGGTCTAATAAAAAAATTGTTATTGTTGTTCCTAAAGAATTGCCCCGCGTCCCCAGTAATCGCGATAGTTATGAGTTAGGGGTTTATGTTAAAACTCAAGCTAATATTAAAAGCGCGGATTTTTCTTGGGAATTAAACAAACAACCCTTGGCTCCGGCAATTTGTGCTTTAGAACCAGAACAGGGTTATCCGGGTTTTACTCCTTTAACTATTAAAGGAACTAGGTTTGAGTTAGGACCAGATGAAATAAGCCGAGATTTAATTTTTAATTCAAATAAAAAAGCAGATTTTTTAACTTGGGTCTCAGATACGGAAATAAATAAAATTACTGTTCCTCAAGAAGCAATTAATGGTCCGTTAAAAATACAAAAACTGATTAGAACTAATTGTCAACCAATTTGTCATGGTTTTTATTTTGGAGGAGTTTGTGTTGGTACTTTAGGGCCGGAACAAGAGTGTGAAGAAGTTACCATAGAAAGCAATGCTATTAATTTTGATATTGTGGAAATGGGTGGTTGCGGATTTTTTGGTACTTTTGCTTCTCGAGAAGGACAAATTTTAGTTGGAGAAAAAAAATTAGAATATCCTCCCAAAGAACCTTTTGATAGTCAAGGGGTGGGAGCTTTAGCCACTGATGGTCAATATTTTTATACTAAAAGTTGGGGTAGTTATGACCGCTGGTCTCCTGGAGAATATAATTGTGGGAGTGTTTCTGGTTGTCCGGATAATGTGATTACAAAAATAGGCACAGGTTATCAAGGAACTACTGCTGGTCAAGTTTATGGTGATTTAGCCGAGGTTAGCCCTAGTTTAAATTTAACTTATCATTCAGATGGATATATTTATAATGGTCACACTTTGGACGGGCATCAACTAGAAAGAATTAAGGTGGCCACAGGAGAAAAAGGAAGGGTTAATATCCCAGCCGGTTTAATGGTTAGAAATACTGGTCAAACCGCTAGCAGTGCTTACGGAGGTCATTTAATTACTTCTGATGGAAAATATATTTATAATTTAGCTTATAGTTTAGGTTCAGAATATAATGGTTTTCGAGTTAAAGTTTTTGACCCTCAAAATAATTGGCAATTAGTTAGAGAATGGGATTCTGTGGGGTCAGATTATGGTTATACCCCTGACTCTTTTTATACTGATGGTTTAATTGCGGATGGGGATTATGTTTACGCTATTGGATGGACTGGATTAATTAGAAAAATGAATGCTTTAACCGGGCAAGTAGTGGGGCAATGGAGCACAGAACAAAAACAAAAAACCAATCCAGATGGCAATAATACTGATTTTATTTCCGGACAATATGATTGGGTTAATAATAAGATTTGGTTAGGGGATTTAGTTGACTGGGACCGTTGTGACCAATGTGCCTCTGGAGGAACATTTTATTGTCATTGTACTCCCGCTTATATTTATGAATATAATTGTTTAAAACAAAATTTACCTCGGGTAGTAGAAGATAAAACTTGTCAACAAAATACAGCCAGTCCTTCTCCTAATCATTTATCTAAAGAAGTTTGTAACAATGCTTTAATTTCGGCTCGTTTTAATCGAGTAATGGCGGAAAGCTCTTTAAATAAAAATAATATTGTTGTTCAAAAATGTAATTCAGGAAATGAAGAATTTAACCAAGAAAGTTGTACAAATATAAATGGAGAGATTGACTTAACTGGTTTTAATGAGCAAGGATTTATTTTTATTCCAGATAATGATTTAACTTCTAATTATTGGTATCAGGTTATTTTAAAAAGTGGGGAAGGGGGAATTCAGGACGAAAAAGGACGATTATTAGACGGTAATAAAGATGGCTTATCTCAAGGTTCTCCGCAAGACGACTATCAATGGCATTTTAAAACCAGGGTTTCCAATGAACCTTGTCTTCCAGAATCAGTTAATATTTTTGAAATAGTCCCTGAAGAAGAGATACCCGGACTTATTGTTCACCCAGGAGAGAGAGATTATTTTTCCCTTTTAATTGGTTCGGGTTGCCAGATTTTAAATAATCAGGGTTTTGATTGGTCTTGGGTTTCTTCAGATTTAGCCGTGGCCACAATTACTGGGGCAAATTCTTTAGCTCAAGCCGAATCAAAGGATTTAGGAGAAACAGAAATTAAAGTTACCGCCGAAAGTACGGCGGCAGTTACCGGGACAATTGATTTAAAAGTGGGTCTAATTCCAGAACTTTTAAACTCTCAACCAACTGGAACAGAAGTTTGTCGGAACGCGTTAATTCAATTTATTTTTAATCAAGAAATGGATTTAGCTAGTCTTAATTCTGAAACCATTAAATTTGAAAAATTAACAGGGGAGGGAGGAGAACAAGATATAAACCAAATTCTTAAATTTAATAATTCAGATAAACAAACCGTGGTTCAACTTCAAACTGATTTATTAGGGGCTAGTCAAAAATATAAAATTACGATTTTAGGAAAAGACCAAGGGGTTAAAAGTAAATACGGAGTGGTCCTGACCCAGGATCTTGATTGGGAGTTTACTACGGCTGAAGAAATTTGTTATTTATCAAAAGTAAAAATAGAGCCAAATTCAATTGATTTTAATCAAAGTGGAGCCAAAGCTGATTTAACTGCTTCAGCTTATGATAATCAAGGAAATCAAATTACAGGGATTCCTAATAATTATGAATGGACTTGGTCTTGGCAAACCTCAGATAACAACATTGTTTCTTTAACTAATTCTAATTCAGAAACAGAAACCATTACCGCCCAAAATCGTAATGGCCGAGTTCAAATTAGAGCCACGGCTACACCTAATTGGGGCAACCCTGTGTCAGAAAATATTGCGGTTAATGTCTTTCTTTGCGAAGTTCCTTGGGAATTTGAAGATGAGTCCCAAGAAAATCCTCGATTTAGAGGAGAGCGTTATACTAATTTTAAATTAAAATACTGTCGTCAAGAAATTGAAGGTCAAGGAGAAAAATTACCAGAATTAAATGGACCAGCTGTTTTAGGGGGGAGTAGTGATTTAGTTAAAGAATTTTTATTCCCAGTTGACCAAACCAGTGACGCCATTGGCTTAAAGGTTTTTGAGAATCCTCAACAATTAAGTTCTTTGGCCTGGTATCAAGAAAACGTACCCAATCCAGGTAATCCTAAAAATTTAACTATAGATGGATATTCTGCAGTACAAGAAGGCCGAACTGTTTATGTTAGCGTACCTAATGTAACTAATAATCAGGTTAAAACCTTGGTTTTTGTTATTTCTTATTCAGCTCGAGAAATTTCATTAGAACAAGAAGTTAATCCCCAAACTCAAAAAATATTTAATCAACTATTAGATAACTGGACTTTTAATACTAATTTAAATAATCCTGACCCAATTACAGACAAAGAACAAATTCAAAATGATTTAATTCGATTGCAAGATTTAGGAGAAATAAAAAGAATGTTAGCTTCTTACAAACAAAGCACGGGACAATATCCTGTTTTAGGTTCAGGAACTTTTGTCCAAGGAAGAACAAATAGTCTTTGGCCGTCTTGGCAAAAAAACTTAGGAAGTCTTTTAAAAAAGACCTTACCCTTAGACCCGGTTAATAAATTTAATGGTCCTTGTGCTGGTTGTGGTGAGGAGCAATGTAATCAAACTTGTTATAATCCTTATAATGGGTTTTTTGATCCTCCGGATGGTTCGCGTTTTTATCAATATTATGTTCCAGAAGAACCAGAATGTTTGGGTTTTTACTATAATTTATCTGCTAATTTAGAATATGGTGGAAAGGGTTTAACTTGGCAAGGATTAGAAGAAGTTGTTTTAACTGATAATTATCAAAATGTTTCTGCTAATTATTATTATTCTTCTCAAGAAACACCGGTTTGTGGAGATAATATTTTACAATGTGGAGAACTTTGTGATGGAAATCTAGTTGAAGCCCCACCTCAAATGCGTTGTGGTGAAAATTGTTTAGAATGGGAGTGTCAAACCAATTGGGAAAATTGTGATGAAAGTTTAATTACTGGGTGTGAAGCAAATTTAACCACTCCTCAATATTGTGATTCTTGTAAGAATAATTGTGAGGATTTACCCCAAATAGAAATAGTAGCCTGTGATAATAGCCAGTGTAAGATTTTAGATTGTCAAGGAGATTGGGGTAATTGTGATGGAAGATGGGAGACTGGCTGTGAAACAGATTTAGCTAATAGCTCTTCTCATTGTAGAGAATGTGAGAATTCATGTTCTAAAAAACCTCATACTAATGTCAAGTGTCAAAATAAAGAGTGTGTTTATACTTGTTTTTCAGGTTGGGGCAATTGTGATGATGATTGGAATACTGGCTGTGAAACAAATTTAACTAATAGCTCTTCTCATTGTGGAAAATGTAAGAATTCATGTTCTTTGCCCCATACTATTAGTTATTGTGAATCATCTCAATGTCAAATAGTGGCTTGTGACCAAGATTATGGTGATTGTAAAGATTTAGAAGATGGTTGTGAAACAAATTTAAAAACTAATGTTAATCATTGTGGTTCTTGTACTAATAATTGTGAGGATTTACCCAATGTTAAAACAGTTGAATGTAGAGAAAAAGAGTGTGTGATTCTTAGTTGTGAAGCTGGTTATGTGTTAGAATATGGCTGTGAAAAAATAGCTAATGATTATGCTTGTAATTCAGATAATCAGTGTGCTTCTGGAAATTGTTTTAATAAAATTTGCCGACCGTCATATTGGGTGTGTGATTCAGGCGTTTGTTGTAATAATAACCAATATATACCTAATTATTTTAATAGAATTTGTCGGGAGACTAGTGATCCTTGTAAAGATCCAGCTTTATGTACAGGCACTTCGGCTGATTGTCCGGATAATCCTAATAAGGTTGATAGCACTAGTTGTGGAACTTGTAAATATTGTCAATCCGGAGTTTGTGTAAATGTAAGCACTGCTCATACTCCCGGAGATATGGACCCTAATAATGATTGTGATGGTCCCCTTGGTTGTTTAACCGGAGATTGTGTTGATGAACAAGGATATTGCGATTATCATACTGATGGTCAGCGCAATTGTGATATTTGTCATCAATGTAATAACAGTGGTGTTTGTGAAGCTGTTACTGGTTCTGGCATAATTCCATATTTTGGTTGTGTTGGCCAATGTGTTGATGGTCTTTGTGTTATTCCTGAATTAGAATGTACTCCTGGAGAAGTTCGTTCTAATAGTACTCATTGTCTTTATTGTCAAGATGATGGTACTTGGAGAGAAGAAAGAGGTTGTCCTGAAGGCCAATATATTTGTGATTGTAAGAGATATTGTGGCAATGGATGTGGAGAAAATGAATTTTGTTGTTCTCCTATTAAGGGTTGTAATTTTATACCAGGTAATTATATAAATCCATGTTTAGAAAGTGATATCTAATTTTAAAGTTGCTAAAAAAATAATAAAAGGTTAAAATAAATTAATTAATTGATTAATATAAATTTATGTTTGAACCAGACCAAAAAAATACAAATCAATCATCTTCTAAAGGAGATGTCCCTAAAGTAGATCCTCCTCAACCTCCTCAAAAAGATTCTTCTTCAAAGGGTTCTCCAGGACCAAAAATAGAATTTGATGATTCTTTAACTGAGGCTTTAGAAGCAGAAAAAAAAGCTTCAGATTCAAAGCCGGCGCCAGACCAAGCCGAAGACATGTTTGCTTCAGTGTCTTCCCCTGGACCAGCTATTCCTCAACCACCTTCACCCCCGGCCAGTCCTAATCCAACTCCCACCCCAATTACTCCACCGCCCTCTCAACCAACTCCTCCAAAATCTGTTCCTCCGACAGCTGGTTCAACTCCACCTGCTCCATCTACCCCTTCTACTCCCTCACCTTCAATTACTCCTCCTCAAGCCGAAAAACCTGAATCAGCCAAGGATTTTGTTACCCCAGAATTAGCTAAAAAAGACATTATTCAAGAAGCAGATGAGGGAAGTAATTCTCAAGAAGAATCTGTTCACGTAATGTCTAGTAAGTTTAGAAAATCTAAGCCAAAATCATCACAAAAAAAATCTAAAAAAAATAATTTTTTAATCATTTTATTGATAATCATTTTATTAATAATTGGCGGAGTGGGTTTTTATTATTTTTGGGGTCAAAAATATACTTTAAATATTCCCTTTTTAAAAGGTTCTTCAGAAGAACCAGAATTAACAGAAGAGACAGCAACACCAGTGGAAGAAGAAGTTGTTGAAGAAGTGGAAGAAGAAGTTGTTGAAGAAGAGGAAGAAGAAGTTGTTGAACTTTCTAAAGAAAAAGAATTAAGAGCTAATTTAAGAAATGAAAACCAAGTTCTTGTTTCTTGGGCTGAATTTTATTTACCTGAAGGTTCTTTGGAAAAAGATATGGAAATAGAATTAGAAGGTCAATTTTCCTCTTTAGAGGAAGAACCAGTTGAAGAGGTAGTAGAAGAAGAACCAGCGGAAGAACCAGTGGAAGAAGAGACAGTAGAACCAGTGGGAGAAGAGACAGTAGAACCAGTTGAAGAAACAACAGAAGCAGAAGAAACAACAGAAGCAGAAGAAACAGAAGAATATGAAATTATCGGCGGAATTTATACTTTTTCCTTAAAATCTATTTTACCGGAAACAGAATCATTAGGTCTTGAGTTTATGGAAGAAATAAGACCAACTGAGGAATATTTACAAGTCCAAGACCTTTTATTAAAAAACCCAGGTACTTTAAAAATATTTTTTAGTGATGATTTAATAGAAGAAGAATGGAAACAAGACCTTAGTTTAGCTTATTTTAAAGATGGTTTTTGGACTCCCATAGAAAGTTCTTTAGATGAAGAAAATAATATTTTTACCAAAGAATTAGATTTTTTCCCGGCTAATATTTGGGCGGTAGTAATTAAGAAGTCAATAATTATTCCTGAAGAAGAACCATTTCAAATTACCCCGAGCATTCCTTCTAGTACTGACACAGATAATGATGGATTAACTGATGTGGAAGAAAATGTTTATGGCACAGAAATTAATAATCCCGATACTAATACTAGTGGCACTTCAGACGGACAAGAAATTCTTAATTTAACTGACCCTTTACAAGCAGAATCTCAATTAGCTACTTCTGGTTTAATTAATGTTTATACTAATCCGACTTATGCTTATAGCTTTTTCTATCCTTCTTCTTGGTTAGCCCGAGCTATTCCAGAAACCGGTAATCAGGAAATTTTAGTGATTACTAATACTGGCGAATTTTTTAGTATTACTGTAGAGAATAATCCGGAAAAATCATCTGCCGCTGAGTGGTATTTAAATCAATCTCCTAGTATCGCAGAAGAGTCATTATACCCAGTCGTTGTAAATGAACAGGAAGCAGTTTGGAATCCTGAACGCTCAACTATTTATATTACCAAAGATGACCGAGTGTATATTCTTTCTTATAATGTCGGCACAGAAAGAGAAGCTAATTTTAAAACAACCTTTAGAATGATGATTAATAGTTTTAGGTTTATTACCCAACCCCAAGGCCGTCCAGACGGGACTTTAATCAGTTATCCTGAACAACCAGAAGTTTATTTAATCCAAAATGGCCAAAAAAGACCTTTTGCTTCTGGAGAGGTTTTTGAAAGTTTAGGTTTTGAATGGGAAGATATTATTGAAATTCCTTTAACTGAAACTTATGAAGATGGAGAATTAATTACTGGTCGATTAGATGACACTTTAATTAAATATTCAGAAGACCCGGGAGTTTATTTAATCCAAAATGGGCAAAAAAGACCTTTTGCTTCTGGAGAGGTTTTTGAAAGTTTAGGTTTTGAATGGGAAGATATTATTGAGATTCCTAGTGAAGAAATTTATCCTGATGGACCCATTATTGAGAATAATGCCACTTCTATTTCCAGTGGAGAATAGTGGAGAATAGTGGAGAATAGATTAGTTCCTCGGAAACTCAAGAATTGGGGTCAGACCCCAAATTTTACCCTTCGCAAATTCGCTCTCAGAGCGAGTTTCAGAGCCAATTTTTCAAATATTGAATTTATATCATGGGGTCTGACCCCAAGAATTTGTTTGTTATTTGGAATTTCTAATTTACTTTTTTTATGAAGAAATCAATTTTTTTACTGATTTTATTTTGTTTAGCATTTATTTTTCTCTTTAAAGGAGAAAATGTTTTTTTTATTAGTTTAAGGCCTGGACAAAGTTGGTTATATCAATTAAATAAATCAGAATCTTTATCCGCGGATTTTTGTCGAGAATTAAAAATAGAAAACGCTTCTTTAAAAAAAATACAAGCCGAGAATAAAATTTTAAGAGAACACCTTAATTTTTTAGAAGAAGATAAATTTGATTTTGTTTTAGCTAAAATAATTGGCCAAAAATCAGAAGCTAGTTTTAACTGGTTTTTATTAAACCAAGGCAAAGATAAAAAAATAAAAAAGGGATTGGCCGCCTTAGACCAACAAGGAATTTTAGTGGGGAAAATTATAAAAGTGGAAGATTTTGTTTCTTATTTAATGCCAGTTTTTGACCCGCGATTTTCCTTGGCTGTAGATATTATTTCTTCAAATTTAGTTAAAGAAAATCAGGAAAATGATTCTAAAATAATAGCCGGGATATTAGAGGGCGAATACGGTTCAATTCTAAAAATAAAATATGTTCCCTTAGATAGAGAAATTAAAGTAGGGGATGCCGTAATAACCAGCGGTTTAGAGGAAAACATTAAGAGGGGAATAATAATTGGCCAAGTTGCAGAAATTAATAAAGAACCCAATGCTTTGTTTCAAGACATTGTTGTTCAGCCTTTATTAGACCCTGGCTTTAGAATTGTTTCAGTTATTTTAGCAGAATAATTTTTTAGGGATTGATTAAAATGAAATTTTTAAAATTATTAGGTTTATTTTTTTTCGCTTTAATCCTGGTTATCGGAGAAATTTCTTTTCCTTTTTTGCCAGAAGGAGTTAGTTTAGTTTTTATATTTTTATTATTAGGATTAATTTATAATGGTCAAAAACCTTATTATCAAAGAGAAAAATTAAGATTTTATATTATTGCTTTTGCTTTTATGGGTGGTCTTTTTTTAGATATTTTTTCTCTTTTTCCGCCAGGGGTTTTTATTTTATCTTTGTTAATAACCGTTTATTTAATAGATAAAATCTTTTTACCCCAATTTAATTTTAATAGTTTTTTAAGTATTTTTATTTTTAGCCTTTTTTTTAATTTGATTTATCGTGGTTTAATTTTATTTTTTGTTTTTTTAACTCAATTAAGTGGCTTTTTAGATTTTCCCGTGGTAATAAATAAATTTTATTTATTAATTACCCTTCAAGCAATCTTTTTAAATAGCGCTTTAGTTTGTCTGTTTTTTGCTCTAGTTTTTTGGGCAAAAAAAACTAAGAAAAAATAAAAGAAATGAAAGATCCCTTTTCCTTATCAACTAAGGATAAAAATTTAAAAAATAGCCGGGTTGAAAATTTTATTTATCGAGAAGAAGAAGGAAGTTATCTACCTTCCAATCAACCGGAAAAAGCAGTTTTAGCGCCCCCAGTTAAAAAAGGACGCTTACATTTTCTTTTTTTTATTTTCTTATTTTTAATTTTTATAATTTTTTCTCGGCTTTTTTGGCTGCAAATAATTAAAGGAGAAGAATATCTTAATGTGGCAGAAGGAAATCGAATGAGAATTACTCCTCTTAAAGCAGACCGGGGCTTAATCTATGACCGAAATTTAAATCCTTTAGTTAAAAATTATCCCCATTTTTCTTTAGTGGTGGTTCCGGGAGATTTACCTTTAGAAAAAACAGCCAGAGAAAAAGTCAAAACAGAACTTTTTTCTTTTTTAAAAGCTCAAGATTTTTCATTTAAAGAAGAAAAAATAGAGGCTATTTTTCAAGAATTATCCTTTTCTTCTTATCAAGAAAAAGAATTAATTGATGGCTTAGATTATCAATTAGCCATGAAATTAAAATTAAAGTTAATTGACTTGCCTGGTTTTTTGTTAAAGATAAAAGCTCAAAGAGAATATTTAGGACAAGATATTACCGCACCTTTAATTGGTTATATGGGTAAATTAACTTCAGAAGAATTAAAAAATAATCCGGATTATTTAATGACTGATTTTAAGGGAAAAACTGGATTAGAATTTTATTATGAAGAAGATTTAAAAGGAACAGACGGGTATAAAAAAGTAGAAGTTGATTCTTTGGGAAAAGAAAAAAGAGTTGTTTTCCAAGAATTACCTCAGACTGGTCAGGATTTAATTCTTTTTTTAGATTTGGATTTACAAAAAAAAGCCAAAGAAGTTTTAGAAAAATACATTAAAAGGAGTTCTAGTCAAGAGGGAAGTGTGGTGGTTTTAAATCCTCAAAATGGTGGAATTTTAGCCATGGTTTCTGTGCCCAGTTATGATAACAATGCTTTTATTAAAGGAACCGGAGAAAAATATTTAAAAGATGAACAAAATCCTTTATTTTTTCGCGCTTTGGCCGGAGAATATCCAGCCGGGTCAATTATTAAACCTATTATTGCGGCCGCAGCCTTACAAGAAGGGATTATTAATGAAAAAACAAGTTTTTTGTCTCAAGGTGGAATTAGAATTGGAGAATGGTTTTATCCTGATTGGAAAGCTGGAGGGCATGGTTGGACAAATTTAACTAAAGCCTTGGCAGAATCAGTTAATACCTTTTTTTATTATTTAGGAGGAGGTTATGGTGATTTTAAGGGCTTGGGACCGGAAAAAATGTTTGCTTATGCTCAAATGTTTGGTTTAACCAAACCCACGGGAATTGATTTATCTGGTGAAGGAAAAGGTCTTTTTGCTACCCCAGCCTGGAAAGAAAAAGAAAAAGGAGAACCTTGGTATATTGGTAATACTTATCATTTAAGTATTGGACAAGGAGATGTTTTAGTGACCCCTTTACAAGTGGCTAATTATACTAGTGTTTTTGCTAATCAAGGAATTCTTTATCAACCTCGCTTAGTTAAAGCTTTGCGCCATCCTCAAAATGGGACAGAAAAGGTTTTACCTTTAAAAATTATTAATCAAAACTTTATTGACCCAGAACATTTAGATTTAGTTAATCAAGGTTTAAGAGCAGCGGTGGAATGGGGGAGTGCTCAAAGATTATCTCTTTTACCAGTAGAAATAGCGGGAAAAACAGGGACGGCTCAAAGTCTTAAAGGAAAAGAACCCCATGCTTGGTTTACTGGTTTTGCCCCGTTTCAAGAACCAGAGATAGTAGTAACGGTTTTGATTGCCAATGGTGGGGGAGGGGATGTAATTGCTGTTCCCGCGGCTTTAGAAATTTTTGAATACTATTTTTCAGAAAAATAATTTATCCACAAATTAGTCTTGACAAATTTTAAATTAAATTTATACTTAAAAGTAAGAACAAAATAAATCATTAAGGAGGAGCTTTTTTATTTATTGCTCTGAATTTTGATTTTTTGTTTTTTTACTAAAAAAAATATATGCCTAAATTTTTAACTCCGGAAGGAATAAAAAAAATTGAAAAAGAAATAATAGATTTAAAAAAAGAAAAGCCTTTAATTTCAGAAAGAATTAGAGATGCTAAAGAATTAGGAGATTTGAGTGAAAATTCAGAATATACTACTTCTAAAGAAGATTTAGCCAGAACTAATAGTCGAATTAAAGAATTAGAAAATCTATTAAAAACCGCTGAGGTTGTTGATAATCGTGAAAAAAACGACTCTGTTGCTATTGGGTCAGAAGTTATTATTGAAATTAATGGAGCTTCAAAAGAATACAAACTAGTAGGTAGTGAAGAAAGTGACCCTAGTCAAGGACTTCTTTCTTATCAATCACCCTTTGGAGAGGCTTTATTGGGCAAAAAAATAGGGGAACAAGTGGAAATTCAAACTCCTAAAGGAAAAATCCAAACCACTATTAAACAAATTCAATAAAATAAAAAACATGTTTTTAACAAGGGTTTATTAACCCTTGTTTTGTTTTGGGAAAAATGTTATGATAAAAAATAATAAATATTTTTTAACCTAATTATGGGAGAAAAAGAACAAAGAATTCAAAAACTTAATAAGATTAAAAAAGAAAAAATTAATCCTTATCCGTCTCAGTCTCAGCGTTCTCATTTTTGCCTTCAAGTTAAAAATGATTTTTCTAAACTAGAAAAAAAAGAAGTTGTTTTAGCCGGACGATTAGTTTTAATTAGGTTACACGGCCGGGCTTGTTTTGGTCATTTAGAAGACAAAAGTGGCCGCTTTCAAATTTTTTTAAGAGCTGATGATTTAGGAAAGGATAATTATGATTTTTTTGTAAAAAATATTGATGCCGGAGATTTTATTCAAGTAAAAGGAAAATTGTTTAAAACTAAAAAAGGAGAAAAAACTTTAAGGGTTTTTTCTTGGAACCTTTTAGCTAAATCAATATTACCCTTACCGGAAAAATGGCATGGTTTGGCTGACGTGGAAACTCGCTTTAGGCAGCGTTATCTTGACCTTTTGTCAAATCAAGAGATTAAAGAAGTTTTTTTAAAAAGAAGCCAAATTATTAAGTTAATTCGGGAATTTTTTAATAAAAGGGAATTTATTGAAGTAGAAACTCCTATTTTACAGCCTTTATCCGGAGGGGCGGCCGCGCGTCCTTTTGTTACTCATCACCACGCTTTAGATATAGACCTTTATTTGCGCATTGCCCCAGAACTTTATTTAAAAAGATTGATTATTGGGGGAATGGAAAGAGTTTATGAGATTGGCCGTTGTTTTCGCAATGAAGGAATGGACTGGGCTCATAATCCTGAATTTACTCAAATAGAATTTTATCAAGCTTATGCAGATTATCGTGATTTAATGGAATTAACCGAGGAATTATTAGTTAAAATCGTTAAAGAAGTAAAAGGAAAATTAACTCTAGAATATCAAGGGCAAAAAATTAATTTTAAACCACCTTATCCTCGTTTAGATTATCGTCAGGCTATTTTGGATTATACGGGAATTGATTTAGATAAAGAAGATTTTAATTCTTTGTTTAATCAGGCAAAAAAAATGAACCTTCAGCCAGAAAAGAATTGGGGCCGGGGAAAATTAATTGACGAAATTTATAAAGAAACAGTGCGGCCTAAAATTATTCAACCAACCTTTTTAATTAATCACCCTTTAGAACTTTCTCCCTTATCTAAGACCATTCCTGACCGACCCAATTACGTGGAAAGATTTCAATTATTAGTAGCTGGTTTTGAAATTGGAAATGCTTTTTCTGAGCTTAATGACCCTTTTGAACAAAAAAATAGATTTAAAGAACAGCAAAAATTATTAGAAAAAGGAGATAAAGAAGCCCAACCTTTTGACCAGGATTTTATTACCGCTCTAGAATATGGAATGCCTCCGACAGCTGGGGAAGGAATTGGGATTGACCGGTTAACCACTATTTTAACTAATAAACGTAATATTAAAGAAGTTATTTTATTTCCTACTTTAAGACCTAAATTTTAATTTATGTTAGACATTAAAATTATTCGTCAAAATCCAGAAAAAATAAAAAAAGCTTGCCAAGACAAGCAAGTTAAAGTAGACCTTGATGAATTATTAAAAATTGACCAGGAAAAAAGAAATTTGATTAAAGAAAATGAAAAATTAAAATCAGCTCATAATAAGTTATCACAGAAAATTTCCCAACTCAAAGGAGAAGCTAAACAAGAATTAATTACTGAAGCTAAAAATTTGGTAAAAAAAATACAAACCAGTAATCAAGCCTTAGAAGAAAAACAAACTAGATTTAAACAATTAGNNCCCAATCCACCTTTAGCTGAAGTTAAAAAAGGAAAAGGAGAACAAGATAATAGAATTTTAAGAAAATGGGGGAAAATTCCGCAGCGTTCTTTTGTTGCTCAAGACCACGTTGTTTTAGGAGAAAAATTAGATTTAATTGACACTAAAAAAGCTGGCCAGGTTTCAGGAAGTCGTTTTGCTTATTTAAAAAATAAATTAGTTCTTTTAGAATTTGCTTTAATCCAGTTTAGTTTTAATTTTTTAACCCAAAAAGGGTTTGTTCCTGTTTTGCCCCCAGTAATGATAAAAAAAGAACCCATGGCGGCAATGGGTTATTTAGAAAGAGGAGTAGAAGAGGTTTATCGAACGGTTCAAGATAATCTTTATTTAGTGGGAACTGGAGAACAATCAATTGGACCTTTGCACATGAATGAAATTTTAGATAAATTGCCCCGGCGTTATGTGGCTTTTTCTCCTTGTTTTCGCCGAGAGGCTGGTTCTTATGGTCGGGATGTTAAAGGGATTCTTCGGGTCCACCAATTTGATAAGATTGAAATGTTTAGTTTTAGTTCTCCTTTAAAATCTCGCGAAGAACACCAATTTTTACTTTCTTTAGAAGAAAAATTAGTTCAATCATTAAAAATACCTTATCAAGTAATGGATATTTGTTCTGGAGATTTAGGTGACCCAGCCGCGGCAAAATATGATATTGAATGCTGGTTACCCGGTCAAAAAAGATATCGTGAAACTCATTCAACTTCTAATTGTACTGATTTCCAATCCCGGCGTTTAAATATTAAGTTTCGTAATTCTGAGGGGGAATTAGAATATGTTCATACTTTAAACGGAACTGTTTTTGCCTTAGGACGAATTTTAATTGCGATTATGGAAAATTATCAGCAAGCCGATGGAAGTATTAAAGTACCTAAAGTTTTACAAAAATATACCGGGTTTAAAAAAATTAATTAAAAAATTATTAAGTTATAAAAAAATAAGGAGAAATCCTATTTTTTTATGATTAGCTTATGAAAAATAAATGGCAAATTGCCCCTAAAATATCAACTCAATTTAAACAAAGATTCCCGGAAATTAATTCTATAATTTTACAATTACTTTTTAACCGGGGATTAGATAGTCAAGAAAAAATTGATGAATTTTTATTACCGGATTATTCTCAAGATGTTCATGACCCTTTTTTATTTCAGGACATGAAAAAGGCCGTGACAAGAATTTATCAAGCCATTAAAAAAGAAGAGAAAATAGTTATTTGTGGGGATTATGACACCGACGGCATTACCTCTACCGTAGTTTTAAGTCAGGCTTTTAAAAAATTAGGAGCCAAAAAAATTACTACTTATATTCCTGACCGAGAAGTAGAGGGATATGGTTTAAATACAGAAATAATTAAAAAATTTATTAGAGATAAAATTAATTTGATTGTTACTTGTGATTGTGGAATTACTTCTGTTAAAGAAGTAGATTTAGCAAATAAGAATGGTATAGATGTTATTATTACTGACCATCATTGCGAACCGGAAAAATTGCCTTTAGCCAAGGCAATTATTAATCCTCAATTAAAAAGAGAAAAATATCCTTTTAAGACTTTAGCTGGAGTTGGAGTGGCTTTTAAGTTAGTTCAAGCTCTTTTAAAAGATTCTCAATGTTTAATTAAAAATAAAGAAGCTTTTGAAAAATGGTTACTTGATTTAGTGGCTTTAGGAACAATTGCTGATTATATGCCCTTATTAGAAGAAAATAGAACTTTAGTAAAATACGGGCTGATTGTTTTAAATAAAACATCTAATTTAGGTCTTAGAAAAATTATAGAAAAAAGTAAATTAAATTGGGGCGATTTAGATACTCAAAGCGTTGTTTATCAGTTAAGCCCGCGCCTTAATGCCGCCGCCAGAATTAAACATGCTGATGAAGCTTTAAAACTTCTTTTAAGTAAAAATGAAGAAAAGGCTGATAAATTAGCCCAAGATTTAAATGAATTTAATAAACAAAGACAAAAATTAGTAGAAAAAATTTTTCAAGAAGTAAAAGATAAAATTGGTTTATCACCTCAAGAAGAAATTTTAATAATTTTAGGAGAAGATTGGCCTCGAGGGGTTTTAGGGTTAGCCGCGAGTAAAGCTTTAGAAGAATATCATCGGCCAGTTATTATTTTTACTCGACAACAAAAAACCATAGTGGGTTCAGGGCGCTCTAATTCATTTTTTAATCTTTATCAAGCTTTAAATGAGTTTAAAAATTATTTTTTACATTTTGGCGGACACGCCGGAGCAGTTGGTTTAACCGTCTCTGAGGATAATTTTGATATTTTTAAACAAAAATTATTAAAAAAAGTTAAGGGAAAATTAAGTTCTAAAGATTTTGTATCAAAAATAGACATTGATGCTGAAGTTGAATTATCAGATATTAATTGGGAATTATATGAGAAACTAGCTCAATTTGAACCTTTTGGCCGAAATAATTGGCCACCTAATTTTTTAATAAAAAAAATTTGTTTAAATAATTTTAAAAAAGTAGGAAAAAATAGCCAACATTGTCGTTTAATGGTCGGACCAGGACAAAAAATGATTTATTTTGGAGCTAACGACAAATTAAATAATTTAAAATCTGGTGATTATTTAGACATTGTTTTTCAGTTAGGCGTTAACCAATGGAATGGTCGACAAGAGTTACAATTTAAAGTAATAGATTTAAAGAAAAGCTTATGAAATTAAAAATTTATACAGACGGGGGCGCTAGGGGAAATCCTGGACCAGCTGGCTGTGGGGCAGTTATTTATAATGCTCAAAACAAAAAAATTAAAGAAGAATCTAGTTTTATAACTAAGGCCACTAATAATCAAGCCGAGTATGAAGCTTTAATTTTAGGTCTTAAAAAAGCTAAAGAATTAAAAGCTAGTGAAGTTGATTGTTATTTAGATAGTAAGTTAATTGTTGAACAATTAAACCATAATTATAAAATAAAAAATCCTATTTTAGGATTTTTATTTATTAAGGTTTGGAATTTATCGCAATCTTTTAAAAAAGTCCAATTTTTTTATATTCCTCGAGAGCAAAATAAAGAAGCTGATAAATTAGTTAATCAAATAATTGACCAAAATACAAAAGGCTTAAATAGGTAAGTAAGCCGAATTCTGTTCTAGGCGATCATTTATCTAGGGCTAATTTCACAATTAGTCTCTAGCGGCCTACCATATCTTTGAGAAATCAAAGATTTTTGTTTGGCCTTGCACTCGAGTAAGGATTTAGCCGTTTCAACTGAACCTTAAGCAAAAGCTTTATTGCTCAGCTCACCCCTTAAATCAAGGGGTGGATTTACTCTGGCGAGTAAATCCGTCTCTGTTCGCACCTCTACCTCCCACTTAGAATTTATAATGCTCAGTATTTTTAAAAATTTAAATTTGAAATAAAACATCTTTTGCCGTTAACATTTTATCCTTTAAAAAATACAGAGCTTCACATTAAAAATGCATAAATTCTAAGTGGGGGGCGACAGGAATTACCTGCTACCCGGCTCCTTTTTACAAAGGGAGTGTTCGGACTTTCCTCCTTAAATCAGCCTAAATGTGATTTAAGGCGATCGCTACACCTATTTAAACCTGAATCAATTATAGCAAAAAATTTTTCTTTTGTCAATTAAGCGCATTCTTTATAAAATATATAAATACACTGGTTATTGTGAAGTTGACACAAACTCATTTTAGGTTAAAATAATAGAATGGGAACATAGAGATTAGAGATTAGGAGATAATATTAATTTTTAAAGGTTTAAAGTTTAAATAAATTTAAATTCAGTAAAGATGAAGAAATTTGACCTTATTTTTTCTGCCCTTTTAATTCCCTTGGATTATTTAATGCTGGTTTTGGCTGGAATTTTTACTTATTATCTTCGTTTTAGTGCCTTAGATGAATTGCGACCAGTAATTTATGAAATACCTTTTGGGCAATATTTTGTTTATTTATTATTAATTTTTCTTCTTTGGCTAATTGTTTTTGCTTTAACTGGATTATATTGGTTAGGACAAAAAAGGCATTTTTCCAATGAAATTTCAAAAATATTTTTAGCCTGTACAGTAGGAACAATGTTAATTGTTCTTTTTATATTTTTTAAAAGAGAATTTTTTTCTTCCCGTTTTATTATTTTAGCGGGTTGGCTAATGACGATTATTTTTGTTTCCGCGGGAAGAATTTTTATTCATTATCTTCAATTAATTTTTTATCGCCGAGGCAAAGGTTTAGAACCGATTCTTATTTTTGGGCGAGGAGAAACAGCTTTTAATCTTTATAGTTTTTTAAAAGATAAACCAGAAAGTGGTTATCAAGTTTTAGACCAGGTAAAAGAATTTGACCAATTAAAAGAAAAATGGGGGCCACGAGCAAAAGAAATAAGTGAATTATTTCAGGCTGACCCTAGTTTATCGCGAGAAGAATCTTTAAATTTAGTTGATTTTTGTAATGAGCACCAAATTGTTTTTAAATATACTGCGGATATTTTTAATTCTTTATCAAGCAATGTTCAAGTAGAAACTTTGGCTGGTATTCCAGTAGTGGTTATTCAGAAAACAGCTTTAGATGGCTGGGGAAGGATTTTAAAAAGGATTATTGATGTTGTTGTTTCTTTTTTAGCTTTAATTGTTTTAACTCCTTTATTTTTAATTTTAGCGGGCTTAATTAAAATTGATTCTAAGGGGCCGGTTTTTGTTAAATTAACCCGAGTTGGAACTCGAAAAAAAACTTTTCTTTTGTATAAATTTAGGTCCATGGTTAAAGACGCAGAAAAAATGAAAAAAGATTTATTAATTAATAATGAGCGTTCAGACGGACCTTTGTTTAAAATGAAAAATGACCCTCGGATTACTTGTTTTGGTCATTTTTTAAGAAAAACTAGTTTAGATGAATTACCCCAATTAATCAATGTTTTAAAAGGAGAAATGAGTTTAGTTGGTCCGCGACCACACGAACCCGGGGAAGTTTTAAATTATCAAAAACATCATCAACAACTTTTAACCATTAAACCAGGGATTACTGGATTAGCTCAAATTTCTGGACGCTCAGAATTATCTTTTGCCGAAGAAGCCAGATTAGATATCTATTATATTGAAAACTGGTCTTTGGGGCTTGATTTTAAAATTATAATTAAAACAATCCCCGTAGTCTTAAAAGGAAAAACCGCCGCTTAAATATTGAATTTTATGAAAAAATGGGAAACAATTATTGGTTTGGAAATTCACTTAGAAATTAAAACTAAGAGTAAGCTTTTTTGTTCTTGTCCCAATCAAGAAACAAGCAAGCCAAATCAAAATATTTGTCCGATTTGTTTGGGACATCCAGGAACCCTGCCTCAATTAAATAAACAGGCCTTAAAACAAGGGATAAAATTAGGCTTAGCCGTTAAAGGAAAGCTTGCTGATTTTTGTAATTTTGACCGAAAAAACTATTTTTATCCTGACTTGCCCAAGGGCTATCAAATTAGCCAATATCAATTACCTCTAATCCGAGGAGGGGAGATTAAAACCGAATTAGGAAAAGTGCGTTTAGAAAGAATTCATTTAGAAGAGGATACGGCTAAATTATTTCACCAAAAGAATAATAGTCAACTTGATTTTAACCGCGCCGGAATTCCTCTTTTAGAGATTGTCACTCAACCAGAATTAAAATCTGCCGCCACGGCTAAAAATTTTTTAGAAGAATTGCAAAAAATTGTTCGTTATTTATCAATTTCTCAAGCTGAAATGTCTCAGGGACAAATGCGTTGTGACGCCAATATTTCTTTAAGACCTTTAGGGGATAAAAAATATTATCCTAAAACAGAGATAAAAAATCTTAACTCATTTAAAGCTGTGGAAAAGGCTTTGCTTTTTGAAGAAAAAAGACAAAAAGAGTTATGGGAAAAAAATACCCCGCCTTTATATCAAACTACTCGGGGTTGGGATGAAAAAAATAATTGTACTCGTTTACAAAGAGGCAAAGAAGAAAAAAAAGATTATCGTTATTTTCCTGAACCTGATTTACCCCCTTTAAAAATAAAAGAATTAGAAAAACAAGGGATTAAAATAAGAGAAATAGAAAACGAATTATCAGAATTACCCTTAGAGAAAAAACAAAGATTTATTAGAGAATATGGCTTTAATAAAGACCAGGCCGAGGTTTTAATTCAAGAAAAAACAATCGCTCATTATACAGAAAAGGTTATTTCTGAACTTCAAGCTTGGCTTTTATCCCTAGAAACTGTTGAAGGAAGCCCTCAAGAAATTTGGGAAAATAATAAAGCTAAATTTAGCAAATTATTAGTTAAATGGTTAATTGATTTTTGTTTACCTTTAAGTAAAAAAACAAAAAAAAGTTTAGAAAGAATCACCCCGGAAAATTTTGCCGAGGCTTTAATATACTTTTATCGAGAGAAAAAATTAAACGATACCATGATAAAATTTATTCTTGCCGAAATGTTTGAAAATCAATGTGATTTAGATATTGTTTTAATGGAAACTGATATTAAAGACGCCATGAATAAAAAATATGATTTAAATACTATTATTAAACAGGTTTTAGATGATAATCTTGAGGTGGTGAAAAAAATAGTGGTTGAACATAAAACTCAGGCCATTAAATTTTTAATCGGACAAGTAATGAAAAAAACTGAGCATGGAGACGCAAAAGTAGTCGAGGATAAAATTAGCGAGCAATTAATTAATTACGTTAATAAATTTAAAGACAATTAAAGGGCCATATCCTTTAAAAAATCTTTTATTAATTTTTCTGCTTCAGTATAATTTTTAACCCAATTAATTTTTTTATCTTTTTTAAACCAGGTCATTTGGCGACGCGCGTATTGATAAGTATTTTTTTTAATTAGACTAATAGCTTCAGTTAAACTGACTTCACCTTGGAGATGAGAAATTATTTCCTGATAACCAATAGAGTTGAAACCAGGAGAAGAGAGGGGGTATTGTTTTATTAATTCTTGAATTTCTTTTACTAAACCTTGAGAAATCATTTTTTCCACGCGTTGGTCAATTCTTTTTTTTAATTCCTGTTTATTGAAACTAGGCCCAATTGATAAAGAATTAAATAAAGGAGTGCCTTTTTTTCTGAGAAGAGAAAAAGGTTTTTTTGTTTTTAAGCAGACTTCTAAGGCTCGAATCACTCGGCGAGGATTTTCTTTTTGAACAAAATCAGCCGCTTGAGGGTCAAGTTTAATTAATTTTTTCCAAAGAGTTTCTAACCCCTTTTTTTGAATTTCTTTTTCTAATTGTTTTCTTAGTTTTTTATCTGGGGGAACCGGAGGAATATCTAAATTTTCTACCACGGCTTGAAGATAAAGGCCAGTTCCTCCAACTAAAAAAGGAATTTTATATTTTTTAAAAATTTGTTCAATTAGAACCAGGGCTTTTTCTTTAAATTCAGCCACGGTAAATTCTTGGTCCGGCTCTAAAAAGTCAATTAAATAATGAGGAATTTTTAATCTTTCTTCAAAAGAAGGTTTGGCCGTGCCAATGTTCATTTTTTTATAAATAGTTCGGCTATCAGCACAAATAATCTCTCCATTAAATTTTTGAGCCAAATATAAAGCTAAGTCAGTTTTACCTGAAGCTGTGGGTCCGGCAATAATAATTATTTTCTTTTCTTTAACCATTGAATTTTATTTTAAACAGAGTAAAATAAATTTAGAAAATAATAATAATTTAAAATGGAAAATTTAATTTATTATTTAATTGAACGGGTTAATTGGCAGAATTCTTTAATTTTTGTTTTATTAAGTGGGGGACCAACCTTAATTTGGCTTTGGCTTTGTTTAAGTTTTGACCGCAGCGCTCCTGAACCTAAAATAGAAATTTTTAAAATTTTTCTTTGGGGATGTTTAATTACTTTGCCTTTAATTCCTTTGGCTGGTTATTTAAGTCGTTTAATTAAAGGATTAGATTGGCTTGGACCAGTGGCCTTTATTTTTATTCTTTCTTTTTTAATCGACGGTTTAATTGAAGAAATAAGCAAATACTTAGTTTTAAGATATAGAATTTACCAGTCTAAACATTTTGATGAATTAAGAGACGGTTTTATTTATGGAATGACCTTGGGATTAGGGTTTGCTTTTATGGAAAATATTTTTTACGGATTTTTATCTGCCACCACTGCTTTAGGGGCAACGACTGTTTTTTTAAGGGGGTTTACCAGTACTTTTATGCATTTTCTTTCCGGAGGAATTATTGGTTATTATTTAGGTTTATATAAATTTAAAAACAAAAAAAGTTTTATTTTTCAGGGTATTTTTTGGGCGATTCTTTTTCACGGTCTTTACAATACTATTGTTAGGTTTAACTGGTGGTGGAACTTATTGCCCCTAGCCATTCTTTTATTAGGGGTTTATCTTATAATTCTTAAAAGAATTAAGAAATTTGATTAATTAATAATTCCCTCTAATCCCCAGGGAGTAGCTTTAATAATTTTTGCTTTAACAAATTGTCCAATTTTGGGTTGAGGAAAAAATAATTCGGCTTTATTACTTTTTTCCAAATTTATTTTTACATTTTTGAAGTTTTTTGTTTGACCGTAATATTGATTATTTTTACAGTTTTTAACTAAAATTTCCAGGGTTTGGCCGATTAATTTTTTGTTATTTTTTAAAGCAGTTTTTTCTAAAATTTTATTTAAAGTTTTTTCTCGTTGATGTTTTTCTTCTTTTAAAACATCATCTTTTATTAAGGCCGCTTTAGTTCCTGCCCGAGGAGAATATTGGGCAATATAAACTTGGTCAAATTTAATCTTTTTTAAAAGTCGCGCCGTATTTTTAAATTGTTTTTTTGTTTCTCCGGGAAAACCGACAATAATATCTGTAGAGATAGTTATCCCGGGGATTTTCTTCCTAATTTTTTTAATTAGATTTTTATAATCTTGAACCGTGTAGTGGCGGTTCATTTTTTTTAAAATTTCATTATCACCGGATTGAACTGGTAAATGAAGGTATTTAATAATTTTTTTTGATTGAGCCATGACTTTAATTAACTCATCAGAAAGGTCTTTAGGATGGGAGGTTAGAAAAGTTAGCCAAAAATTTTCAGAAAAATTATCAATCATTTGGAGTAGTTTTGGAAAATTTATTGCTTTGTTTTTATGTCTTAATGTTTTTATGTTTTGATGATATGAGTTAACATTTTGTCCTAATAAAATAATTTCTAAAAAACCTTTTTTAATTAAAGATTTAACTTCTTTTATAATTTCTTGCTCTGGTCGGCTAAATTCTCTTCCCCGAGTATAAGGAACGACACAATAAGAGCAAAAATTATTACAACCAGTCATAATGGGAACAAAAGCGCTAATTTTAGAATTTATTTTAGGAAGGAGGGATAAATAGTCTTGGGGAGATTTTTCAAAATCAATTTTTTGTTGAAGAATAATTTTTTCTAAATTATTAAGGTCTTTAATATTAAAAATAAAATCAAAAAATTTTTCCATTTTTTTTCTATCTTGATTTAATAAACAACCGGTTAAACCAACTTTAAATTGGACATTTTTCTTTTTTAATTCCAAAAATTGATTAGCTAAACCATAAACTCGGTCAACTGCGGATTGGCGCACTGAACACATGTTAACAATAATTAAGTCAGATTGTTTAATATCAGTGGTTTTTTCATAACCAATATTTTGCAGCCTGGCAGCAATACGCTCACTATCTGATTTATTCATCTGACAGCCAAATGTAATAAGGTGATATTTCATATTAAGATAATTTAAGAGTATTTTTTATTCTTGATAATATTTTAGGCTATTTAAATAATTTGCCAAGAGACCAATCCCTTGGCAAATTTGTTTCTAATTTGTATTTATCAGATTATTTTTTTTCTTTGATTTCTTTTAGAATTTTTTCTTGGAATTTTTTTCGTGACATTTTTTCTTGCCGATTTCCCCTCATTCTAACGTTTAAATTATTTGACTTAACTTCTTTATCACCAATAACTAAAATATAGGGAATTTTTTGTTTTTCTGCTTTTCTAATTTTATAAGAAATAGTTTCATTTAAAGTATCAACCAGAACTCTTAATCCTTTTTCTTCTAATTCTTGTCCTAATTTTTTAGTCTCTTTTTGATGAATTTTTCCTACGGGAGTTAAGTAAACCTGAACCGGAGAAAGCCAAAGAGGAAAAGCACCGGCATAATGTTCTATTAAAACACCAAGAAATCTTTCTAAAGAACCTAATAAAGCCCGGTGAATCATAATCGGTTGTTTTTTCTTTCCCTTTTTATCAATATAGGTAATATCAAATTTTTCTGGTAAATTAAAATCAACTTGAATGGTAGTACATTGCCAATCCCGTCCCAAACTATCTTTTATTTTAATATCTATTTTAGGCCCATAAAAAACTCCGCCAGCCGGGTCAATCTGGTATTTTATTTTTAATTTTTTTAAAGCGTCTTTTAAGGCTTTAGTAGCTTTATCCCAATTTTTTTGTGAACCCACAAATTTTTCTGGTTGAGTGGAAAGATAAATATCATAATTTTTAAAACCAAAGGTTTTTAAAATTTTAAGGCCAAATTTAACCGTGGTAGTAATTTCTTTGTCTAAATCATCTAAAGAACAAAAAATATGAGCGTCATCTTGGGTAAATCCTCGGACGCGAGTTAAACCGTGTAAAACCCCGGATTTTTCATAGCGGTAAACAGTCCCTAGTTCAGTGTAGCGTAAAGGAAGGTCGCGATAACTTTTAAGTTCATTTTGATAAATAGCAATATGAAAAGGGCAGTTCATGGGTTTTAATTGATAATCGTCTTTTTCTTCTTTGTTTAGTTCAACCAGATGCATTAAGGGAAACATATTTTCACGATAAAAGTTGTTGTGGCCAGATTTTTTCCAGAGATTCATTTTAGCAATATGGGGGGTGGAAATTAATTGATAACCATTAGCAGTGTATTGGTCAAGGATATAATTTTCTACAATTCTTTTTAAAATAGCTCCTCGCGGGTGCCAGAGGATTAGACCCGGGCCAATGTCTTCATTAATTTGGAATAAATCTAATTCTTGACCAATTTTTCGGTGGTCTCTTTTTTCTGCCTCCGCTCTATTTTTTAAGAATTCGTCTAACTCTTTTTTTTGAGAAAAAGCTAAACCATAAATTCTTTGTAACATTTTATTTTTTTCATTTCCGCGCCAATAAGCCCCGGCAATTTTATCAAGTTTAAAAACCCCAAGCTCTTTAACAGATTTAACATGAGGACCGCGACACAAGTCAATAAAATTTCCTAATTGATAAATACTAACTTGGGTATTTGAGGATTGGGAGGGGGAGTTGAGGTTGTTTTTATTTTTTGATGATTTAACTGTGGTCCCGGTTTTTTTAATATCTTCTAATAATTCAATTTTATAGGGTTGGTCTAATTTTTTAAATAATTTTAAAGCTTGGTCAAGATTCATTTCTTGGCGAATAAAGGGCAATCCTTTTTTAATTAATTGACGCATTTTTTTCTCAATTTTTTTTAAATCTTGCGGAGTTAGTTTTGTTTCTAAATCAAGGTCATAATAAAAACCATGCGCCACTACAGGTCCAATACCGAATTTAGCTTGAGGAAATAATTCTAAAATAGCTGCGGCCATTAAATGGCTGGTAGAATGACGAATTATTTCCAAATTAGAAGAATTCATATTTTTTTAGTTAATTATTGTTATTTTAATATTTTTTTGAGAAGGAAATATTTTGTCGGTTAAAAAGGGTGGCCAGGATTTTATTTTTATTGCTTGTATTTCTTTAAATTCACTTAAATATTCTTCAATTTCTGTTTTTTTAAATTCTTTTAATTTTTCTTTTTCTAAAATTTCATTTTCTGGGGTAATAATCATATAACCACGAAATTGTATTTCCAAAAGAGTTTTTTCTTCTTCTGGATAAGATTCTTTAATGCGACCAGAAATATCAGCGTCGTGAGCAATTAATTTTTTACCCAAAGGAACGTTTTCTTTTAGTTTTTCTCGGGCAATTCTTAACAAGTCTTCTTCAGCTACGGCTACGGCCATAATTTTAATTTTTTTAAAGACAGTAAATTCTGTTTTTTCTTCTCCGGCTAAAGCATCAACATTTTCTTCCACAAGATTATGTTTGATAATTATTTTTAAATTTTCATCTTCTAAGGTTGCTTGAATTTCTTCAATTGCTTGTTGGTAAAGTTCTTCTTCAACCTCTTTTAAAGCTTGGTCAATATCTGATTGCATAATCACACCGGTTTTTTTTAAACCCCCGGTCATCGGACTAGTACTTTCCGCCTGGATATTATTTTTTAAAAATTCATTTTTTAAATTAGGAATAGTAAATTCAGCGGGGTCAATTTCATATTCTGGACCTATTTTATCAGCGCGAACGGCGACCGTGGTTTCACCTCGAGGGGGGATATAGATTCTTTCAATGGCCCTAAAAATTAATCCTGTTGGAGAAGCAAAACGGGTGCTCGCGACAAAATTAATTGGTGAACCAGTTTGATTAGTTAAAATAATTTCTCCTTCAGCATAATCTTCTACTGAAACAGTGGCCTGGGGATAAAAAGTTTTATTTTTTTCTTTAATTAAAAAAAAGTTTTTTCCGGTGAGAAGAGAATCTTGTTCTGTCACCATAATTTCAAAATCAACCTCTACATCCTCTGGTTGAGGGGTGATAACAATTTGAATTCCATAAGCAGTTTTAAAAAAACCTAAAATTAAACCAACAAAAACAAAAAAAGTTAAAATAATAAAAAGAAGAGCAATTTTGTTTTGGGGAGAAATATAAGTTTTAGTCATATTTAATTATATTAAAAAATCAAATAGCCCAGTAGTTTAAAATTTCTAATTTTTATATTATCAAGTTATGACAACTTAAGCAAGAGATTATCAAGCATTTCTTTGGTAATTTCTTTCACTTCCTGAACAATAATTTTTAATTCATCATCTTTATTTGAAAGTTTACCGGTAATAGAAATTGTCTTATTTTCCTGCCAAAGGTCTTTTGTTTTTTTAAATATTTTAGGGAAAACAATAGCCTCAATTTCTCCAAAAGAGTCTTCCACTTTAACAAAAATCATATTTTCATTACTAGAGGTAATAATTTTATTAATATTAGTGACCAGCCCGAGTATTTTTATAGAACCTTTTTTGTTTAAATTAAGTTCATTAATCGGCACTAAATATTTTTTAATAATGGGTTGATATTTTTGTAAGGGGTGTTCAGAAACAAAAATTCCTAATAATTGTTTTTCCCAAATTAATTTTTGTTCCTGGGGAGCGGGGTCAGTTTTTTTTAATTTAATTTCGCTTTTCCCCTTTAAAGATAAAAGGCCAAAAATATTTTTTTGTCCATTGTTTTTGTCTTTTTGTTTTTTTCTAACAAATTCAAGTAAAGTATTGATACTGGCTAACATTTGATTTCTTTCGCCAAATTTATCCAAAGCCCCGGCTTTAATCAAGCTTTCTAAAGATTTTTTATTTAAGTTTTTTGAATTAATACGACTAAGAAAATCTTCTAAATTTTGAAAAAGACCATTTTCTTCTCTTTCTTTGACAATGGTTTGGACAATTCCTTCTCCGACATTTTTAATTACTAATAAGCCAAAACGAATTTGTTTTTTTCCGGTGACAGTAAAATTTTTAAAACTTTCATTAATATCCGGGGGAAGAATTTCAATTTTTTTATTTTTTGCTTCTTCTACTTCAATGGTAATTCGGTCTGTATCTCCTTGGTGGGCGGTTAGCAGGGCGGCCATAAATTCAGTCGGGTAGTGGGCTTTTAAATAAGCGGTTTGATAAGCAATGGTAGCATAACAAGTAGCGTGAGCTAAATTAAATCCGTATCCGGCAAAGGGTTCAATAAAGGCAAATATTTTTTGGGCGGTTGATTCAGGGATTTTATTCTTAACACATCCTTTGATAAATTTTTCTTTTTGTTCTTGTAAAAGTTTGGGTATTTTTTTACCCACAGCCTTTCTTAAAACATCGGCTTCAGATAAAGAAAAACCAGCCAAATCACGGGCAATGCGCAAAATTTGTTCTTGGTAAATAGCAATCCCATAAGTAGAGTCTAAAATTGGTCTTAATTTAGGGTGAAGATAAGTGGGTTTTATTCTCCCGTGCTTTCCATCAATATAATTAGGGATTAATTCCATAGGACCGGGTCGATAAAGAGCCACCATGGCAATAATATCTTTAAAAACAGTCGGTTTTAATTTTTTTAAATAACGTTGCATTCCCGAGGATTCTAATTGGAAAATTCCAGTAGTGGCTGCTTTTTGTAAAAGATTAAATGTTTTTTGGTCGTCTAGGGGAATTTTACTAATATCTATTTTTTGTTGATGATTATATTTGATTAATTTAAGGGTTTTTTCAATAATTGTTAAATTTCTTAATCCTAAAAAATCCATTTTTAAAAGACCTAAGCCTTCAATTATGTGCATATCATATTGAGTGATGGTTGTTTTTTCTCCTCCAGAAACATCATATTGAAGGGGAACATACTGAACAAGAGGTTGAGGAGCAATAACAACTCCACAAGCGTGTTTAGAGGCGTGTCGGGCTACTCCTTCTAATTTTTGAGCCGGGTCAATAATTTTTTTGGCGTCTTCATTAGTTTGATAAATTTCCCTTAATTCACTAGAGATTTTTAAAGCCTTGGAAAGGGGCGTATTAAAGGGGACCATTTTTGATAATTTATCGCAAAAGGCATAAGGGTAATCTAAAACCCGACCCACATCTCTAATCGCCGCCCGGGCGGCCATGGTCCCAAAAGTAATAATTTGAGAAACATGGTCTCGGCCATATTTATCTTCTACGTATTCTAAAACTCGGTCTCTTTTTGTATCTGCAAAATCTAAATCAATATCAGGCATGGCAATTCGGTCTGGATTTAAAAAACGTTCAAAAATTAATCCGTATTTCAAAGGGTCAATATCAGTAATGCCGAGAATATAAGAAACAATTGAACCAGCCGCACTGCCACGTCCCGGGCCAACAACAATATTATTTTCTTTGGCCCAATTAACAAAATTTTGAACAATTAAAAAATAAGAGGCAAATCCTGTTTTTTTAATAACCTCTAATTCATATGATAAACGTTTTTTAATTTCATTATTAATTTGCGGATAGCGCTGGCTAATCTTTTTTTGACAAAGATTTTTTAAATATTGATTATTATTTTCTTCTTTAAGAATAGGGAAGGGGGGTAATTTTACTTTTCCTAATTCAATTTCTAAATTACATTGGTCAACAATTTTTTGGGTATTAATAATAACTTCTGGATGGTCTTTAAAATCTTGTTTCATTTCTTGAACCGACCGTAAAGAAAAATCATCTCCAAGGTACGACATTCTGTCTTGGTCTTTCTTTTTCTTCTTGGTTTGTAAACAAATAAGAATATCCTGAATTTCAGCATCTTCTTTTTTAGTATAATGAACATCATTAGTGGCCACTACGGGAATATTTAACTTTTGGCTAATTTTAAAAATATTTTTATTTACTATTTTTTGGTCTTTATTTTGATGACGATTTTGAACCTCAAGATAAAAATTGCCTGGACCAAAAATCTGTTGATATTCTAAGGCCCTTTTTTCTGCTTGAGAAATTTTATTTTGTAAAATTAAATCAGGAATTTCACCTCTTAAACAAGCTGATAAACCAATTAATCCTGCGTTATGTTTTTTTAAAAGAGTTAAATCAATCCGGGGTTTATAATAAAAGCCTTTTAAATGAGCCAAGGTGGTTAATTTAATTAAATTTTTATATCCCTTTTTGTTTTTAGCTAAAAGAACTAAATGATGCGGTCTTTCGTCTATTTTTGCTCTTTTATTTAAATGTCCGTGAGGAGCTAAATAAGCCTCTACTCCAATAATCGGTTTAATCCCTGCTTTTTTAGCCTTTTGGTAAAATTCAATCACCCCATACATGACCCCGTGGTCAGTAATGGCCAAAGATTTCATTTTTTGTTTTTTAGCTTCGGCAATTAAATCATCTATTTTAGAGAGACCATCGAGTAATGAATAATGAGTGTGAACATGAAGATGAGTAAAGCCCGCACTATTTAACAATGAATTTTTTAAGGGCGGGCCATCTTTTTTTATTTTTTTATTTGAATTAACAGTCATTTTTGAGAATTTTTTGTTTAATAAATTTTTTAACAAAAAGAAAATAAACTAAAAGCCAAAAGTTTTAATTTTGGCCTAAGTTTTTATTTTTTCTTTTTTCGCGGTTGATTTGGTTTTTTTAATAAAAGAATAAATTCTTTTATTCCTTCTTCTAAAAGGGAAATAAAGGTGGATAGTTTAATTTTTTCTTTTAATTTTTTAGTAGTTTGATTAATGTTTTCCGAGGCTTGATGAAGATGACGAAAGGTTTTTGCCAAACGGACAGTGATAATAATTCCAATAATGATAAGAACAACGAACAAAAGAGTCAAAAGAATAATAGCGGCGCTGGTAACAATGTAAAAAAAATTTTGAATTGACATCTTGTTTTTTTAAATGAATTAGATTTATTTTATTATAACACAACAAAAATATTCTGCCAAGACCCTTGTCAAAAGCCTTGTTTTTTCTTATAATGAGCTTGTTGTTTTTAAAATAATTTTTATAGATTAAATTTATGAATTCTTTAATGCTTAGTGAACGTCAATTAAAGTTGGCTAAATGGTATTTAAGAAATAAGAGAAAAATAAGGTTATATTTTTTAATATTTTTTATTTTATTAAATGTGATTTTTTGGGGAAAAGGAACTTATGAATTAATTACTTATTTTTCTTTAAAAGAAGCTCATGAAAAAAATTTACAAGAATTAACCGATGATACGGTTCAATTAAATTTTTTAAGATTACACGAATACTTTTTTCCCCATGATTTAATAATCCAAGAATTAAACGCGATTCCTTTAAATTATTTAGGAGACCAAAAAACAAAATATGACTTAGTTGTTTTGTTAGAAAATGTCAATATTTATCGATTAGGGTTAATTGAATATTATTTTATGTGGTCTAACGGAGAAACTATTCCTCAAGAAACTTTTATTATGCCCGGGGAAAAAAAATATATTTTATCTTTAGGAGAGGTTGTTGAGGGTGATTTAAAAGATTTAGAATTTGTGATTTCTAAAATGAAGTGGGAAAGAATTTATCCGCAAAATAAAAAAGCTTTAATTTTAGAAGAAATAGAAATTGAAGATATTGAATTTAGTCATGAAACCTCTTTAGAAAGAGACCGGGCCTTACCTAAAATTTCTTGGCAAGTTAATAATCAATCAGCTTATAGTTTTTGGGAAGTTAAATTTAAGGTTTTTCTTTGGCAGGGAAATCGTTTATCCGGAGTTAATACTATTTCTTTAAAAAATTTAAAAGGAAATGAAAAAAGAAAAGTAGAATTACTTTGGCCAGCTATTCCTAATTTTAGTCAAATTACTGTTAGTTTAGAAATGAATCCTTTTGATTCAGAAATTTTTATTCCCGCTTATTAATCAAAATTAATGTTTAGATTTGAAAAAATAAAACGTTTTGACACGGTTTTGTTTATTTCCATGGTTCTTTTAATTATTTTGGGATTAACTATTCAATATAGTTTATCTTTATCTACTAATAAAACCGGGTTAGGGGATTTTACTAAACAGTGCTTTTTTGCCTTAGGAGGAATGGTTTTGTTTTTTTTGGTTATTTTTATAGATTTTCGTTTAATTCGTTCCTCTTCATATTTAATTTATTTTTTAAGCATTTTATTTTTAATTATTGTTTTAATTTTCGGCGAAACTCTGCGAGGGACTAAAGGTTGGTTAGATTTAGGATTTTTTCATTTTCAACCGGCTGAAATGGCTAAATTGGCCGCGGTAATTATTCTGGCTAAATTTTGGCAAGAAGCAAGAAAACCCCTCAGAATGAAACATATTTTTTTCAGCTTTCTTTTAATTGCCCCTTTTGTTCTTTTAATCTCTCAGCAACCGGACTTAGGGACAGCTTTAATGATAATTTTTCTTTGGCTGGGAATTATTTTTTTAGTAGATAAAAATAAAAAACATTTTTTAAGTCTTTTAATCATTATTATTGTCCTTTCTTCTTTAGTTTGGTTTTTATTTTTAGAAGATTATCAAAAAAATAGAATTTTAAGTTATTTAAATTTTCAAGGAGACCCCATGGGAAGAGATTATCAGATTAACCAATCTATTATTGCCGTGGGTTCAGGGGGATTATTTGGTCGGGGTTTTGGTTTAGGAACTCAGTCCCAATTAAGATTTTTACCAGCTGGAGAAACAGATTTTATTTTCGCGGTTTTAGCTGAAGAATTCGGGTTTTTAGGGACTTCTTTGTTATTAATTATTTATGTTTTTTTGTTTTACCGTTTGATTTTTTTAGCGCAAAGGGTTTATGATAATTTTGGAATTGTTTTAATTATTGGCACAATGCTCTTTCTATTTTTTCAAGTATTTATTAATATTGGGATGAATATTGGTTTGGTTCCAGTAGTAGGGGTGCCCTTACCTTTTGTTAGTTATGGAGGAAGTTCTTTATTATTTAGCATGATTGCTTTAGCTCTTGTGGAAAGTGTGGTGATGTATCAACCTTTTACAAAATATGAAAATATGATAAAATAGCTTGGAAAAAATTATAATATTTAATTTCTAAAAAAATAAATATGACAAAATTAAAAGCACAATCTCGAAAAATTTTAGGAAAAAAAAATAAGCTCCAACGAAAAAATAAAATATTACCGGGAGTAGTTTATGGTCATGATTTTAAGTCCCAACCCATAGAACTTGATTTAATAAATTTTGAAAAAATTTTTAAAGAAGTAGGAATGACTAGTTTAATTGATTTGGAAATTGAAGACCAAAAACCAATTAAGGTTTTAATTCATGATTTACAGCATGATTTTTTAACCAACAAAATTCAACACGTTGATTTTTACAAGATTAAAGCCGGCGAGAAAATTACCGTAGAGGTTAAATTAAATTTTGTTAACGAGGCTCCCATGGTTAAAGAACAAGGAGGAGTTTTATACCATAATCTAGAAGAACTAGAAATAAAATGTTTACCAGAAAATTTGATTAATGAAATTAAAGTTGATTTAAGTAGATTAAAGACATTTGAAGATATGATTAGAGTTAAAGATTTAAAGATTCCAGAGGGAATAGAATTAATAACCGATAAAGAAGAATTAGTTGTTCAAGTAGAAAGACCTAAAACCACGGCTCAACTAGAAGCAGAATTAGAAGAAGAAAAAGAAAAAGAAGAAGTAGTAGTAGGAGAAGAGGAAAAAGTAGAAGAAGGGGATGAAGAAAAAAAAGAATCCTTAGACAAAGAAAAACAAGAGAATGAAACAATTAAAAAATAAAATTAGACAGGGAATTATTATTGGTTTTTTGTTTGTGGGGTTATGGTTTTTGTTTCTTAATTGGCCAATTAATGATGTTTCTTTAAATGAGGATCAATTTAAAGAAGAAACAGAAATAGAAATTGAAACAGAGGAAGAAAAGAAAGATGTTTTTATTGACTATTCTTTGAAACAAGAACAAAGAAACCTTCCTTTGGGGTTTATTGTTGATAATTTTAGCCAAGCTTGGCCCCCTCAAGGAATTAATCAGGCCGCGATTATCTATGAAGCTCCAGTAGAAGCAGATATTACGCGGCTTTTGGTTATTTTTGATTTAGATAATCTTCCCGAAGTTATTGGGCCAATTCGTTCGGCTCGTCCTTATTTTGCAGAATGGGCTGAAGAATACCAAGGTTTGTTTGTTCATGCCGGAGGTAGTCCGGAATTTTTACGAAAAGCAGATACCTACAATTTTTTCCGCTTAGATGAAATTAGTTATAATGGCGGTTNNCCAGAGACCCGCCTCATAATTTGTATATTAATAAAACCAATGTCCAACAGGCCATCGAAGATAAAGATTGGGCTACTAAAGTTGGCCCGGGTTTTATTTATTGGTCTTTTCAACCTTCAGGTGTAAATTCAAATAATTTGACAAATAATTCAACAAATAATTTAATTGTTAAAATTAATTATCGTGAACCAGTGGTTTGGCAATATGAAAAAGAGAGTGGTTTTTATTTTCGTTGGCAAAATGATAAACCGTTTTTAGATGCTGCTGGAAATCAAGTTAGAGTAAAAAATATTGTTATTCAAAAAACAGAAATAAGTATTTTAGATAGTTTAGGTCGTCGTTTTATTAAAACTATTGGAGAAGGGGAGGCCTTAATTTTCCAAGCAGGAAATTTAATTAATGGGTTTTGGAAAAATAAAGGACAAAAAACCTTTTTTTATAATGAAAAAAACCAGGCCATAGAATTTTTACCTGGTAAAATTTGGATTAATATTGTTTCTTTAGAACACGAAATTATTTATTAATCAGAAGGGGAAAGATTTTTATTTAAATCATTAATAATTGTTTCTAATTCTCCTTCTAGAATCTGTTCTAATCCGTACCAAGATTTCTTAATGCGGTGGTCAGTAATTCTGTCTTGAGGAAAATTATAAGTTCTAATTTTTTCTGAACGATCCCCAGAGCCAATCTGGGATTTTCTTTTATTGGTTATTTTTTTTAATTTTTCTTCTTCTTTTTGAGCTAATAAACGCGAACGTAAAACCACCAGCGCTTTTTCTTTGTTTTGTTTTTGACTTCTTTCATCTTGACATGAAACAATTAAGCCAGTTGGGAGATGAGTAATCCTAATGGCGGTTTCATTTTTTTGAACATTTTGTCCGCCATGACCTGAAGCACGAAAAGTATCTATTTTAAGGTCAGTTGGTTCAAGCTTTATGTCCACGGATTCTGCTTCTGGTAAAACCGCAACTGAAGCAGAGGAGGTATGAACTCGGCCACTTTTTTCTGTGTCAGGAATTCTTTGAACCCGGTGAACTCCACTTTCATTTTTAAGACTAGAATAAACCCCCTGACCCTTAATGCTTAAAACAATTTCTTTAAACCCACCAATATCAGTGGGATGAGAAGAAATAAGATTAATTGTCCAATTATTTTTTTCTCCAAAACGGGAATACATTCTAAATAAATCAGCCGCAAAAAGAGCGGCTTCTTCCCCTCCGGTTCCGGCCCGAATTTCCATAATTACATTTTTTTGTCCCAAAGCATTTTCTGGATTATTTTTATCTTTTATTTTTTTTTCTTGTTCCTGTTTTTGTTTATTAAGAGTAACCATTTCTTTTTCAATCAAAGAAATCATTTCCGGATTATCTTCTTGACTGAGAAGTTTTTGGGTTTCAAATATTTTTTTATTAATTTCTGATAAATCTTGAAAATCTTTAATAGATTCTTTAAGTTGATTATATTTTTGAGAAACTTCTTTTAGTTTTTGAGGGTGATTATAAATAGCTGGATCTTGTAATTGACCAGCTAATTCTTCTAATTCTTTTTTTGCTTCATTTATTTTTTCTGCCATTTTTTATTTTTTTCTAGATTTTTTAGATTGACCCTTTTTTAATTCTTCTGAACGAGAAACCATTTTTTTATATCGGTCTAAACGGCCAGCTGAATCAATAAATTTTTGTTTGCCAGTATAAGCCGGGTGACATTGAGAACAAATTTCTACTTCTATTTTTTCTTGAGTAGAGCCAATTTCAAATTCTGCGCCACAAGCGCATTTTATTTTTGCTTTTTCATAGTACTTAGGGTGAATATCTTTTTTGGTCATAAAAATTTATTTATTAATAATTAAAGTCAAGAATATTATAATAAAAATAATAATTTTTAGCAAGTCCCTAAAAGATTCATCATGGTTTTTCAGGGTTTACTTAATTTTTTGTCTGTGTTATTATTTTTATATCTAATAAATTATTAATTAAATTAAGTTTATGCCAGAAAAACAAGAACAAGAAAAAAAACTACAGATCAAAATGCCCTCAATAGATGAATTAGCTAAATCTGGAGCGCATTTAGGTCACAAAACAACTAAACGCATGCCTAAAATGGAGCCCTATATTTAC
This sequence comes from Patescibacteria group bacterium UBA6816, assembly GCA_002452615.1. Taxonomy (GTDB): domain Bacteria; phylum Patescibacteriota; class Patescibacteriia; order UBA2591; family UBA6264; genus UBA6264. The sequence continues at coordinate 35,880 of DKES01000009.1, forward strand.
GGAATTAAGAACACCATTCATGTTATTGATTTAGAAAAAACAGTTATTAAGTTAAGGGAAGCCGCAGAATTTTTATTTAAAGTAGCGGCCGCAGGAGAAACTATTTTATTGGTAGGTACTAAACCGGCCGCCAAAGGGATAATTAAAAAATATGCCCAAGAACTTGGATTACCCTATGTTACTGAAAGGTGGTTAGGGGGAACTTTAACTAATTTTTCTTCTATTTCTGCCTTAATTAAAAAATTTAATAAAATGAAGGAAGATGAAAGGGCAGGGGATTGGGATAAATATACTAAAAAAGAACAGTTAGAAATGGAAAAAGAATTAACTCGTTTAGAAAAATTAATTGGTGGGGTTAAAGATTTGTCAAAAAAACCAGAAGCAATTTATTTAATTGATTTACAAAAAGAAAAAATTGTTTTAAGAGAAGCTCAGCGTAGTCAGATTCCAATCGTGGCTATGGTAGATACTAATTCTAATCCAGAGTTAGTTGATTATCCTATTCCGGTTAATGATGACGCTATTAAGGCAATTGATTTAATTACTAATACTTTGGCTCAAGCCATAAAAAAAGGTCAAGAACAGCAACTTAAAAATGTAAAAACAAAAAAAGATTAAAATTCTTGTCCTCCTTGGGAGGGCGTTTGTAATTTGTGATTTATAATTAATTTAATTTATGTCTAAAATAGAAAACATTAAAGAATTAAGAGAACAAACCGGGAGTGGTGTTTTGGATTGTCAAAAAGCGCTTAAAGAAGCCAATAATGATTTAGAAAAAGCTATTGAAATTTTAAGGAAAAAAGGAAAAAAAATAATGGCCCAAAAACAATCACGTTCCACTAATGAAGGAGTTATTGAAGCTTATGTTCACAATAATAATAAAATTGGCGTTTTAGTGACTTTAGTTTGTGAAACTGATTTTGTGGCCCGGAATAAAGAATTTAAAGAATTAGCTCATGATTTAGCCATGCAAGTGGCAGCTAATAATCCTCAATGGATTAAACCAGAAGATGTTCCAGAAGAAGTTATTGCCCAAGAAAGAAAAATTATTAAAGAGGGACTACCTCAAAATAAAGACCTTCAAATTCAAGAAAAAATAATTAACGGCCGTTTAGATAAATTCTATACTGAAGTTTGTCTTTTAGAACAACCTTTTATTAAGGAAGACGATAAAAAAATTAAAGAATTGATTCAAGAAAAAGTAGCTAAATTAGGAGAAAACATACAAGTAAGTAATTTTATTCGTTTCGAACTTTAATTTTTATTATGGTAGTAATTTATTTACAATTAGCTCCCTGGTATCATCCTTTAGAAGTAACTCAGATGAGGGGAGGAGAAAAAATTAAAAAAGGCCAATTTAAATTAGGAGATTGGCTTTTAATTAAAAGTAATTTAGGAACTGATTTGGGTAAAATTATTAAAATTGAAGAAAAAACCGAATCCCAATTATCAAAAGAAGCAGCAGAAAAAAAAGAATTTGTTCTAAGAAAAGCTCGACCAGCTGATTTAAAAAAATTAGAAGAACGTAATATAGATAAGCAAAAGTTTATTCAAAAATGTGAAGAATTCATTAAAAAAAAGAAATTGTCCATGAAAGTCATTGACGCTCTTTTAAGCTTTGATGGGGGAAAAATAATTTTTGCTTTTACTTCTCCTCACCGAATAGATTTTCGCGATTTAGTTAAAGAATTAGTCCAAGAGTTCCATAAATCTATTCGTTTACATCAAGTTGGGGCTAGACAAGAAACAGGTTTAATGGGTGATATTGGTCCTTGTGGTCGCAGTTTGTGTTGTTTGTCTTTTCTTAAAGAATTAGGCAATGTCACCACAGAAATGATGTTTAATCAACAACTTTCACAGCGAGGACCAGAAAGAATGTCAGGAATGTGTGGTCGATTAAGGTGTTGTTTAGCTTTTGAAGATAAAAAATATAAAGAATTAAGAGAAAAATTGCCGCCTTTGGGAAAAAAAGTTAAAACAAAAAAAGGGTTAGGAAAAGTAGTTGATTGGCAGATTTTAAAACAAATTGTCATTGTAGAAATTCAAGAAGAAAAAGGAACTGAAAAAATATTAGTAGAAGTTCCTTTAGAGGAAATAAGTTAATTTTATATCCGGAAAAATACTTTAATTTTTATTTTAATTTTAACTATTATTTTTGGCTGTCAAAAAAATAAACAAATAAATTTTATGTCTTCGGAAAATAATTCATCATTGCCAGTAGCTTTAATTATTGCTGCTCAAGGATTTCAAGACCAAGAGTATAATCAAACCAAAGAAGTATTAGAAAAAAGGGGGATTAAAACCGTGGTGGTAAGTTCTTTTAAAGGAGAGGCTCAGGGAAAATTAGGAGAAAAAGTAATAGTTAATAAAACCTTAGATGAAATTAATTTAGATGATTTTGCTGCCTTGATTTTTATTGGTGGACCCGGGGCTTTAGAATATGTTGCTGACCCTACGGCTCATAATCTCATTAAAAAAACCATTGCCCAAAACAAGGTTTTGGGAGCAATTTGTATTGCCCCTACAATTTTAGCTCAAACCGGAGTTTTAAAGAATAAAAGGGCTACGGTTTGGTCTAATAAAGTAGACCAATCCCCAGTTATTTTTTTAAGAAAAAAAGGAGCTTTGTATCTAAACGAACAAGTAGTTGTGACTGGAAAAATAATTACAGCTCAAGGCCCGGCCGCAGCTAAAGAGTTTGGGGAAAAAATTAGTGAAATTTTAAATCAATAATAATTTTTTACTATGTCTATTAAAGTTGCCATTAATGGCTTTGGAAGAATTGGCCGAGCTAGTTTGCGCTCAGTCTTAAAATCTTCTAATTTAAAAATTAAAATAGCCGCGATTAATGATTTAACTGAGGTTAAAACTTTAGCTCATCTTTTTCAGTATGATAGTGTTTTTGGAAAAAATGAGCATAAAATTTCTTCTCAAAATAATCAATTAATAGTTCAGGGAAATAAAATTCCTGTTTTTTCAGAAAAAGACCCGGCTAAATTACCTTGGAAAAAATTAAAAATAGATTTAGTTTTAGAATGTACTGGATTTTTTAGAAATAAATTAGGAGCCGAAAAACATTTACAAGCCGGGGCTCAAAGGGTAATTATTTCAGCCCCTCCTCAAGGGATGGGGATTCCTACTTTTGTCCTGGGGGTTAATGAAAAGAAAATAAATTTTAAGAAAGATTTGATTTTATCTAATGGTTCTTGTACAACTAATTGTTTAGCCCCGGTGGCTAAAGTACTTCATCATCATTTTAAAATCAAACAAGGATTAATGACCACCATTCATTCTTATACTAGTAATCAAAACATTTTAGATGCTCCTCATAAAGATTTACGTCGAGCCAGAGCGGCAGCAGAAAATATTATCCCTACTACTACCGGAGCGACCCAATCCGTAGTCGCGGTTATTCCTGAACTCAAGGGAAAATTAACTGGTTTAGCTATCCGCGTTCCCACTCCTAATGTTTCTTTAATAGATTTTGTGGCTCTTTTAGAAAAAACTCCAAGTCTTTTAAAGGTTAAAGAAATATTTAAAAACGCGGCTAAAGAAGAATTAAAAGGCATTTTAGATTTTACCACTGAACCTTTAGTTTCAACTGATTTTATTGCTAATCCTTTTTCTGCGGTTATAGATTTTGATTTAATTGAAGTTAAAGATAAATTAGTTAAAATTATTGCTTGGTATGATAACGAATATGCCTATGCTTGTCGTTTAGTAGAGATGGCTGATTATTTAGCCACTAATATTAAATAGAATATTTCATGACCGGGGAAAAAATAAAAAAGAATCTTACTAATTTAGTTAAGAAAGTTCTTCCGGAATTACCCGTTAATTCTGTTTTAGAATGGTTGCCCCCGCCTCAATCAGAGATGGGGGATTTGTGTTTGCCTTGTTTTAAACTTGGTCAAGAATTAAAACAATCACCGGAAAAAATTGCCCTTAAATTAGAAAAATTACTTAGTTCTAAAATTTCTTTAATAGATTTAGTAGACCAAGTAAAATCTCAAGGTCCGTACTTAAATGTTTTTTTAAACAAACCCGTTTGGATGGAAATTGTTTTTCAAGAAATTTTAAAAAACAAAAAAGAATGGAAAGAAATAAGTTTTAATAAACAAAAAAAGGTTTTAATCGAATATTCTGCTCCTAATACTAATAAACCTCAACATTTAGGCCATTTAAGAAATAATTTTTTAGGTTGGACCATGGCGGAGTTATTTTCTTTAACTAAAGCCAAAGTTACCAAGGTTAATTTAGTTAATGACCGCGGAATTCATATTTGTCAGTCAATGCTAGCTTATCAAAAATGGGGAAAAGGAAAGACCCCGGAATCAGAAAAAATAAAAGGAGATTATTTTGTTGGTCAATATTATGTTTTATTTAACCAAAAGGTAAAAGATGACCCGGCTTTATTAGAAGAGGCTCAGGCAATGCTTCAACAATGGGAACAAGGAGACCCTGAAATAATTGCCCTTTGGCAAAAAATGAATCAATGGGCCATTGAAGGGTTTAAAAAAACTTATCAAAAAATTGGAGTTAATTTTGATTATTGGTATTTTGAAAGTGATATTTATGAATGGGGTAAAAAAACAATAAATAAGGCACTTAAAAAGGGGCTTTGTTATAAAAGGGAAGATGGAGCCGTGGAAATTGATTTAGAGAAATATAATTTAGGAAAAAAAGTCTTGTTACGACCAGATGGAACCAGTGTTTATATTACTCAAGATATTGGTTTGGCTCAATTAAAACAAGAACAGTTTAATCCTGACCTTTCAATTTATGTTGTTTGTTCAGAACAAGATTATCATTTTAAAGTCCTTTTTAAAATTTTAGAAATATTTGATTTTAATTGGGTAAAAAATTTATACCATTTATCTTATAATCTGGTTTTTCTTCCTCATGGTAAAATGAAATCAAGAGAAGGGCAAACCGCTGATGCTGATGAAGTCATTCAGGAAATGGAAAAAATGGCCAAAGGAGAAATTTTAAGCCGTAATCCTAATTTAAGTCCTTTGGAAGTTTCTCGCCGGGCAGAAATAATTACTCAAGCGGCTTTAAAATTCTTTTTATTAAAATTTACTCCCGGACAAAAAATTAATTTTGACCCCCAAGCTTCTATTTCTTTTGATGGAGACAGTGGTCCTTATTGCCAATATACTTATGTACGAATTCAAAGTATTTTAAAAAAAATAGATAAAAAAGAAATAGATAAAAAAATTGATTATCAGGTTTTAAAAAATAAATTAGAAATAGAATTAACTCAACTTTTATTTAATTATCCTGAGATAATTAAAAAATCAACGATTAATTATAACCCTTCTTATTTAGCTCATTATTTACTCGCTTTAGCTCAAAAATTTAATGAATTTTATCATCAATTTCCAGTTTTAAAAGCAGAACCAAAATTAAAAGAGGCTCGTTTAGTTTTAATTCAATCCGTGGCCTTAATTATTAAACAAGGCCTGGAATTATTAGGTATTCAAGTTTTAGAAGAAATGTAAATTTTGGGGTCAGACCCCAAAATTTGCCCTTTGCAAACCCTCTCTCAGAGTGGTTTTCAGAGCGGATTTTTAAAAAATGTCGAAATTTGCCAGCTTTTCCAATAAACATTAAAGCATGGGTTGGGGATTGGGTACTTGGGGATTGGGAATTTGGGGATTGGGTACTTGGGGATTGGGTACTTGGGGATTGGGAATTTGGGGATTGGGTATTTATTTATTACGGACTGCAAATTACAAATTATTTATCATTATCACTTTAATTATGGTAAAAAAGAAATTAATTTTATCTTTAGGGGGGTCTTTAATTATTCCTCAGGATAAAATTGCGATTAATTTTTTAAAAAAGTTTAGAGTTTTGATTTTAAAATTTTTGAAAAATGGTTATCAAATAGTAATTGTGACTGGGGGAGGAGGAATCAACCGACATTATAATCAACAAGCGCAAAAAATTAACCTGATTAAAAATCAGGATTTGGATTGGTTGGGAATTGCCTGCAGTAAATTAAATGCGGAATTTTTGCGTCTTATTTTTTCTCCTTTTGCCTATGAAAAGGTAGTAGCTAATCCAGAAACAAAATTAAAAGGTCAACCTAAATTAATTATTGGTTCTGGTTGGCAACCAGGTTGTTCTACTGATAAACAAGCCGTTATGTGGGCCCAAAAATTAAAAGCTGATTTAGTGGTTAATTTAACTGATATTGACTATGTTTATGACCAAGACCCGGATAAATATAAAAATGCCCAACCCATTAAAAAAATTAGGTGGCCTGATTTTTTAAAAATTATAGGAGAAAAATGGTCTCCTCGCACTTCCACTCCTTTTGGCCCTCCGGCTAGTAAATTAGCCCAACAATTAGGAATAAAAGTAGCGGTTATTAATGGTAAAAATATTAAAAATTTAGAAAATTGTTTAAAGGGCCAGAATTTCAAAGGGACTTTAATTTATTAATAAATTAAAAATATATGAAAAAAAATTCTTTGATTAGAAAAATTTACTTGTATTCGTTCTCTCTTTTAGGATTAGTTCTTTTAATTATTTCTAGTATTCGGTTTTTAGATATGGGTTTAAAAGCTTTTGTTTTTACTAAAGCAGAAGAACAAGAAAAATTAAACTATTACCGCCCGCCCATGGTTTATTCAGTAGAAAAATTAGGAGAAATTACGTCAGAAGAAGTTAATCTTTCTGAAGAACAAAAACAAATAATTAATGAAATGATTATAGATTATCAACAATGGAAAGAAGAAACAGCTCAAATAAATTTTTTAACTTCTCGTCGCCACAGAGAAGCCTCCTCTAATTTAGCCATGATTTTAATTGGTTTACCTTTGTATCTTTATCATTGGTTCATTATTAAAAAAGAAGAAAAATTAGTTGTGGATAAGTAAACTTGCTTATTTTTTTTAATTTGATATTATTATTAATAAGTCACAGACAGCAGGAGTATTTATTTAAATACTTAATAACCTGCCGAGACCAACAATTTTTTAAACGGTCTTTTATTGGTCTGGACTTTCAGACTATTTTTATTTAGATAAAATTTTTTAAGATTTTAGATAAAATTTGATATTAGTTACCCCAGCCCCAATTTTACAGGGTAATACCAAGGCGGCAAACTCGCCTTCAGCGAGGTCTTATTCAGACGCTTTGCCGCGAGAATTAAAAGATGTAAAAATTAGTTTAATTTAATACAATATATAATCAGGTAAAATTAGGGCGGGGTGCTCATAAATCTAACAACTTTTTATTCGCTTCGCTCTAAAAATTTGATATTTATGGCAAAGACAAAAGAACAAAAAAAAGAAATAGTTCAAAATTTGGAAGAACAATTAAGCCGGATGAAAAGTTTGGTTTTTGTTGATTATTATGGATTAAAAGTTAATGAAATTCAGAAATTAAGGAAAATGCTTAAACAACAATCTTGTCAATATTTAGTAACTAAAAAAACCCTTTTAAATATTGCTTTGAAAAACATGGGTCTGGATAAAATTGATTTAGATAAAATTACCGGGGGAGTAGGATTGGTTTTTGGTTTTGAATCAGATATTCTTCCAGCTAAAATGGTGGTTAATTTTATTAAAGAACACGAGGCTTTAAAAATTCAAGGAGGCATTTTTGAAAAAAATTTTATCTCCGTGGAAAAAGTTGACCAATTAGCTAAACTACCAACCAAGCCAGAAATACTGGGGCAATTATTAAGAGGACTAAAAGGACCAATTAATAATTTTGTTTANNTTAGTTTATGTTTTATCCGCGATTAAGAATAAATAATTAATATAATTAACTTTTAATTTTATGGCAGAAGAAAAAGATATTTCTAAGGAAGATACTTCAACTGAAGAAAAAGAAGTAACTATTCCTAAAAAATTCAAAAATTTAGTGGAAGAAATAGAAAAAATGAGTGTCATTG
>DKES01000012.1 GCA_002452615.1 Patescibacteria group bacterium UBA6816
GTTAACTCAGATTTTAGAAGAATCAGAAGTTGCCTTGCCTGTGGCCACACAGATATTGATTGCCACTAGTAAATTTTTAAAGAATAATGTTATTTTTATATTTTTAATAGTGATTGGTTTAGGTATTTTGCTTAGACTATTTTTTAAAAGTAAAACCGGAAAAAGATTGTTAGACAAAGCTTTATTAAAAACCCCTATTTTCGGCCCTTTATTTCAAAAAATTTATTTAGTTAGGTTTTCTCGTAGTCTTTCTACTTTAATTGTGGGAGGGATTCCTATTAGTTCTAGTTTAAAAATAGTTTCTAAAGTAGTTAGTAACACGGTTTATCAAGATATAATTAAAAATGCTTTGATTGATGTGGAAGAAGGTCGTTCTATTAGTAATGCTTTTCTTGATGAACCAGCTATTCCTAAAATGTTGCCCCATTTAATGTCTATTGGAGAACAAACTGGTCGAATTGATGAGATTTTAGGAAAAATTGCTGATTTTTATTCTCGAGAAGTAGAAAATATTTTAGCTAAATTAATTACTTTATTAGAGCCAATGATTCTTATTTTCTTGGCGGTTATTGTTGGAGGAGTGGTTATTGCCATTATTAGCCCAATGTATCAATTGGCCTCAGCGATTTAGATTTAAAACAAAGGGGCGATTGGCTCAGTTGGTTAGAGCGCCGCGTTCACATCGCGGAGATCTCAGGTTCAAATCCTGAATCGCCCATTTTTATTTACCAGTCACTTTTGTGGCAAATTTTTTTTTGGAGGCTCAGCCTCCACTTTTTAAAAGTATTATATTATATGCCAGAATTGCCAGAAGTAGAGACTATTAGCCAACAATTGGCTAGAAAAATTAAAGGAAAAAAGATTAAAAAAATTGAAGTGAGGTTGAAAAAAGTTATTCAAGCTCGTTCTTTTAATTTTTTTAAAAATCAAGTGGAAGGAGCTAAAATAAAAAAGGTTTGGCGCCGGGCTAAAATGATTATTATTGATTTGAATAATAATTATTCTTTAGTCGGGCATTTAAAATTAACCGGCCAATTGTTTTTTGTAAAAGAATTAAAACCAGAGAATCTTAAAAAATACACGCATTTAATTTATCATTTTTCAGACAAAAGTTGTTTAATCTATAATGACTTGCGTCAGTTTGGTTATGTTAAAATTATTAAAACCGCGGATTTAGATAAATTTTTTCAAGAAAAAAAATTAGGACCAGAACCTTTGGATAAAAATTTTACTTTAGAAAAATTTAAAACACTACTCAAACAAAAACCACGGTCCAGAATAAAAATATTATTAATGGACCAGTCTTTTTTAGCTGGAATTGGCAATATTTATGCCCAGGAAATATGCTGGGGCGCCAAAGTTCAACCACAAAGAAGGATTAATACTTTAATTGACAAAGAAATTAAATTAATTTATACTTGTTTAATAAAGATTTTAAAACAAGCCATTAAAGATAAGGGGACTACGGCCGCAGATGAACATTATCAAGACACCGCCGGCAAAAAAGGAAAATATGTCTTTAAATTAAAAGTTTATCAAAAACAAGGAGAAAAATGTTCTCGCTGTAAAAAAGGAATGATTCAGAGAATTAATTTAGGGGGCCGGGGCACTAGTTATTGCCCGATTTGTCAAAAATAATTTTCAATAAAGATCTTTAACAGAGGAGGGAAAAATGATATGGGATCAGATTCTCAGCGGGGTTTTATTGGTTGTGAGGTCAGAATTTGCCATAATTCAGTTCCATCACCTTGATTTGTCAGCCTGGTCTGCTTTTTTAATTGTTACTATTTGGACTAATTTTAAAGTCATTTTAATATTTACGTCTGTTTCTCTAATTGATTGGTTCGTGGTTAAAACCGGGAAAAAACACCAACCCTTAGGAGAATTGATATTAAATTGGCCTTGGTTAAGAAAAATAGACCAAGCGATTAAGCGGGGAAAGAAAAAACTTTTGGCATGGCTTTTAGTTCATAATAAGTTGGTAATTTTTCTAATCTTGTTTATTCCTTTTACCCCTTTTATGGAAGATGTCGCTATTGTGGCGGCAAAAATTGCCCGGATTAAAAGAGCCTTGCCTTTACTCTTAATTGCCAACACTAGTCGGATGGGATTAATGGTTTTTCTGGTTTATTATTGTTTTTAATTATTAAAGGGCGCTTTTTAAGGCGTCCTTTTCTTTTAAATTTATCTTTATTTTTTAAGTGGTCGGGGTGAGCCCCGTTAAAGAAAAGTCGCCCCAAGACGACTGAAGCCGTCCGCCAAAGGCGGAGGGCGTTCTTTAATCGGGGTGAGCGGATTCGAACCGCTGATCTCATCGTCCCGAACGATGCGCCTTACCAGACTAGGCCACACCCCGCTTATTTTTAAATTTGGGGTCTAACCCCAGATTAATGATAGGAGATAAATAATTATTTAGCAAGATTGACAATATAAAATATAAGCGTAAAATAGGGAATGTAATTTCTCAGAAATGCACAGGTCCGACCTGTGCAAATTAATACACAGGTCCGACCTGTGCAAATTAAAACTTGTCCAATAATAAAACTAATGTAATATGAAACAGATTCTTTTACATCTTTGCTGTGCTAATTGTGGGACCATCCCCATAGAACTTTTAAAAGATGAATTTGATTTGACTTTATACTGGTTTAATCCCAATATTCAGCCCGAACAAGAACATGAAAAAAGATTANNAATTAGCTCAAATTTATAATTTAGAGTTAATCAAAGAACTGTATTGTCCTCAGAAATGGCTAGAACAAGTAAAGGGTTTGGAACTAGAGCCAGAAGGCGGTCAAAGATGCAAAGTTTGTTTTCAAATAAGAATAGAGAAAACCGCTCAAACTGCAATGAAAAAAAATTTTGATTATTTTGCCACCACCTTAACAATGGGGCCGCAAAAAAAAGCAGCCATTATTAATAAAATAGGCCAAGAATCAGCCCAAAATTTAAAATTTTATGAGGCTGATTTTAAGAAAAAAGACGGGTTTAAAAAAAGCGTTCAATGGAGTAAAAAATATAATTTTTATCGACAAAATTATTGCGGTTGCGTTTTTAGTCAAAAAAAAGTAAAATAAAATCATGAATCCAAACAAATGGGAACAATTAGTTTTTCTCGCCGAGGAAAAATTGGGAATAGATAAAAGAGAAAAACAAGAATTAGAAGTAGGGGAACTTTCTGATGGCTCTAAAATAATGGGAACAAAAGAAATAATTGAATTTAAGAGTCCTTTGGGAAAAATTAAAATGGAAAAGATTACCCGGCCTAAAGTAGTGGATAAAAAAGTATTACACACCAAAAGAATCGGTGGGCGCGTGGCTGTGGATTATGTTTATTCTCCGGATGAAAAAGTAGAAGAGGTAAATATTTATTTACAAAACAAGTCAGGAGAATGGGAAGAGATTGATTTAGAAAAAATGGGCCTTAATTAAGCTTATGTTAAAAAGATTGTATCTTTTTTTGCCATTATTATTCTCTATTTTATTGGTTTGGACTTTTCAGTCTCCTCAGTTGATTAAGTTAAAGATTGTTTATCCCGGCCTTATTTTATTATCTTTATTAGCCGGGATTTTTTTAATTCAGGGCAAGTTTAAAAAACAATGGCCCTTTTTTGTTCACTTATTAGTTTTTGTGACCTCGGGTTTAGGGTTTTTGCTCTTTCTTAATGATTTAATTTGGCAAATTATTTTTATTCTTATTTTTAATCTGGTCTTGGGGATTTTTCTTTTTCACATTTATCAATTATTTAATCAACCCCGAATAAGCCAACCCCAAGCTTTAAAAAAAATGAGCTCTTGGCTGAATTTTATAATTAGTTATTGGTTTTTATTTTGTTGGGGTCATTTTTTAGGACCAGATTTTTTTATTTCAAGACTTTTAATCGCCACTTTAGCGGTTTTTGTTTTTATCCTCTGGTTATTTTATTACGATGCTTTTTCCCGGTTTTCTTTAGTGATGTTAAAGGATGAGTTATTGATTAAGGCTTTAATTTTTGCCGAATTATTTTTAGTGATTAATTTTTTGCCCTTAGGAATTTATTTAACTACCTTGAGTCTTTCTTTACTATATATTATAATGGTAGGGTCTTCGCAATTTTATTTTAATAAATTAACAAAACCGTAATTATTAAATTATGTCAGATAAATTTTCAAAAAAAATTAATGTGGATAATGATTCTAATGAAAACGACCAAGTAGAAGTAAAAAAAAGTCCGCGTTTTTCCTCGCGAGAAAAAAGAAAAGGAAATGTGGAAGAACAAATCGCTGATTTTTATAAGAGTTCTGGGTCAGATCATTTACAAAAACCAATTCGACCCAAGGGTTTGCTTTTTTTAGTGATTATTTGGGCGATTGTTTTTGGTTTAATTGCAGGGACCGGAGCCACTCTTTTACTTTTATCCCGAGAAAGTTTAGAGCTTCCTTTTATTGGAGAAATTGAATTAAATAATAATTTTTCTACTCGGGAAATTGTTTCTGTAACAGAGAAAAATGTTACGGTTTTAGCTGAAGCCCGGAGAGAAGAATTAATTCAAGAAATAGAATCAAAAACCGGGGCTATTTTTGAAGTTAAAAATAGTCAAGAATTAGGTTTTTTAGACCAAATTTATGCGCCCTGGCAAAGAAAAGGAGTCGGAGTTTTTATTAATTCTTTGGGTTGGGTTATGACTAGTGCCACCCTTGAACCAGATAAAGAATATCTATTTTTAGACCAGGAACGTAATTTACATCCGTTTACTAAGATAGTAGTTGATTCAGTTACGGGAATTAGTTTTTGTCAATTTTCTGGGCAAGATTTTCCAGAAATAAGTTTAGCCCTAAAAGAAGAGGTTCGGGCGGGTCAAGAAGTAGTTATTTGGGATAAATTAGAAAATAAACATTTTTCAAAAGTAAATTCTCCAGCTAAAAGAAATGTTTTTCAAACCCAGGATTTAATAAATTCCACAGATTATTTTTCCGATTATTTAGCTTTAGATAGAAGCGCTTCTTTAGCCGGCTTTCCTCAGGGTTTGGTTTTTGGTTTAGATAAAAAAATTATTGGGGTGATTATGAAAGAAAGAGTTATTCCGGCTTGGCAAATTAGCCCAATATTTAAACAAGTTTTGTTAGGTCAAGACATTGAGCGCCCTTATTTAGGAATTGATTATTTAAGAATTGAACAAGCGCCCGGTTTACAAAGTGATAAATTTAAAGATTTAAAAAATGGGGCCATTGTTTATGGTTCGCCAGTAGAAAACAGCCCGGCTTTAGCATCAGGTTTACAAAATGCTGACGTGATTATTCGGGTTGATAATGTTTTTTTAGATGAGGACCAAGATTTAACTTATTTAATTCAACAAAAAATAATTGGTGATGAAGTGGAATTAACCATTTTAAGGGAAGGACAAGAAATTATTCTGCGGCCGGTTTTAGCCCCTCAACCTTAAATAAAAAAAGTTTGGCGGACCAAATTTCTTATATCAATTGTTTTTTAAAATAATAAATATACAGGTTATATATAGAAGCTTAGCTTCCAAAAGGAAGCTAAGCTTCTATGTTTTTTACAAGGATTTCCCTTGTTTTTTTTCTTAGAAAATGTTAGCATATTTAGAGGTTTATACCTCGCAGAGAGCCTCTGCGTTGACTAGAGGTTTATTTTTTAGGGGAATATATACGAGGTCTCGCCTCGTAGATAAACCTACGAGGTCCACCTACGAGGTCTCGCCTCGTAGATTAGATTGTCTCCGATGACATCTCCACCTACGAGGTCTCGCCTCGTAGTTCCCTTGGGGTCTGACCCTAATCCCTGAATT